>JAGYID010000012.1 GCA_018606725.1 Acidobacteriota bacterium
CCCGCCGCTTCGGCCTGGGTCGTGCAGGCGATGGCGACCACCGAGGTCGCGGCGGCGCGCCGCCTGCGCGATCGGCTCGGGCGGGCCGGTCTGCCGGCCACCATCGTCGAGGAGCGGCAGGCGAATCGCGTCGCCTACCGGGTGCGCGTCGGCCGTTACCGGGAGCGGCCGGTTGCCGAGGTGATGGCCAAGCGGCTGCGCGAGGAGTTCGGCCTCAACCCCTGGATCCTGCCGGACGGCGACTGACGTGCCGGAAACGACTGCACCGCGCGATCGCCGCCTCCTTGGCGAGTTGCTGCTCGAAGCGGGCCTGGTATCGCGGCAGGGCTTGAAGGCAGGACTGGCGGAGCAGCGACAGCGTGGCGGTCGGCTCGGATTCAATCTGATGCGGCTCGGCTCGGTCACGCCGGCCGAATTTCACCTCTATCTTCAAGAGAGTCTCGAGGCGCTGGGGCCCGGGCTCGAGGCCCCGTTGCGGGGGTCGCCGCCCGTCGACTTGATCCCGGCACGCGTGGCGCATCATTACGGCATCCTGCCGCTGGAAGCGGGTGACGGCGTCCTGACCCTGGCGCTGGCGTCCGCCGACGCGCCGCGCCTGCTCCCCGCCGTGGAGGAATTGACGGGATTGCGCGTCGATCCGGTCATCTGGCCGCCCGCCGCGATCGCGGCGGCGCTGGCGCGCTTCTACCCCCCCGAGGTCGAGCCCGGTGTGATCCATCGGCCGGCGGGGGACAACCTGCTCGTCCTCTCGGACCGGCGTCGCGGCATCCGGCCGATGCTGCCCGAGATGCTTCGCCGGGACGCACCGGCGGTCGACTGGCTGCGATCGATCCTGTCGGAGGCGGTGCGCCGATCGGCGCGCCGCGTCGCCCTGGAGCGCCGGCCGGGCGGGCCGCGCGTCACGCTACGGCGCGATCGCGAACCGGGGCAGGACCTCGTGGTGCCTGCGGGCGCCGTCCCGGGCGTCGCCGCGCTGATCGAAACCCTGGCCCGTCTTGGAAACCGCGGTCGGGTCGTGCCGCGCGAGGGTCGCTTCGCCGCCGACATCGAAACCCGGCGGGTCCGCGTCACAGCTTCCGCGCTGCCGGCCCTGGCGGGGGAGTCGTACGAGCTGCACCTGTGCGACCAGCGCGTCGTTCAGCCGGAACGTGGTGAGGTGGCGGCCGACGTCCCGGCGCTCGCGGCCCGGATC
Organism: Acidobacteriota bacterium; assembly: GCA_018606725.1. Classification (GTDB taxonomy): domain Bacteria; phylum Acidobacteriota; class Polarisedimenticolia; order Gp22-AA2; family Gp22-AA2; genus JAGYID01. The sequence continues at coordinate 1,193 of JAGYID010000012.1, forward strand.
GATCAGCTCGCGGAGGAGCGCCGCGGTCTGCTGGTGGTCGCCGGAGCGGACCGGAGCGACATCGACGCCGGCCTGGAGGCGGTGGCGGCGCTCCTCGCCGGGCGGCTGCGCGGCGTCGTCCTGGGCGCTCCGACGGCCCCGGTCGGCTGGGATCTCCCGAGGGTCGCGGAGCAGGAGGAGATCCCCCTCGCGGCGCGGCTCGAGCGCGCCCTCGGAACGCTGCCCGAGCTGCTCGTCCTGCACGATCTACTGTCGGCCGAGGCCGCGCAGATGGCGCGCGCCCAGGCCACCGAGCGGGTGGTCCTCGCCCCGGTCGCGGCGGCCGACGCGTTCGCCGCCGCCGAGGCCCTGGCACGCGGCGGGCGGTTGGCGGACCAGGACGCAGCGGCGCTGGCCGAGGGGATCCTCGGGGTCCGGCTGATGGAACCGCTCTGCCCGTCATGCCGGAGGCCCTGCGACGTTGCCGATCTGCTGGCGCGCGCGCCGTGGAGGCCGCACCCTCACGACGGTGAGTACGCCGTGTCCTCGGGCTGCCGCGGCTGTCGCGGCACGACGGCACCGGCGCTGTTGCCGGTGTACGAGTTCCTGGCCGCGGAGCCGGGCGAGCGGCTGTTCCGGCCGGGCACCTCGGCCGCGGCGCTGCGCGCCGGCCGGCTCCGGAAGGGGATGAAGACGCTGTTCGTCGCCGGCCTGGAGAAGGCGGCGGCCGGACTCATCGACGTCCGCGAGCCGCTGCGCCTGCTCCTGCACGAGCAGTGCTGAGCGTCCTCGTTCGAGTGGCCGGACGACGCGCCGGTCCGCTGACCGCGCGCCGGGCGATCCTGTGTTCGGCCGGCTCCGGCCTCCTCCTCGCCCTGGCGTACCCGCGCTCCGACCTGTTCCTGCTGGCCTTCGTGGCGTTGGTGCCCCTCCTGATGTCGCTGGAGGGCGCCAGCCGCGGCCGCGCTCTCGCCTGCGGCTATGCCTGCGGTGCGGTGTTCTTCGGTGCGCTCCTCTACTGGGTCGCGCCGGTGATGAGCCGGTACGGCGGGCTGTCGCGCCCGCTGGCGTTGTTGTTCCTGGCGCTCCTGGTCTTCTACCTGGCGTCGTACGTGGCGGTATTCGCCGCCTTCCTCGCCTGGTCCTGGCGGCGCGTCGGCCCGCTGAGCCTGCTGGTGTGCCCGGTGGCATGGGTGGCGCTGGAGATCCTGCGCGGCCGGATGCTGACCGGTTTCCCGTGGGGCCTCCTCGGCTACTCGCAGGTTCCCAATCTGCCGCTGCTGCAGGCGGCGGCCTTCGGCGGCATCTATGCCGTGTCGCTCCTGGTCATGGCGGCCAACGCCGGCCTCGCCCTCCTCGCAATCCGCCCCGCGCCGCGTCTCGGACGGCCGCTCGGCATCGGCCTGCTCCTCCTGGTCGCCGCGGTCGAGATCGCCGGTGCGCTGGTCCTGCAGGGCGCCCCCGCCGTGCCCCGGGAGAGCGTGCGCGTGGCGGCGCTGCAGCCGAACGTGGCGCAGGATCGGAAATGGCGGCCGAACGAGACCGGCCGGATCCTCGCCGACCTCGTCCGGATGACGCGCGCGGCGGCGGCGGCCGGCGCCAAGGTGGTCGTCTGGCCGGAATCCTCGAGTCCGCTGTCGATCCGCCGGCCGGACCTGGGCGTCGGCGCCGGCTCACGGCCGGCCGTCCAGCCCGACGACGCGTACGTCGCGCTCCTCTCGGGCCTGGCGCGCGAGCTCGACATCTCTCTCATCGTCGGCAGCGTCGACTACCGCTCCGCGGCGGGGGGGCTGCGGGCGTACAACAGCGCCGTGCCCGTGCTGCCGGACGGGACGTTGGGCGCGCCATACGACAAAGTGCATCTGGTGCCGTTCGGTGAATACGTGCCGCTGGCGCACCTGTTGTTCTTCGTCAACCGGATGGTCGGCGGGGCGATCGCCGAGTTCGCCCCCGGCACGAGCTTCGCGCCCCTGCCGACCGGAGCAGGGGAGGCGGCCACCTTCGTCTGCTACGAGGCGATCTTCCCTGAGCTGGTGCGCCGGCTGGCGGGGCAGGGCGGCGTCTTCATGGTGAATCTGACCAATGATGCCTGGTTCGGCCGGTCCCCGGCGGCCGCCCAGCACTTCGCCATGGCGGTGGCCCGGACGGCGGAGAACCGGCGCAGCCTGGTGCGCGCCGCCAACACCGGAATCTCCGCCCTTGTCGATCCTTACGGCCGCGTCCTGTCGCAGAGCGGCCTCCTGACCCAGGCGACCGTCGTCGGGACGCTGCCGGTGCGGCGCGATGCGACCCCCTACGCCCGCGCCGGCGATTGGCTGGCGTGGGGCTGTGTTATACTCGCGGCGTTTTACGCCGCCGCGCTCCGCGCGGCGTTCGCGCGTCCGGGAAGCGGATCCTGACGCGCCGGAGCGCGCTCCCCATGGACAACAAGCCCGTAAGCCTGGACGTTGCCGATCTGGTGCGCCGCGTCGGTATCTTGAAGACGCGCTACGCGGCGCTTCGAGGTCATCTTTGATCCGGATGGCCTGCAGCGCCGCCTGAAGGACGTCGAAGCGAAGGCGGCCGACCCCAACCTCTGGACCGATCCCGAAAAGGCGCAAGCGCTTCTGAAAGCACGGACCCGCCTCAACGAGGAGCTCGAGGCGGTGCGCGCGCTCGACCACCGGCTCGAGGAGGCGCAGGTGTGCGTCGAGCTGGCGTCGGAGGGGGAGGACGTCGGAACCGACTTGAAGGCGGCCGTCGAAGCGCTCGCCGCCGCGGTCGACGCGCAGGAGCTCGAGATGATGCTCACCGGCGAGCACGACGCGGGCAATGCCATCCTGACCATCCATCCCGGCGCCGGCGGCACCGAGTCACAGGACTGGGCCGAGATGCTGTACCGGATGTACTTGCGCTGGGCCGAGGCCCGCGGCTACCGCATCGAGACACTCGACTATCAGACCGGTGAGGAGGCCGGCATCAAGAGCGCCACGCTGATGGTGCGCGGGCGCGACGCCTTCGGTTTCCTGCGGGCCGAGAGCGGCGTCCACCGCCTGGTGCGGATCTCTCCGTACGATTCCTCCGGCCGGCGTCATACCTCGTTCGCCTCGGTGTACGCCTATCCGGAGCTGGACGATGCCATCGAAGTGAAGATCGAGGAGAAGGATCTGCGCGTCGACACCTATCGGAGCAGCGGCGCCGGCGGCCAGCACGTCAATGTCACCGACTCGGCCGTGCGGGTCACCCATCTGCCGAGCGGCATCGTGGTCTCCTGCCAGAACGAGCGCTCGCAGCACCGCAATCGCGACATGGCGATGAAAGTCCTGAGGTCGCGCCTGTACGAGGTGGAGCGCCGCAAGCGGGACGAGAAGCGACAGGTGGAGGAGGGCGCCAAGAAGGACATCGATTTCGGCAGCCAGATTCGCTCGTACGTCCTGCAGCCCTACCGCCTGGTCAAGGACCACCGGACCGGCGTGGAGCGGGGCGATGTCGACCGGGTCCTGGACGGCGACCTCGATTCGTTCATCAAGGCCTACCTGATGGGTCGCCGCGGTGCCTCGACCGATTCGGCCTCGAAGCCCTGAAGCTCCACGCCCCGAACCGATTGACCTGGACGACCGCTGCCGGTATATTGGCACTCGGACATGTCGAGTGCCAAGACGATGACCTCACCGACCCAGCTGGATCCCAGAACGCGGGAAGTACTCCGCCAGATCGTCGCCATCCATATCCTGACGGGTGAGCCGGTCGGGTCGAGAACTGTCGCCAAGGCCGGGGCCGGGGGGCTGAGCCCGGCGAGCATACGAAATGTCATGGCCGACCTGGAGGAGATGGGGCTCCTGAGCCATCCCCATACTTCTGCCGGCCGGGTGCCGACCGATCGCGGCTATCGTATTTATGTCGACGCCCTGCTGCCATCCAGTCGGCTGCCGGCGGCCGACAAGGCGCTCATCGACAACAGCCTGGCGGGGATCGGTGGCGAGCTCGGGGAGGCGATGGAAGTCATCCCGAAGCTGCTGTCGCGGCTCACCCGCCACGTCGGCTGTTTCGTATCGGCGCCGATCGGCGACGCCGTCCTGAAGCACATCGAGTTTGTGAAGCTGCACGAACGGCGGATTCTCACCGTATTCGTCGACCGCACCGGCGTCGTCAGTCACCGCATTCTGGAGGCCGGGCAGGACTACAGCCAGGAGGATCTCGACCGCGCCGGCCGCTACCTGACCTCCGAGTTCGAGGGCCAGACCCTGCGCCAGATCCGCGCCCGTCTGGTGAGTCTGATGGCCGAGGAAAAGGCCACCTTCGACCGCCTGCTCAAGAACGCCATCACACTCGGCAGCAGCTACCTGGACGCCGAATCCGACCAGCGCAAGGTGATCGTCGACGGAACGGCCAACATCCTCAAAGTCCCCGAGCTGGCCGAGGCCGGGACGATGCACCGCCTGTTCGCGACTTTCGAAGAGAAGCACCGCCTCGTGACCCTCATCGACCGCTGCATCGACCAGCCCGGTGTCCGGGTGGTCATTGGCCAGGAAGCCGCCGATCCGGCGCTGGACAGCCTGTCCTTCGTGGTCTCCCAGTACCGTCTCGGGGAGCAGGTCAGCGGCTCCATCGGCGTGGTCGGGCCGACCAGGATGGAGTACGAGCGGGCGATGGCCCTGGTCGGATATATCTCCCGCCTGCTGTCCAGTTTGTTGACGCGTCAACAGAGCTGACCTATATTCCGGCCGCGGGGGAGCCATGTCCTCACGCGCCGGCAAGAACGCGAACGCCAGGGATCGCAAGCCGGAAGATCACCACGAGCCCGCCACCCCTGCCGAGCGGCAGGAGGGTGACGAGGGGATCGAGATCATCGAGGTCGTCGGGGTCGACGAGACCACCGGCTCCGAAACCGATCCCGTGCCTCCGGCCCCGGCCGGGGGAGACCCGGTTCCGGGCGGTGACGGCGACGCCCACCACGCCGCGCCGCACCCCGCCCATCGGCTCGACCCGCACCAGGTCCGCTCCGATGTCGATGATCGCCTCCAGGACGCGCTGCGCGAGAAGGAGAAGTACTACGACCTCCTGCTCCGCAAGCAGGCGGAGTTCGAGAACTACCGCAAGCGCAGTGACCGGGAGAAGGACGAGTCCCGCATGCTGGCGATCGCCGAAATCGTCAAGCGACTGCTGCCGGTGCTCGACAACCTCGACCGCGCCCTGCGCACCAGCGAGGGCGACCTGAGCGCACTGCGGCAGGGCGTCCTGCTCATCCAGCAGCAGATCCTCGATGTGCTGAAGAAACTCGGGGTGCAACCGATGGACACCATCGGGGGCGCCTTCGACCCGCGCCTGCATGAGGCGGTCGAGGCGCTCGATGTGGCCGGGTTCGAGCAGGGCGTCATCCTCGAGGAGACGCAGAAGGGGTACACCCTGAACGATCGGATGCTGCGGCCGGCGATGGTGAAGGTCGCCTCGGGCCGGGCGCCGCGCGCAACGAGTTCAGAATCGGGCCCGAAGGCCTGAGCGGAAAGGACGGAGGGCGACGATGGCGAGGGTAATGGGCATCGACCTTGGGACCACGAACTGCTGCGTCGCGGTGATGGATGGCGGCACGCCGATGGTGATCCCGAACAAGGAGGGGGCGCGCACGACCCCGTCCATCGTCGCGTTCACCGAGAAAGGGCAGAAACTGGTGGGGCAGATCGCCAAGCGGCAGGCGGTCACCAACCCGCACAACACCGTCTACTCCGTCAAGCGGCTGATCGGGCGCAAGTTCAACTCGCCTGAGGTGCAGCAGGCGCGCAAGTTCGTGCCCTACCAGATCGTCGAGGCCAAGAACGGCGACGTGCGCCTGCGGGTGCGCGACCACGATTACAGCGCGCCGGAGATCTCCGCCATGATCCTGGCGCGGCTGAAGGAGATGACCGAGGAATACCTGCAGGCCGAGGTGCACGAGGCGATCATCACCGTCCCGGCCTATTTCGACGACAGCCAGCGACAGGCGACCAAGGACGCCGGGCGGATCGCCGGTCTCAAAGTTCTGCGGATCATCAACGAGCCGACGGCGGCATCGCTGGCCTACCGGCTGAACGAAGACTCCGAGAAGAAGATCGTGGTCTACGATCTGGGGGGCGGCACCTTCGACGTCTCGATCCTGCAGCTCGGCCAGGGGGTCTTCGAGGTCAAGTCGACGTCGGGCGACACCTTTCTGGGCGGTGAGGATTTCGACCAGCGCATCCTGGAATGGCTGCTGGTGGAATTCGAGCAGAAGGAGTCGATCTCGCTGCGCGAGGATCGGCTGGCGCTGCAGCGGCTCAAGGAGGCGGCCGAGAAGGCCAAGTGCGAGCTGTCGGCCGAGCAACGCGCGGAGATCAACCTGCCGTTCATCTCGGCGGACGCCAAGGGACCGAAGCACCTCAACGTCGTCCTGACGCGGGACAAGTTCAACGAGCTCACGACCGATCTCGTCGAGCGCACCCGCAAGCCGTGTCTCGAGGCGCTCACGCTCGCCGGGCTCAAGCCGGCGGAGATCGACGAGGTCCTGTTGGTGGGCGGCATGACCCGCGTGCCCAGGGTCATCGAGACGGTGCGGGAGATCTTCGGCAAGGAGCCCTGCCGCGACAAGAACCCCGAGGAAGTCGTCGGCGTCGGCGCCGCCATCCAGGCCGGCATCCTGCAGGGCGACGTCAAGGACATGGTGCTCCTGGACGTCACCCCGCTGTCGCTCGGCCTCGAGACGCGTGGTGGGATGTTCACCAAGTTGATCGAGCGGAATACCACCATCCCGACCCGCAAGAACAAGGTCTTCACCACGGTCGTCGACAACCAGGGCAAGGTCGAGGTCAACGTCCTGCAGGGCGAGCGCGAGGTGGCTGCCTTCAACAAGTCCCTCGGCCGCTTCGAGCTGGTCGGCATCCCGCCGGCCCCGAAGGGGGTGCCGCAGATCGAGGTCACCTTCGACATCGACAGCAACGGCATCGTGCACGTGTCAGCGCGCGACATGGCGACGAACAAGGAGCAGACCATCGTCGTCACTCCGTCCGGCGGCCTGTCGGAGAAGGAGATCACCGAGATCATCGAGGATGCGCAGCGGAACTCCGAGACCGACAAGAAGAAGGCGGAGCTGTACCGGATCCAGGCGCGCCTCGAGGGGCTTCTCGAGTCGAACATGAAGTCATTCGCCGAGTTCGGCAGCCTGCTCGATGAGGACAAGCGCTCCACCGTCAAGAAGATCCTCGAGGGTGCCCGCAAGGCCCTCGCCTCGGCCAGCATCTCCGAGTGCACCGCCTCGCTGGAGAAACTCGGCGAGGCATCGCAGATCCTGACCGAGGTGATCCTGTATCATCCCTCCCCGAGCGCCCCGAAGGGCCCCGAGGGTTCGGGCGACGTCAAGTCGTCCTGAGACCAGCGGCCCCGCGGGCCGAGGTTCCCCGCGGCCGGCCGTCGGGGGCGACAGGCCACTCACGGCCCGACGCCCCTGCCGGCCCCCCGCGGTCGAGGTGTGTCCGTGAAGAAGCGGGACTTCTACGACATCCTGGGGGTGGCGCGCGAGGCCGACGAGGCCGAGATCAAGAAGGCCTATCGCCGGCTGGCGATGAAGTTCCACCCCGACCGCAACCCCGGTAGCAACGAAGCCGAGGAAAAATTCAAGGAGGCCGCCGAGGCGTACGCTGTCCTGTCGGATCAGGAAAGGCGCGCCCGCTACGACCGCTTCGGCCACGCCGGGGTCGGCGGCGCCGGCGGCTTCACCGGCTTCGACCCTCAGACCTTCTCCGGCTTCGAGGACATCCTCGGCAGTTTCTTCGGCTTCTCGATCTCCGACCTGTTCGGGGGCGGGCCGCGGGCCGGCCGGGGCGGGCGCCGGCGCGGCGCCGACCTGCGCTACGACCTCGACATCGAATTCATGGACGCGGCGCGCGGCATCGAGAAGGAGATCACCGTGCCGCGCCTGGAAGCCTGCGACGACTGCCGCGGCAGCGGGTCGCGCGGGGGCGCGCGCGTGACCTGCCCGAACTGCCACGGACACGGCGAGGTGGCGCACCGGCAGGGGTTCTTCACCTTCAGCCAGGCATGTCCCCACTGTCATGGTCAGGGCAGCATCGTGCGCGACCCCTGTCCGGCGTGCCGGGGCGAAGGCCGCAAGCGGTCCGTCCGCCATCTGAAGATCGCCATCCCGGCGGGGGTCGATACCGGCACGCGGCTGCGCGTCGGCGGCGAGGGGGAGGCCGGCGCGCAGGGCGGGCGGCAGGGCGATCTCTACGTGGTCCTCCGGGTCAAGGATCACCCGCTGTTCAGGCGTGACGGACCGCACCTGTTTTTCGAGCTGCCGATCACCATCGCGCAGGCGGCCCTCGGCGCCGAAGTCACCGTGCCGACGCTGGAGGGCTCCGCCAAAATCACCGTCCCGGCCGGCACGCAGAGCGGCACCACCTTCTGCCTGCGCGGCAGGGGGGTCGAGCAGCCCGGTGGCGGGCCGCGCGGCGATCTCCACGCCACCGTCGCGGTGACCGTCCCGTCGCGGCTCAGCCGCAAGCAGCGGGAGCTGTTCGAGCAGCTCCGGGCGATCGAAGATCCGGCGCCCGCGGCCGAAGCCGGCAAGGACAAGGACCTGTTCGGACGCGTCAAGGACATCTTCTCCTGAAACCGAATCCGCGCTCCGCGATCGGCGCCGCTTCGGCGCGCGCGGCCGTCGCCACGCATTACCGCCTCCGCCTGGACGTCCCCGCGCGGCTGGAGGAGCCCGCGGTCGCGGCCTTCTGGGACGCCGGTTGTCTCGGCGTCGAGGTGCTGTCCGCCGCGAGCCGGGCGCGGCGCGACGCGCTCCGTCTCGAGGCGTACTTCCCGGCGACTGCCGACCGCCGCGCCGTGACGGCGCAGCTGCGCGACGCTCTCGCCGCCGCCGGCGTCGACGACCCGGCGCCGGAGCTGCGGGCGGTGCGCGACCGGGCGTGGGTCAAGATCTGGCAGCGGACGCTCCGGCCGATGCGGATCGGCCGGCGATTCCTGGTTGTCCCGGAGGGGCGCTCGTTCGCCCCGGTCCGCGGGCGGATGCCGATCATCGTGCGCTTCGGTCAGGCGTTCGGCACCGGCGAGCACGCCTCCACCCGGATGAGCCTGCGGCTGCTGGAACGGGTCGTGAAGCCGGACGAGGCGGTCGTCGATCTCGGCACCGGGACCGGCATCCTGGCGATTGCGGCGGCGCGCCTGGGGGCGGGGGAGGTGGTCGGCGTCGACAACGACGCGGCGGCGCTGCGCGTGGCGCGCGCCAACCTGCACGCCAACCGTCTGTCCGGCCGGGTCGACTTGATCGAGGGCGACGCCGGGGTCGCGCTCGGCGAAGCCGAGCGGTTCGATCTGGCGCTGGTCAACATCGGCGCGACCGTCATCGCCCGCGTGCTCCCGGACATCGCCCGCGCCCTGCGACCGGGAGGGCGTGCGGTCCTGTCCGGCATCCTGATCGAGGACGAGCGCCCCCTCCTGGCTCTGGCGCGCCGCTGCGGCCTGAGGCCGGCGGGTCGCTGCCGCGATCGTCCCTGGTCGGCGCTGTTGCTGCGCCGCCGGTCGGTCGGCGCCGGCCGCCGCGCTTGATATCGGCGCGAGCGGTCCACTATACTTTCCGGCCTGCGCCCCCTGGCGCGGCGGAGATCGCATGGCGCTGACCAAGACCGAGTCGATCTGGATGAATGGCAAGCTGGTGCCGTGGGACGACGCCAGGATTCACGTCCTGTCGCACGTCGTCCACTATGGCTCCTGCCTGTTCGAGGGCATCCGCTGCTACAAGACGGCGCGCGGCTCGGCGGTGTTCCGTCTCCGCGAGCACATCGAGCGGCTGTTCGACGGCTGCAAGATCTACCGCATGGAGATGCCGTACAGCCGCGACCAGGTGGAGCAGGCGATCGTCGCGACCATCCGCGCCAACCGCCTGGAGGCCTGCTATGTACGCCCGCTCGCCTACCGTGGCTACAACACGCTGGGCGTGGACCCGTTCCCATGCCCGGTCGATCTCGCCATCGCCGTCTGGCCCTGGGGCGCCTATCTGGGGAAGGATGCCGCCGAGAAGGGGGTCGATGTGATGATCTCGAGCTGGCGCCGGCAGGCGCCCGACACCTTTCCGGCGATGGCCAAGGCGAGCGCCAACTACATGAACTCGCAGCTGATCAAGATGGAGGCGATCGTCAACGGCTATGCCGAGGGGATCGCCCTCGATGTGCACGGCTTCGTCAGCGAGGGGAGCGGCGAGAACCTCTTCCTGGTGCGCAAAGGGACGCTCTACACGCCGCCGCTCACCGCCGCCGTCCTGCCAGGCATTACGCGCCAGACGATCTTTCAGCTGGCGGACGATCTCAAGATCCCGGTCGTCCAGGAGAACATCCCGCGCGAAGCGCTGTATGTCGCCGACGAGGTGTTCCTGGTCGGCACCGCCGCCGAGGTCACGCCGGTGCGCAGCGTCGACAAGACGGTCGTCGGCCGCGGAGCGCGCGGCGAGATCACCGCCCGGCTGCAGGCCGAGTTCACCGCCCTCGTCACCGGCCAGAAGGACGATCGCCATCGCTGGCTGACCGCCGTCTGAACGGTGGACCCCCGCTAACACCCGGCAAACAAAGCCCCTTCCTTGACATCCCCGGGGTCGGAACCTAGATTCATGAGGTGTACTTCCGGCCTGAGGCGCGGGGAGGAACCCTTTGCACGTCAATGACTTGCTGAAGATCGCCACCGAGAGGAAGGCGTCCGACCTGCACTTGAAGGTCGGATCGCACCCGGTTCTCCGCGTCAACGGGCGGTTGACCCCTCTGAGCGAGCTGAACCGGATGTCGCAGGAAGACACCATCGCCATGGCGTTCAGCATCATGAGCGGGCGACAGAAGCAGAAATTCAAGGATCACTTCGAGATCGACCTGGCCTATTCGGTCCCCGGCCTCGGCCGCTTCCGCGTCAACGTGTTCCAGCAGCGCGGCACCGTAGGCCTGGTGCTGCGCGTCATCCCGGCGAAGATCCTCACCATCGAGGAGCTGCTGCTGCCGCCGGTCATGAAGACCATCGCCGACGAGCGCCGCGGGCTGATCCTGGTGACCGGGACGACCGGATCCGGAAAATCGACCTGTCTCGCCGCCATGGTCGACTACATCAACCAGCAGCGGACCGAGCACGTCATGACCATCGAGGACCCGATCGAGTTCCTGCACCGGGACAAGAAGAGCCTGGTGAACCAGCGCGAGGTGGAGGTCGACACCAAGTCGTTCGCCACCGCCCTGCGCTCGGCCCTGCGCCAGGATCCGGACGTCATCCTGGTCGGCGAGATGCGCGACTACGAGACCATCGAGACGGCTCTGACCGCCGCCGAGACCGGTCACCTGGTGTTCTCGACCCTGCACACCCTCGACGCCACCGAGACCATCAACCGCGTCATCTCGGTGTTCCCACCGCACCAGCAGAAGCAGATCCGCCTGCAGCTGGCCAGCGTCCTCAAGGCGGTCATCTCGATGCGCCTGCTGCCGCGCGCCGACGGCAACGGCCGCGTGCCGGCGGTGGAAGTGCTGCGCACGACCAACTTCATCCGCGACTGCATCGAGAACAAGGACAAGACCAAGATGATCCACGAGGCGATCGCGCAAGGGACGTCGCAGTACGGCATGCAGACCTTCGACCAGTCGATCTACCAGCTCTTCCGCAAGGAGCTGATCACCATGGAAGAGGCGCTGCGCCGCGCCAGCAACCCGGACGAGTTCAAGCTCAAGCTGCAGGGGATCGAATCGACCGCGGACGTCGCCCAGAGGGAGATGGAGAGCACACTCAAGGGCGGCTTCGAGAACGCCTCCGGCAATCAGGCGGCCGGCGGCGGCAGTTCGGTCTTCGATCTCTCGCGCGCCCACGGCGCCGGCGGCGTGCGGAAGAAATAGCCTCCGGCCGTGTGGCCCACCCGCCACAGCCCCCCGACATCGCTCCCCTTCGCAGTTCCCTGTCCTCCCCCGCGGAGACGGCCGGGGCGGATTGGTATAATGTCCGCCCTTTCGAGGACGGAGATGCGCAGCGCCGACGACATCCGCGAAGCCTTCCTGAAGTTCTTCGAGAGCCGCGGGCACGCGCGGGTCGCCTCCTCGTCGCTCATCCCGGCCCAGGATCCGACTCTGTTGTTCACCAACGCCGGCATGAACCAGTTCAAGGACGTCTTCCTCGGCCGTGAGGTCCGGCCCTACGCCCGGGCCGCCTCGTCGCAGAAGTGCATGCGCGTCTCGGGCAAGCACAATGATCTCGAGCAGGTCGGGCGCACCCCCCGCCACCACACCTTCTTCGAGATGCTGGGCAACTTCTCCTTCGGGGACTATTTCAAGAAGGAGGCGATCGGCTTCGCCTGGGAGCTGCTGACGAAGGTCTACGGGCTTCCCTCCGGCGACCTCTGGGTCACGGTGTTCCGCGACGACGACGATGCGTACGCCCTGTGGCGCGACCAGGAAGGGGTGCCGGTGGCCCGCATCGCCCGGCTCGGGGAGAAGGACAACTTCTGGTCGATGGGCGACACCGGTCCGTGCGGGCCCTGCTCGGAGATTCACATCGACCGCACCCGCAAGTGCGGCCTGCAACCCGCGAACCCGGCGTGCGATCCCGGCTGTGACTGCGGCCGGTTCATGGAGCTGTGGAATCTCGTGTTCATGCAGTTCGACCGGCAGCCGGACGGCCGCCTGCTACCGCTCGGGAAGACCGGCGTCGACACCGGCATGGGGCTGGAGCGGATCACCGCCGTCCTGCAAGACGTGAAGAGCAACTATGAGTCCGACCTGTTCGTGCCGATCATCGAAGCGGCGAAGGCGATCGCCGCACGCGAGGGGGGCTGGAACGCGCCGGGCCATGAGGAGGACCGGGTCGCGCTGCAGGTCATCGCCGACCACGTCCGGGCCCTGACCTTCCTCGTCTCCGACGGCGTCGTGCCGAGCAACGATGGCCGCGGCTACGTGCTGCGGCGGATCATCCGGCGGGCGATCATGTTCGGGCGGCACCTCGGCATCGACAAGCCGTTCCTGTGCGATCTGAGCGCCACGGTGGTCAAGGTGATGGAGCGGGCCTATCCGAGCCTGGTCGCCCACTCCGAACTGGTGACGCAGACGGCCCGTCGCGAAGAGGAACGGTTCGCCCAGACGCTGGCGGTCGGGCTGCAGAAAGTGGAGGCGCTGGCGCAGGAGCTGCGGCTCCGGAACGAGACGGTCATCCCCGGCATCGACGCGTTCCGGCTGTACGACACCTTCGGCCTGCCGGCCGACCTCATCCGGGATGTCGCGCAGGCGTGGAAGCTCGGGGTTGACGAGCGCGGCTTCCAGTCGGCTCTCGAAGAGCAGCGCGAGCGTTCCCGCCGCGGGATGAAGGAGATCGCCGTCGCCGCCGCCGGTGTGCTGGAGAAGCTCCCGGTGCGGGCGGTCGGCTTCGAGGGGTACGAGACGACCTCGATCGACGAGGCGCGCGTGCTGGCCATCCTCAAGGACGACGCGCCGGTCGAGGCGCTGGCTGCCGGCGAGAGCGGCCGTGTCCTGCTCGATCGGACGCCGTTTTACGCCGAGGGGGGCGGCCAGGTCGGCGACACAGGCTTCCTGACGGGGGCCCACGGCGTCGCCGAAGTGCGCGACACCAGGGCGCCGTTGCCCGGGCTCAACCTGCACGCGGTCGTCATCCGTGAAGGCCGGCTGCGGGTCGGCGAAACCATCCGCGCCGAGGTTGATCGCGAGCGGCGCCTGGCGGTCATGCGCAGCCACGATGCCACGCATCTCCTGCACGCGGCGTTGCGCGATGTGGTCGGGACGCACGTCAAGCAGGCCGGATCGCTGGTCGAATCGGACCGGCTGCGTTTCGACTTCAGCCATTTCGCGGCGCTGCCGGACGACATCCTGCACCAGGTCGAGGACGAGGTGAACGACGTCATCCGCCAGGACCTGCCGATCGTCTCCCGGGTCATGCCGATCGACGAGGCGCTCAAGAAGGGGGCGCTGGCGTTCTTCGGCGACAAGTACGGCGACCGGGTGCGGGTGGTCGAGGTGCCGGGGTTCAGCATGGAGCTGTGCGGCGGCACCCATGCCGCCAGCACCGGCTCGATCGGCTTGCTCAAGATCACCCAGGAGCGCGGCGTCGCGGCCGGCATCCGCCGGGTCGAGGCGCTGGCCGGGGAGGGCGCCCTGCATGAGCTGCGCCGGGACCGGCAGGCGCTGGGCCTGGTGCAATCGGCGCTCAAAGTCGACCGCGGCCGGGTGCCGCAGACGGTGGACAAGCTCGTCGAGCAGAACCGCGCCCTGCAGAAGGAGATCGACAGGCTCAAGGTCGCTGCGGCCGCCGGCGCCGGGGGCGGAGAGGCTCCGGAGACCCACGACATCGAGGGGTATCGGTTCATGGTGCCGCCGGTGGTACGGGGGCTCGACAAGAGCGCCGTCCGCGCGCTCGTCGATCGCAATCGCGATCGCCTGAAGTCGGGCGTGGTGGTGCAGTGGGCGGTCCAGGAGGAATCGACGAACGTCACGGTGTCCGTCAGCAAGGACCTCGCCAAGACCCTGCACGCGGGTGACATGGTGCGGGCCCTGGCCGGGCTGATCGGCGGGCGCGGCGGCGGCAAGGCGGACCTGGCGGAGGCCGGCGGACGGCTGGTCACCGATCCGGACGCGCTCCCCGGGAGGACCGCGGAGGCGTTGCGGGAGGTCATCCGCAAGGCGAAGGCGGCACAACCATGAAGACGCGGCGGGCCGTCGTCGGGGCGGCGCGATGAGCGGCGCGCGGCTGGCACGGACGGTGGGGTGGGCGGCCTGCCTGGCGGCGATCGTCGCCTTCGAGGCGGCGGCGGAGGAAATCTACTACCGGCGTGACAGCAGCGGCGCCCTGGTCCTGACCAACGTGCCGGACCATCAGGATCTGCGCAGGGTGCGCGCCGACCGCGGGATGCCCGGGCTGCATTCGGGGGAAGCCTACCGCGAGCTGATCTGGAGCACCGCCCTGAAGCAGGGCGTGGCCCCCGATCTGGTCTACGCCGTGGCGGCCGTCGAGTCGAACTTCAACGCCCGCGCCGTGTCCGCCAAGGGGGCCCAGGGGCTCATGCAGCTGATGCCGGACACGGCGGCCCGCTTCGGCGTCATCGACCCGTTCGACCCGGCCGAGAATGTGCTCGGCGGCGCGCGCTATCTGCGGTACCTGATCGACCTGTTCAAGGGCGATCTACGCCTGGCGCTGGCCGCCTACAACGCCGGAGAGAACATCGTGATGGCACTGAAGTCGGTCCCGCCGTACCCGGAGACCGTCGGCTACGTGCGCAAGGTCATGAAACTGTTCGGCGGCAAGCCGCCGCTCGTCCGGAAGCAGGAAGGACAGGCGGTGCTCGGAGGCCGCGCGACCCAGACGGCGATCTACGGTTACACCGACGGGCAGGGCGTCGTTCACATCACCGACCAGCCGCCGACCCGTGTTCCGGGTCCGGGCGGAGCTCCGAAGCCGGCCGCGACTCCGGCTCCGGACGATCCCGGAGCCGCCGGATCGAACTGAGCCGCCCGCCGGCGACCGCGAGCCGGTCCGAGCGTGGAGCCACCCGTCCGCTGGAGGGGAGTCAACCGTGGCCTCGCAGGACGAACGACGCGAGCGGTTCCGCGCCGTCCCCAAGGCGGAGATCCACCTGCATCTCGAGGGGTCGATCGCGATCGACACCCTGCTGCGGATCGTGCAGCGCCGGGGTCCCCTGGCCGGGGGCGCCGAGGCGGCGCGCCAGCGCCTGGCCGGCCTCTACCGCCATCGCGATTTCCCCGACTTCCTGAGCAACTTCCGAGAGCTGTGCTCGCTCTTGAGATCGCCGGAGGATTTCGCGCTGGCGACGACGGCGCTGTGCGATCAACTGGCCGCCGACGGCGTCCGCTACGCCGAGGTGCTCTGCTCGCCGCAGATCTTCGCCCGGCTGAGCGGCCTGCCGCCGGCGGAGGTACTCGCGGCGATCAGCGCCGAAGCGCGGTCGCGGGCGGCGGCCGGCGGACCACGCCTGCGATTCCTCCTGGATGGTGTGCGGCAGTTCGGCGTCGGCGGGCTCGAGGAGCTGGTCGATATCGCCACCGAAGCCCGCCGCTTCGACGTGATCGGCATCGGCGTGGGCGGTGACGAGAGCGCCATGCCGACCGCGGCGTTCGCGCCGGTATACCGGGAGGCGCGGCGACGCGGTCTGCGCGCCACCGTGCACGCCGGCGAGTTCGTCGGACCGCGCTCGGTCTGGGAGGCTCTGGAGATCCTTGAAGCCGAGCGGATCGGCCACGGCGTGCGGGCGCACGAGGATGCCGTGCTGGTGCGCGCCCTGGCGCGCGCCCGGGTCCCGCTGGAGTGCTGCCCGACGAGCAACATCCGCACCGGCGTGGTCAGCGACTGGCGGTCCCATCCGCTGCGCGCCCTGCATGACGCCGGCGTGGAGGTGACCGTCAACAGCGACGATCCGGCGATGTTCGGGTCGACGGTGGCCGAGGAGTGGGAGGTGCTCGTCGAGCGACTGGGGTTCAGCGAGCGCGAGGCGCTGGAAATCGGCGTCCGCACGGTCCGTGCGTCGTTCATGCCCGACCAGGACAAGCTCGCGCTGGTCGGCGAGATGCGCCTCGCCGCGACGCGGGCCGGGATCGCATGAGCGGCCGGCGCGCGGCGCTCCTGTGCGTGACGGTCCTCGCCGCCGCCGCGCTCATGCTCGGCTTCCTGTTTCGGCCGGCGGGCGGCCTGCGTGGGCGCTACGCCATCCTCGCCGCCAACGGCAGCGAGGTGATGGTCCACGAACGAATCGACCCGCGCATCGATTTCCCGGTGCCGCAGCGGCTGGACGCCGCCTACATCTTTCATTGGGACCTGGCGCGGCAGGGCTTTCCGGCCGGCATGCCGGCCTATGTCATCCGCTGGACGGGTTTCCTCGATGTGCCGCGCGACGGCACCTACGGATTCGCCGTCGTGGCGGAGGGGGAGTGCCTCCTCCAGCTCGACGGCACGCCGTTGGCGATCGATCCGGTCGCCCTGGCCGAGCGGCCGCTGCGCGCGGGATTGCACCCGATCGCGATCGAGTACCGTCTGCCGCAGGGAGAAGCGAAGCTCGTGCTGAAGTGGCGGCCGCCGGATGGCGCGATCAGCGTCATCCCGGGCAGCCAGCTGCTCCCGGATCCGGCAGTGGCGGCTCGCGGTCGCGCTCGCCGGGCGATCGGCTGGGGATTGCTGGCAGGGATGGCGGGGCTCGCCTTCGCGGCCCCGTGGTCGGCACGGCGCCGGCCGGATGGGCGGGCGGGACGACTGGTGCGGACCATCGCCGCCGAACGCCGGCGCATCGCGCTCGGGGCGATCCTCCTGCTGGCGGCGTTCCTGCGCTTCCACGACTACGCCCTCGTGCCGTTCCACCACGAGACCGCCGACGAGTACCAGCATGCCTGGGAGGGGTGGACGCTCCTGCATTGGGGGACTCCGGCCGCCTGGAGCACCTTCCCGAGCCGCTATCCGCCGGAGCAGGCGCGCGATTTCCAGTGGTTCGGCGATCGGTACGTGCTTGTGTGGCCGTACTTCGACCACCCGCCGCTGTTCTCGCTGCCGGTCGGGCTGCTGACCTCGTTGAAGACCTGGATCACCCAGGAGACGGCGCCGCCAATCGGCGGCGTCCGGTTCGATTTCCTGCTGAGCGCCTTGCCGGTCATGCGGATGACCCCGATCCTGTGCAGCCTCATCGGCGTGCTGCTGCTGGTCCGCGTCGCGAAGACATACGGCGCCTCCGAGGAGGCGGCGCTGCTCGCCGCGCTGGTCTACGCCACCCTGCCGATCATCGTGCTGTCGCACCGGCTGGTGAAGGGGGAGAGCCTGCTGGCGCTGCTGTTCATGGGGGCGATCCTGCTGGCGCAGCGCTGCGCCGAAACCGACCGCCGGCGGGACGCACTGCTCCTCGGACTGTTGTGCGGCCTGTCGCTGTGGACCAAGGCGACCGGCGTGGCGGTGCCGGCGGTGGCGACGCTGATGCTGGTCTCACGGCGGCGCTGGCGCGCCGCCGGCGTGACGCTGGCGGTCACCGCCGGCTTCCTCCTCCTGTACCTGGCGTACGCCGCCGCCTTCGACTTCCGGATCTTCCTCGGCGTTCTGCGATCCCAGGCGACCAGCAAGCTGGTCAGCCTCGAGGGTCTGTACGATCTCCTTGGCGGCAAGGTGGTCGCCAAGCTGTTCGGCCGCGGCTCCTACCTGTGGCTGCTGCTGTGCGCGGCCCTGGCGGGCCTTCGCCGCGAACGGGGCCTGCTCCTGCCGATGGCGGTGTACGCCCTCATCATCGCGGCGACCGCCGACAGCCGGGTGGTCTACGGCTGGTACAGGATCCCGCTCTACCCGTTTCTGTGCGTCGCCGCGGGCATCGCGCTGGAAGAGATGATCAGCGCCGCCGACCTGTACCGCACCTTGCCGTTTGCCATCACCGCGCTCGCCACCGGCCTGCTGTACGCGCTGCCGGAACCGATCGTCGACACCAAGCGGGCGGTCTACCTGTTCGGCCTGGTCGCCGTCGGCCCATTTCTGCTACGCCTGGCGCACGAGCGGCGCTGGACGCAGCGGCTGGCGCTGGGGACCACCCTGGCCCTGGTGGCGATCTGGCTGCTGACCAGCCTGGCGACGAACCTCAACCTGCTGGAAATCTACGCCGCCTCCCGCGGCACGCGCTGATCGCCGGAGCGGACACGGTCGTGGGTGGCGTGCGATTGCGGCCGGGGATCAGCGGCCGGTGCGCTGGGGGTGCCACGCGCTCTCCGGGACGGGCCGCGCCCTGACGGAACGCGGCGCGGGCGCTGCCCCGGCCTGCCGGACGCGCTCCAGGCCGCCGCGGATCAGCCGGTCCAGAAGAGCGGGGGAGCCCGCCTCGCAATAAATCCGCAGCAGCGGCTCGGTACCGGAGGCGCGGAACAGGATCCAGCCGTCGTCGCCGAGCAGAAGCTTGGTGCCGTCGAGCGTAGCAACGCCGCGCACCGTCGCCCCGCCGAGCCGCGCCGGCGGATCGTCCTTGATGCGCGCCGCGGTGGCGCGCGCCCGCTCCATCGGCATCGACAGGTCGACGCGCCGGTAGACGTAGGCCCCGTACTCCTTCTCCATCGCCGCGATGTGCCGGCTCAGCCGTCCTCCGCCCGCCGCCAGCCTTTCCATGAGCAGGAGGCCGATCAGAATGCCGTCGCGCTCCGGCAGGAACCGCTTGACGCCGATTCCGCCGCTCTCCTCGCCGCCGATCAGGATGTCCTGATCGAGCATCAGTCGGGCGATGTGCTTGAAACCGATCGGCAGGTCGAAGAATGGCAGTCCGTGACGCCTGGCGATCCGCTCGGCCACCAGGGTGTTGGCGAACGTCCGGGCGATGCCGCCGCGCCAGCGGCGGTTGTCGATCAGATGCAGCGCCGTCAGGCCGAACACCTGGAACGGCGACAGGACGCGCCCTGTCTCGTCGCAGATCCCGACCCGGTCGGCGTCGCCATCGGTGGCGATGCCGATGTGGGCCCGGTGCTTCAGGACCGCGTCGCGCAATGGGCCGAGGAGTTCGGGGCGCGGCTCCGGCGCGGAGCCGCCGAACAGCACGTCCGGCTCGCTGCGAATCGTCGTCACCCGGCAGCGGCCCCGCCGGAGCAGCCCTTCCAGGATCCGGCCGCCCGTTCCGTGCATGCTGTCGACGACGACGCGCAGCGGGGCCCGGCGCAAGGCGTCGAGGTTCACCACCGACTGCAGACGGGGCACGTAGGCCGGCAGGAACGGATGACGCCGCTCGGGTGGCGGGCCGGGGCGCGGCGCGCGGCGGCCGATGAGGGCTTCGAGCCTGGCGGTCATCTCCGGCGGCGCCGAGCCGCCGAAGGCCGCCTTGACCTTGAGGCCGTTCCACTGCGGCGGGTTGTGGCTGGCGGTGACGGCGATACCGAGCGGCGCACCCGACGCCACGACCTGGCACGACACCATCGGCGTGGTGGTGGGGGTCTCCGGCAGCAGAGTCTGGACGCCGTTCCCCTCCAGGACCCCGGCGACGGCGGCGGCGAAACGGCCGCTGAGAAAGCGCACGTCGTGGCCGATCGGCACCGGGGCGGGGGAGCCGCCCTCCTCGCGGATCAGGTCGGCGATCGCCTGGGCGACGACGCGGACGTTGTCGAAGGTGAAATCATCGGCGATGACCCCCCGCCAGCCGTCGGTTCCGAAGCGGATCACTGTCAGTCTCGGTTGACCGTCCTGCGCCCTTGTGTTAACTTGCGACCGCCTCGCGCGACGCGCGGGCGCTGCGCGTGCGGAGGCGGCCTCGCGGCATTCTACACTCAGACCCTCAGCAGCCGACGGGATGATCAACCTCCCGACGTGGATCACCATCATCCGGATCTTCCTGACGCCGGTGCTCGTTGCCGTCCTGCTCACGAAGACCACCGGGCTCGAGCACCTGAATCTGTCCTGGCAGACCGTCGGGGTGATCATCTTCCTGGTCGCGGCGCTCACCGACTGGCTGGACGGCTGGCTGGCGCGCCGCCGCGACCAGGTCACCACGCTCGGCATCCTGCTCGACCCGATCGCCGACAAGCTCCTGACTTCGGCGGCGTTCATCTCCCTGGTGGAGATCGGTGCGGCCCGAGCCTGGATGGTGTGGGTGATCGTCGGCCGCGAGTTCGCCATCGACGGCCTGCGGATGATCGCCAGCAGCCAGGGGGTCACCATCGCGGCGAGCGCCTGGGGCAAGTACAAGACGATCACGCAGATCGTCGCCATCGTGTTGCTGATCCTGGGGAACCGGTACCTGGGCAAGTGGGATCTGGCCGGCGATCTGGCCCTGTGGGCGGTCGTGGTGCTGGCGATCTTCTCGGCCGCCGACTACTTCCTGAAATTCTCCCGCCGGCTCGGGGTGACCGGCGGCCCGGAGCCGGGGGCCGGGGCGGCGCGTGGCTAAGCGGCGGCGGACGGACCGCACCTGGATCGGCCGGCTGCGACAGCGCTTCCTGACCGGGCTGGTGATCGTCCTGCCCATGGTGATCACGGTCTGGCTGCTCGGCATCCTGTTCCGGCTCGTTCACGGCATCTCCACGCCGACCATCCTCAAGATTCTGACGGCGTTCCGCGTACCGCTGGTCGACGACCCGGCGTTCGCCAACTACATGGCCCCCCTGATCGGCCTGCTGACGACGCTGGGGTTCATCCTGCTCATCGGCATCCTGGCGACCAATTTCCTCGGCCGGCAGTTCGTCGACGGCTTCGACCGGCTCATGCTGCGCATACCCCTGATCAAGGGGATTTACGGCGGCACTCGCCAGCTCCTGAACGCCTTCTCCAAGCCGACCAGCGAGTTCCAGCGGGTCGTCGCCATCGAATATCCCCGTCCGGGGGTCTACACCATCGGTTTCGTGACCAGGGAGAGCATCACCATGCGCGCGGCCGCGGATAAAGAGACGCCCGGTCTCACCCTGGTGTTCCTGCCGACGACCCCCAACCCGACCTCGGGCTGGCTGGCGGCGCTCCCGGAGGAGGACGTCATCCCGCTCGACCTGACGATCGAAGACGGCGTCAAGCTGATCGTCAGCGGCGGCCTCGTCACCCCGGCCAACTGGGGGCGATGAACGATGTTCTACTGGTTCGTGAAGGGGGTGTTCTTCCCCTTTGTGAAGCTCTATCTCAATCTGACGCGCGACGGTCTCGAGCATGTGCCGCGCCGGGGGCCGGCGATCGTCGTGTCGAACCACATCTCCTACCTGGACGCCATCATCCTGGGTTCGGCGTCGCCGCGGCCGCTGCACTTCATGGTCCTTCGCTGGATGTACGATTTGTTCCTGCTGCGCTGGTTCTACTGGGGGATGGGAACGGTCCCGGTGAAAACCGAAGGGCATGATCGGAAGGGGATCAAGCAGGCGCTGCGCGTCCTGGGAGCCGGCCGGGTTCTCGGCATCTTCCCGGAGGGCAGCCGCAGCGCCGACGGCAGCGTCGGCGAGCCGCGCCTGGGGGCGGCGATGATCGCCGCCCTGTCGGGCGCCATCGTGGTGCCCGCCTTCATCGACGGGGCGCGCGACAGCCTGCCGGTCGGGAGCGGGTTCCCGGCGCCGGCGCGGGTGCATGTCCGGTTCGGCCCCCCGCTGCGCTTCTCACGCGCCGGCCAGCAGCCGGATCGCGACGCGCTGCGGGAATTCGCGCAGGCGATGGCCGACGCCATCCGGCGTCTCGAGCCGGCGGCATGACGCCGCGCCGCGCCGAGATCATCGCCATCGGCTCCGAGCTCCTGGAACCGTGGCGCCTGGAGACCAATGGCTCGCACCTCTCGCGGCGGCTCGGGGAGATCGGCGTCCCGATCCGCTTCCGCACCATCGTCGGGGACGATCCCGCCGACATCATGAATGCTTTCCGGGTGGCGCTCGGGCGCTCCGAACTGGTGGTGGCGACCGGCGGTCTCGGCCCGACGGTCGACGACCTGACCCGCGAGGCGGTGGCGGAACTGCTCGGCCTGCCGCTGCTCGACGATCCGGAGGTCGCCGCGGGCATCGAGGAGCGATTCCGGCGCCGGGGCTACGCCATGCCGCCATCGAACCGGCGCCAGGCTCAGGTGCCGCGGGGAGCAACGGTCCTGAAGAACGCGCTCGGCACGGCCCCCGGGCTGTTCCTGCGGGTGGGGGAGCAGGCGATCGTCCTGCTGCCCGGCGTGCCTTCGGAGATGCGCCGGATGTTCGACGAGGAAGCGCTGCCGCTGCTCGGGCGCGCCGACGAGCGGTACATCTACCGAATCCTCAAGATCGCCGGACTGACGGAATCGGAGGTCGACCATCGCCTGACCGAGGTGGCGCGCCAGGCGGGCGAGGTCGTCTGGACCATCCTCGCCGCCCCCGGCCAGGTGGAGATTCATCTCAAGGAGAGAGTCACCGGCGGCGGTGCGCCGGTCGGGATCGCCAGGCTGGACGCGGCCGCGGCCGCGGTGCTCGGTCCGGATCTGTTCGGACGCGACGACGACGCCATGGAGACGGTCGTCGGCCGGCTGCTGGTCGAGCGGCGCGAGAGCCTGGCGATCGGCGAGTCGCTCACCGGTGGTCTGATCGCGTCCCGCATCACCGGACCACCCGGCGCGTCGCGCTACGTCGCCGGCGGAGTGGTGTCGTACACCGACGCCGCCAAGACGCGGGTCCTGGGCGTGCGGGCGGAGACGCTGCAGACGCACGGCGCGGTCAGCGCCGAGACCGCGCTGGAGATGGCCACCGGCGCGCGGCGCCTGCTCGGGACGAACTGGGGGGTATCGGCGACCGGTTACGCCGGTCCGGAAGCCGGCGACCCGCAGGCGCCGGCCGGCACCGTCCATCTCGGCATCGCCGGTCCGAACCTCGCCACGACGCGTCGCCTGAATGTGCCGGGCGATCGCGATGTCGTGCGCAGCCGCGCTGCGCAATCGGCGCTCGACCTGCTGCGGCGGGCGCTGCTGGGAGCCATGTCGTGAGGCTGTTCGTGGCAGTGGATCTACCGCCGGACGTCCGGCACCGGCTGGCGGAGATTCAGGCGGAGCTGCGCAGCCGGGCGCGGCAAGTCCGCTGGGTGCGGCCCGAGGCCATCCATCTGACGCTCAAGTTCCTCGGCGAGGTCGAGGACTCCAGGCGGGCGGCGATCGAGGCGGAGCTGCGCGCCGCCATCGCGCCGCACGCACCGTTCGCCCTGCAGGCCGCAGGCATCGGAGTCTTTCCGGAGCGCGGCGCGCCGCGCATCGTCTGGGTGGGTCTCACCGGCGATCTCGCCGCGGCGATCGGCCTCTGGGAGGCGATCGAGGCGGCGATGGAGCGCTGCGGCTTCGCCCGCGAGGGTCGCCTGTTCGCGCCGCACCTGACGATCGGCCGGATCCGCGACGAGATGCGCCCGGGCGATCGGGCAGCGGTGATGGCCGGCTCGGCGGCGCCCGCCGCCGGCGGCCTCACCGTCACCGAGTGCGTCCTGTTCCGCAGCCACCTCGATCCGGGCGGCGCGCGTTACCAGCCGCTCGCCCGTTTTCCGTTGTGCGGCGGGGCGGCGGCGTGACGTCCGCCACGGCGGCGATTCTCGCGGGAGCATTCGCCCTCGGGGCGATCCCGTTCTCCTATCTCCTGGGCCGGCTGCGCGGCATCGACCTGCGGCAGCGCGGCAGCGGGAATATCGGCGCCACCAATCTGGCGCGTTCCGCCGGCTGGGTCATCGGGGGGGCCGGCCTGCTGCTGGACGCGGGCAAGGGAGCGCTCGCCGTGCTGCTCAGCCGGCAGCTCGTCGGCGGGGCCGACGGAGTCCCGGTCCAGGCGGCGGCGGGTCTGCTGGCGATCCTGGGGCACAATTTCACCCCGCTCCTGCGCGGTCGCGGCGGCAAGGGGGTGGCGACCGGCGCCGGCGCGTTCCTGGCGCTGGCGCCGGCGGCGTTCGGGGCGGCGCTGGCGGTCTTCGTGTTGGCGGTGCTGCTGTGGAGGATGGTGTCGCTCGGCTCGATCCTGGCGTCGTTGACGCTGCCGCTGGCGGCGTGGCTCTCTGGCGCCGACCGCAGCGTCGTGGTGGCGGCGCTGCTGAGCGGCGCCCTGATCATCGTTCGTCACCGCGCCAATATCGGGCGGCTTGTGCACGGCACCGAGAGCCGGATCGGCAGGCGGGCGTGAGCGGCGGAAGGGAGGGCGCATGAGGAGGACCGCGGTCATCGGGGCGGGGAGCTGGGGGACGGCTCTGGCGATCCACCTGGCGCGCGCCGGCCGCCCGGTGGCGCTGTGGGCCCGGAGCGCCCCCATGGCCGAAGCGCTGCACGAGCGGCGCGAGAACGTCGCGTACCTCCCGGGGCACCGCCTGCCCGACGGCGTGGCGGTGACCGGCGATCTGGGCAGGGCGCTCGCCGGCGCCGATCTGGTCGTCTTCGTCGTGCCCGCGCAGGCGAGCCGCCCGGTGTTCGAGGCGGCGGCCGGCCGGCTGGAGGAGGCGGACGTGGTGATCGGCTCCAAGGGGATCGAGGAGACGACGCTGCTGCGTCTGTCGCAGGTGTTCGGCGCGGCCTGCGGCGCGCCGGCGGAGCGCGGCGTCACCGCCCTGTCGGGGCCCAGCTTCGCGGCGGAGGTGGTGCGCGGCGACCCCACCGCCGTGGTCGTCGCGGGGCGCGATGCCGACGCCTGCGAGCGGGTGCAGCGGGCGGTGTCGCACGGCGGGCTGCGGGCCTACCGCAACGCCGACCTGGCCGGTGTCGAGCTGGCCGGGGCGCTGAAAAACGTCGTTGCCATCGCCACCGGGATCGCCGAGGGGATCGGCTTCGGCCACAACACGCGCGCCGCCCTGATCACCCGCGGCATGGCGGAGATCACCCGTCTCGGGACGGCGCTCGGGGGCACCCCGGCAACGTTCGCGGGGCTGGCCGGCGCCGGCGACCTGATCCTGACCTGCACCGGCAGCCTCAGCCGCAACCGCTCGGTCGGCCTGGCGATCGGCGGCGGTCGGCGCCTCGACGAGGTGCTGGCCGGGATGCGGATGGTCGCCGAAGGGGTGGCCACGACGAGGGCGGCGGTGGCGCTGGCGGCGAAGCACGGCATCGACATGCCGATCGCCGCCAAGGTGCACGAGGTGCTGTTCGAGGGCCGATCGCCGCGCGAGGCGGTGGACGACCTGCTGGCCCGCCCCCTGCGAAAGGAAGTGTGAAGGAAGCGTGAAGGACGCGTGATCGACCTGCACAACCACCTGCTGCCGGGGATCGACGACGGCGCCCGCAAGCTCGAGGAGACGCTGCAATTTCTGCGGATCGCCAGGCAGGACGGGGTGGGCACGGTGGTCGCCACGCCGCACATGAAACCGGGCGTCTACGACAATACCCGCCAGGCGATCCTCGAACGCGTGGCGATGGTGCGCGAGGCGCAACGGGGCGACGACGCCGAAGGGGTGATCCTGCTCCCGGGGGCCGAGGTGTATTTCACCGCCGATCTGACGGCCCGGGCGCGGGCCGGAGAATTGATGACGGTCGGCGACCGCGGGCGCTACCTCCTGCTCGAGCTGCCGTACCAGCAGGTGCCGATGCACGTCGATGACACCATCTTCCAGCTCAAGCTCCTCGGGATCACGGCGATCATGGCGCACCCGGAGCGCGTCGCCTACTACCTGGAGGACATCCGCCGCGTCGAGGCCTCGGTCCGCCTGGGGGCGCTCACCCAGGTCACCGGGGCGTCGATCACCGGGCGGTTCGGGCAAAAGGCGCGCGACTTCGCCCGCGACATGCTGGCCCGCAACCTGGTGCACGTCATCGCCTCCGACAGCCACGACGTCCGTCACCGTCCGCCCGTCCTGGCGGAGGCGATGCGCGCCGCCGCCGCCGCGGTGGGGGAGACGGCGGCGCGCCGGATGGTCGAGGACATCCCCCGGTCGATCCTGGACGGCCGGGAGGTCGAGCTGCCGGAGCCGGCCGTCCGGCGGCGCCCGCGGCGCGGCCTGGTGGAGCGCTTGCGCTCCCTGTTCAGCCGCTCCTGAGGGGCGCCCGCGAGCCCCGCTCCCGGTCGGCCTCACGCCCGGTCGCGTTTACAAAAGTCGTTCCATTTGATAGGATTACCGGCTCCTGAGCGGCTCTGAAACCCGCCCGGGTCGGGGCGTTCATGGACATGGGGAGAGCGTCATGATGGGCGGCCGCGCCATCCGCGTCGCGTCGATGGTGTTGCTGTGTGCGTTGGCGGCCGCGCCGGTACGCGCGCGGGCGTCGGAGCGCTCGGAGACCGACAACGAGGCGAAGCGTTACTTCCGGCTGGGGACGCTGCAGTTCGAGCAGGGGAAGACCAAGGAGGCGATCGAGGCGATCGACAAGGCGCTGAAATTGAATCCGCGCTACGACGAGGCTTACTACTATCTCGGCTTCATCTACATGCAGCAGAGTCAACCGGCGCAGGCGATCAAGGCGCTGAAGCGGGCCGTCAAGCTCAATCCTTACTACACAGAAGCGCACAACCAGCTCGGGCTCGCCTACCGCGATCAGGGAAAATACAAGAAAGCGATGACGCAGTTCGAGGCGGCGCTGGACGACAAGGCGTACCGCGCCCCGGAGAAGATTCATCTGAACATCGGCTACCTGCATCTGAAGGAGGGAAAGCCGGCGGAGGCGATCCCGTCGTTCCAGCGGGCCGTGGCGCTCAACCCGAACTACCTGCGCGGCATCCTCGGCCTGGCGGCGGCCTACAGGGCGTCCGGGCAGCCGGACCTGGCGGCGAAGGAATATCGCCGGGTCGTCGAGCTCGGGCCCGACACCCCCGAGGCGGCCGAGGCGCGCCAGCAGCTCGGCGCGCGCGACGGCAAGCGGGACGCATCGTGAGCGCCGGGCAGGACGACAAGACGCCGAGTCGCCTCGAGCGGCTCCGGCAGGGGCTGCGGCGCTCCCGGGAAGGACTGCTGGGGCGGATCAGCGGGCTGTTCGGTGGCGCGACGCAGTCGGTGGACTGGGGCGAGGACCTCGAAGCCGCATTGATTCAGGCCGATCTCGGGCCGGGCGCTGCGGCGCGGGTGGTCGAAGCCGTACGCGGTTCCGCCGGGGCGACGGCGCCTTCATGGGAAGGCGTGCGCGAGACGGCGCGGCGCATCCTGCGCGACATTCTGGCCTCGCCGCCCGGAGCAGCCGGGCCGGGTGTCGCGCGACCGCGGGTCATCCTCTGCGTCGGCGTCAACGGCGGCGGCAAGACGACGACGGTGGCCAAGCTGGCGCGCCGTCTGGCGCGGGACGGGCAACGGGTCGTGTTGTGCGCCGCCGACACGTTTCGTGCGGCGGCCGACGAGCAATTGCGAGTCTGGTCGGAACGGGTCGGCGCCGAGTTCATCGCGCACCGCCCCGGAGCCGATCCGTCGGCGGTGGTGTTCGACGCCGCCGCGGCGGCCCTGGCGCGCGGTGTGGATGCGCTGATCATCGATACGGCGGGGCGCCTGCACACGCAGGATCCGCTGATGCGCGAGCTGGAGAAGATCGTCCGGGTCGTCGGACGGCAGATCGCCGGCGCCCCGCACGAGGTGCTGCTGATCCTCGACGCCACGACCGGGCAGAACGGGGTGAATCAGGCGCGGCAGTTTCTCGCGGCCGCCCGCGTGAACGGGCTGGTCCTCACCAAAGTGGACGGGACGGCGCGCGGCGGCGTGGCGGTCAGGATCGTCCAGGAACTCGGGATCCCGCTGCGCTACCTCGGAACCGGGGAAGGACCGGACGATCTGGTCGATTTCGATCCGGACGATTTCCTGGAAGGTCTGCTGCCGTCGGCCGCTTAGAGGATGCCTGATGACCAGGAGCGCCGACGACACGAAATTTCTCCGCCTGGCGCTCGAGCTGGCGGCGCGTGGCGCGGGTCAGACCGCCCCGAACCCGATGGTGGGTGCCGTGCTGGTGCGCGCCGGACGGGTCGTCGGCAGCGGTTGGCACACGCGCGCCGGCTCGCCGCACGCGGAGGTGCTGGCGCTGGACGAAGCAGGCCGTCTGGCGCGCGGAGCAACGATGTACGTCAATCTGGAGCCGTGCTGCCACTTCGGGCGAACCCCGCCGTGCGTCGATGCGATCATCGGCGCCGGGGTGGCCGAGGTCGTCGCCTGCATGACCGATCCGGATCGCCGGGTCGACGGCAGGGGTTTCCGCGCCCTGCGCGGCGCCGGAGTCCGGGTGCGCGTGGGGGCATTGCGCCAGGAGGCGCGCCGTCTGAACGAGAGATTTCTGCGCTGGGCAGGGAGCGGTATGCCGTTCGTCACGCTGAAGGCAGGGATGAGCCTGGATGGACGGATCGCCACGCGCGCCGGCGAGTCGAAATGGATCACCTCGGCACGGGCGCGTGCCGAAGCGCGCCGGCTGCGAGGCCGTCATGACGCAGTCATGGTCGGGGTCGGCACGGTGCTGGCGGACGATCCCCGGCTCACGGCGCCGCCGGCGCGCGGCGCCCGGGAGCCGATCCGGGTGGTGGTCGACGGCCGGCTGCGGACTCCGCCGGCGGCCCGGTTGCTGCGCAGCGGCGCGACGGGTCGCGAAACATTCATCCTGACGTTGCCGGGGGCCCCGCGGCGGCGGCGGGCGCGACTCGAGGCGGCGGGCGCGCTGGTCGTGGAGGTCCCCGGGCGCGACGGGCGGATCGAGCTGCGCGCCGCCCTGCGGGAGCTCGGGCGGCGGGGCGTCAGCAGCGTGCTGCTCGAGGGCGGCTCGGAGCTGCTCGGCTCGGCGCTCGACGCCGGCGTCGGGGACGCGCTGGCGTTGTTCGTGGCCGGGCGACTGGTCGGCGGACGCGACGCGCTGTCGGCGTTCGGCGGCAGCGGCGCCGCCCGGCTGCGGGAAGCCGCCGGGGTCCGAGAGCTGAGGCTGCGCCGACTGGGTTCGGACCTCCTGGTGGAAGGACGGCTGGAGTTTCCGGGTCGGCGGTCGCTCCGGCGGCGGCCGGGACGGGCGGCGGTTCGTCCGGCACGCAGCGGTGCGGCGTAAGGCGACAGGCGGGCGGCGGAATGTTCACCGGGATCGTCGAGGGGACCGGCCGGCTGGTCCGGCTGCAGCGCCGGCAGGACGAGGCCCGCCTGCGGATCGGGACGCGTTTCGCCGCCGGCCTCCGGCGCGGCGACAGCGTGGCGGTCGACGGCGTCTGCCTGACGGTGACGGCGCGCGGCCGCGGCTGGTTCGAGGCGGTCGTCTCTCCGGAGACGTTGTCGCGCACCACCATCGGCCTGCGCGCCGCCGGCGATCGGGTCAATCTGGAGCGGCCGGTCCGTCTCGGCGACCGGCTCGGCGGGCATCTGGTGCAGGGGCATGTGGATGGCGTCGGGATCGTCGAGCAGGTGGGGCGGGAGGGGAGCGGCACCCGGGTGCGGATCGCCTTTCCACCCGACCTCGGAGCGTTCATCGTCATGAAGGGCTCGATCGCGATCGACGGGGTCAGCCTGACGGTGGCGGCGCGCCACGCCGCCGCTATCGACGTGGCGCTGATCCCCGAGACGCTGAAGGTGACGCGCCTGGGCGACTACGCCCCCGGAACGACGGTGAATCTCGAGGTGGACATGCTCGGGCGTTATGTGATCGAGTACCTCAGGCAGCTGCAGGCGGGCGGGCCGACCGCGGCTGCCGCCGTGACCCGGGAGCACCTCGCCCGGCACGGCTTCGCAGGAAGGAGCAGTGCATCGTGAGCAGGGCATTCAACAATCCGGAGGATGGAAGTCGTTCCCCGTTCAGCACCGTGCCACAGGCGATCCGCGACGTCCGCGCCGGACGCTTCGTGATCGTCGTCGACGACGAGGACCGGGAGAACGAAGGTGACCTGACGATCGCGGCGGAGAAGGTGACCCCCGAGGCGATCAACTTCATGGCCCGCCACGGCCGCGGGCTGATCTGCCTGCCGATGACCGAGGAGCGCTTGAGGGAGCTCGACATCCCGCTCATGGTGCAGAGGAACACCTCGCCCTACGGTACGGCGTTCTGCGTCTCGATCGAGGCGCGCAACAACGTCTCGACCGGCATCTCGGCGGCCGATCGGGCCCACACGGTGAAGGTGGCAATTGATCCAAAGACCCGGCCGTCCGACCTGACCCGCCCGGGCCACATGTTTCCGTTGCGGGCGGTGACGGGGGGCGTCCTCAAGCGCGCCGGGCAGACCGAGGCGGCGGTCGACCTGGCCCGCCTGGCGGGGCTGTATCCCGCCGGGGTCATCTGCGAAATCATGAACGAGGACGGCACCATGGCGCGGCTCGCCGATCTCAGCGAGTTCTCGCGCCGCCACCGCATCCGCATGCTCCGGGTGGCCGACCTGATCGCCCATCGCATGCGGCACGAGCGCCTGATCCGCCGGGTGGCCGCGCCGAAGTTGCCGACCCTCAACGGCGACTTCCGCATCGTCGCCTTCCGCAGCTCGATGGAGAAGAAAACCCATCTGGCGCTGGTGCTCGGCGACATCAAACCCGCCGACGACGTGCTGGTGCGGGTGCACTCCGAGTGCATCACCGGCGACGTGTTCGGCTCCCTGCGATGCGATTGCGGCACGCAGCTGCGGCGCGCCATGGAGATCATCTCGCGCGCCGGACAGGGCGTGCTCGTCTATCTGCGGCAGGAGGGGCGCGGCATCGGCCTGCTCAACAAGCTGCGCGCCTACGAGCTTCAAGACAGGGGCAAGGACACGGTGGAGGCGAATCACAAGCTCGGCTTCAAGGCCGATCACCGGGACTACGGCATCGGCGCGCAGATCCTCCGCGAGCTCGGCTGCCAGCGCATCCGGGTGCTGACCAACAACCCGGGAAAATTCGCGGCGCTCGGGGGCTACGGCCTGGAGATCGTCGAGCGGGTGCCGCTGGAAGTGGCGCCGACCGAGACGTCGCGCCGGTATCTGAAGACCAAGAAGGAGAAGATGGGTCACCTGCTGTCGCTCGTGTGAGCGGCGGCCGGGACCGGAGCGGGCGATGTTCGACGCGTTGAGCGAACGGCTGCAGACGATTTTCCGCACCCTGCGCGGACACGGTCACCTGACCGAGTCGGAGATCCGCGACGGACTCCGCGAGATCCGCATGGCGCTCCTGGAAGCGGACGTCCATTTGAAGGTGGTGAAGGATCTCACCGAGGCGGTGCGCCAGAAGGCGTCGTCGGACGAGATCCTCAAGAGCCTGACGCCGGGCCAGCAGGTCATCAAGCTGGTCCGCGACGAGATGGTCGCCATCCTGGCGCAGGGCGGGGAGGCGACCCTGCGTTGGGCCGGCCGGCCGCCGAGCGTCATCCTGATGGCCGGACTGCAGGGCTCCGGCAAGACGACGACCGGCGCTAAGCTCGCCCGCCTGCTGAAATCGCAGGGGCGCTCGCCGCTGCTCGCGGCGGCGGACGTGCGCCGGCCGGCGGCCATCGATCAGCTCAAGGTCCTCGGCGCGCAGATCGGTGTGCCGGTGATCAGCGGGGCGCCGGGCTCCGGCGCCCTCGAAGTCGTCGACCGGGCGCTGCGCGAAGCGCGGCAGGTCGGCCGCGACCCGGTGATCGTCGACACGGCAGGGCGGCTGCACATCGACGAAGAGCTGATGACCGAGCTGGAGCGGCTGAAGGAGGCGCTCGCGCCGGTCGAAATCCTCTACGTCGCCGACGCCATGACCGGACAGGACGCGGTGCGCTCGGCGTCGACCTTCCACGCCCGGCTCGGCCTGACCGGGGTCATCCTGTCGAAGGCGGATGGCGACGCGCGCGGCGGCGCGGCCCTGTCGCTGCGTCATGTGACCGGCGTCCCGATCAAGTTCATCGGCACCGGGGAACACATCGAGAATCTCGAGGCATTCCACGCCGAACGGATGGTGTCACGCATCCTGGGCATGGGGGACGTGATCGGTCTGATCGAAAAGGCGGAGTCGGTCGCCTCGGTGGAGGAGGCGGCGCACCTTGCCCGACGGCTGAAGAAGAGCGAATTCACCTTCGAGGACCTCGCCGCACAGCTCGACAAGGTCAGCAAGATGGGGTCCCTGCGGCAGATCCTCGAAATGTTGCCGGGGGCCGGGGCGCTCAAGGACATGCCGGTGGACGAGACGGAAATCGCCAGGACGCGGGCCATCATCGGCTCGATGACCATCCACGAACGACGCAATCCCGAGGTGATCGACGGCGGCCGCCGCTTGCGGATCGCCCGAGGCTCCGGGACCACCGTCAATGACATCAACCGATTGTTGAAGCAGTTCAAGCAGATGCGCAAGATGATGAAGGCCTTCGGCCGTGGCGGCGGAAACATCCGCCTCCCCGGGCCGCTCGGCGGGGCGAGGTCGTTCCGCCGCTGAACCCGTACCCGGTGAGAACCGGGCCGAACGACAGGGCACCCGGCGCCGCCGGGTGCCAGGAACCGCCCGGGACAGCCGGGCCCAGAGTGGAGGTGAGATCGTGCTGGTGATACGCCTGAGCAGGGCGGGGAGCAAGAACAAGCCCTTCTATCACGTGATCGTGTCGGAATCGACCCGCAAGCTGAAGACCCGGGTCACCGACCGGATCGGCTACTACGACCCGAAGCGCAAGCCGGAGAACCTCAAGATTGACGTCGCCAAGGCGGACGCCTGGATCAAGAACGGCGCGCACCCGTCGGAGACGGTCGCGAAGCTGATCCGCAAGGCCCGCGCCGCGCAGGTCTGAGGACGTCATGGCCGGAGCACCGGACATCACCGAGTGGCTGGCGTCGGTTGCCCGCGATCTGGTGGACCGCACCGACCAGGTCTGGGTCGAAGCGATCGAGGAGGACGGCGTCACCGTGCTGGAGCTGACCGTCGACGAGGATGAGCTCGGCCGGGTGATCGGTCGTCAGGGGCGCACGGCGCAGGCGCTGCGGACCCTCCTCGACGTGGCGGGGGAGGTGCAGGGTCGGCATTACGAACTTGAAATCCTCGAGTGAGGAGGAGCCGGTCCCGGTCGCCACGGGACTGCGATTGCGCGGCGCGCACGGGCGGCTGACGGCGCGTCTGGTCGAAGGGGGCGTGGATCAGTTCGCGGGCCGCCCCGCCGTCGAGATCGGTCGCCGGACAGGCCCCCGGGCGCGCTACGAGCTGGAGGAATACACGATCTACGGTGATCGTGTGGTGGTCAAGCTGCGGGGGGTGGACGACGCGGCCCAGGCGGCGGCGTTGGTCGGTCTCGATATCCTGCTTCCCTGCAAGGGGTTGGTTGACCTCCCCCAGGGCAGCTACTATATTTTCGAACTGGTTGGATCGACAGTCGTTACGCGGGAGGGGCGTGAGGTGGGGACGGTCCGCAACGTGGTGCGAACCGGCGGCACACCGCTCCTTCTCGTCGAGCGTTCCGGGGACGCGGCGCGGGGTGAAGAGCCCCTCCTGCTGCCCGCGGCGCGCTCGATCTGCGTAACCATCGACGTGGCCGCCGGGCGGATCGTGATCGATCCGCCCGCCGGTCTCTTGGATCTGGAATGAACTTCGACGTGATCACCGCCTTTCCGGGCATGTTCGACGGGCCGCTGACGGAGAGCATCGTCAAACGGGCGCGCGAACGCGGGCTCGTGCAGGTGCGTCTGCACGATCTGCGGCACTACTCGACCGACAAGCATCGCCGGGTGGACGACGTGCCGTACGGCGGAGGTGGCGGCATGGTGCTCAAGCCCGAACCGCTGTTCGCAGCGGTGGACGACGTCCAGATGCGCTACCCATCGGCCGCCTCGCGCACCATCCTCTTGTGCCCGCAGGGCACGCCGTACAACCAGCAGGAGGCGAAACGTCTGCTGGCCTGCGAGCGGCTCATCCTCATCTGCGGGCACTACGAGGGGGTGGACGAGCGCGTCGGCCAGCACCTCGTCGACGAGTCGATCTCGATCGGCGACTACGTGCTGACCGGTGGCGAAATCCCGGCGATGGTGCTGATCGACAGCCTGACGCGCCTCGTCCCCGGCGCCCTCGGGGACGACGAGGCGCCGAGCCGCGATTCTTTCTACACGACCGGGCTCGATCATCCACACTACACGCGTCCGGCGGAGTTTCGAGGTTTGAAGGTCCCCGACGTCCTGCTGTCGGGGCATCACGAGCAGATCGAAGCCTGGCGGCGGGACCAGGCCGCTTCGGCGACCACCCGCAAGAGACCCGATCTTCTGAAGCCCCGCGCCCGAGGCAGGGCGGAAGCTGGAGATCACTGACCCCCGAACGGGAGCGAGGTCCGCATGGATTACATCAAGCTCATTGAACAGAAGGAATTGAAGAGCGAACCGCCCGAGTTCCGCGTCGGCGACTCGGTGAAGGTCCATGTCAAGGTGAGCGAAGGCGACAAGGACCGCATCCAGGTGTTCAGCGGCATGGTGATCGCCATGAAGGGCGGCGGCGCCGGCAGCACGTTCACGGTACGCAAGATCTCCGACGGCATCGGCGTGGAGCGGATCTTCCCGCTGCACTCGCCCGTCGTCGGCAAGGTCGAGGTGGTGCGCCGGGGGCGCGTGCGCCGCGCCAAGCTGTATTACCTGCGCGCCCGCAAGGGCAAGGCGGCGCGCGTCGAGGAGAAGACGCAGAGCTGAACGATGACGAGCCGCGCCGCCGGCTGGATGGAGGAGCGCCGCCTCCGCGGCGAGGGCCATCGTGCCGTCGCCGGGGTCGACGAAGTGGGGCGGGGCTGTCTGGCCGGTCCGGTGGTGGCCGGGGCGGTGATCCTCGACCCGGCCCGGCCGGTCCGCGGGCTGCGCGATTCGAAACTTCTGGGGCGGGCGGAGCGGGCGCGCCTGGCGCGCCTGCTGGCGCGGCGGTCGGTGGCGTTCGCGGTCGGTGTGGTCGACGCGGATGCGATCGATCGAACCGACATCCTGCGGGCGACGCTTCTGGCGATGAGGCGGGCGGTGGAGTCTCTGACCGTGCGTCCTGATTATGTGCTGGTGGATGCGCTGCGCATCCCGGGGCTGGACATCCCGCAACGCGGCATCGTGCACGGCGATCGCCTGGTCGCCTCGATCGCCGCCGCCTCCATCGTGGCCAAGTTCTATCGCGACGAGATGATGCGGGCGTTCGCGGCCCTGTACCCGCCCTACGGCTTCGAGGCGCACGTCGGTTATGGGACGCGCGCCCATCTCGATGCCCTGCGGCGCTTCGGCACCACGCCGCTGCACCGCCTCACTTTCCACGGCGTCCAGGACGATCCCGCCGCGCCGCTGTTCGCGGCGTCC
The DNA here is from genome assembly GCA_018606725.1 of Acidobacteriota bacterium. GTDB lineage: Bacteria > Acidobacteriota > Polarisedimenticolia > Gp22-AA2 > Gp22-AA2 > JAGYID01. Next base: position 36,655 of record JAGYID010000012.1, read on the forward strand.
GCGGAGGCGTCCCGCTGATGGCCCTCGACCGCGCCAAGACAACGCAGGCCGCCGAGAAGCACCTCAAGGCCGGCAAGCTGCCAGAGGCGATCGTCGAGTTCAAGAAGCTCGCCGAGGACAACCCGCGCGACATGAACATCGTCAACAAGCTGGGCGACCTGTGCGTGCGCGCCGGCAAGAACCAGGACGCCATCCGCTATTTCCTGCGCATCGCCGAGTTCTACGCCGGCGACGGCTTCTTCCTGAAAGCCATCGCCATGTACAAGAAAGTCAGCAAGCTCGATCCGGCCAACATGGACTGCCTTGAGAAGCTCGCCGGCCTGTACCAGCAGCAGGGATTGACGATCGAGGCGAAGACCCAGTTCCTGCAGGTGGCGGAGCACTTCCTCAAGGCCGGCCAGCTCAAGAAGGCGATCGAGATTTATCCAAAAGTGCTGGAGGTCGAGCCCGACAACCTCAAGGTCCGCCTCACCTTTGCCGAGCTGCTGGTGCGGGCCGGCAGTCCGAAGGACGCGGCGCGCGAGTATCGCGGCGCGGCCCAGGATCTGGCGCGCAAGGGGATGCTCGACGAGGCCATCAAAGTCGCCCAGAAGGGGACGAAGATCGCCCCCGGCGATGCCGACATGATGAGCCTGATGCTGTCGCTTTTGAAGGAGGCCGACAAGAGTCCCGGAGAGCTCCTCGCCACGGTCGTGCAGATGGCCAAGGCGAATGGCGACAACCCGCGCTCGCAAGCCCTTCTGGGCGAGGCCTACCTCGCCGCCGGCAAGGCGGCGGAGGCCGAGAAGGTGTTCGCGCGCCTGCAGGGGATGGAGGATCCCCTGCCGCCGGAGGCGGCGGCGGCGATCGCCCGCTTCTACCTGTCGCGCGACGACGCGGACGCCAGTTTCGAGTGGGTGGCCCGCGCCGCCGATGCCTTCGGGGAGGCGCAGCGCGGCCGCGACGCGCTGGCGCTTGTCGACGAGGTCCTGCGCGCCTTCCCCGAGCACGCGGCCGGGCTCACCAGAAAGGCGGCGCTCGCCGAAGAGGTCGGCGACAAGGCGGCGCAGGTCGAGGCGCTGCGGCAGCTGGCCCAGGTCATGAAGGGGACCGGCGAGATTGAACCGGCCCGGGAGATCCTCCAGAAGCTGCAGCAGATCGACGCCGAGAACCCCCGTTACGCCGATCTGCTGCGAGAACTCGACGGGGGCCCCGCGGCGGCGCCGGCGCCGCGGGCGCGCCAGGCGGCGGGCACCGCCAGGGCGCCGGTCCCCGCTCCGCGGGCGGCGCCGGACATCCAGGAAGGGGCGCTCGAACTCGACGAGGTTCCCGAGATGGTCGAGGAGGTCGAGTCGGCGGCCCCCGTCCGGGGGACGAGCGATGCGCTCGGCGACCTCGAGGACGAAGAGGACTACGGGCCGAACAGCAAGATCCAGGACCTCCAGGCCGCCCCCGACGAAGAAGAGGAGGAGGCGGAGGACGACGAGTTCATCAGCGAGCACTTCACGGAAGCGGAGGTGTTCGTCAAGTACGGACTGCTGGAGAAGGCCAAGGAACAGCTCCTCAAGATCCTCGGGCGCTACCCGAAGCACGTGATGTCGCACACCAAGTTGAAGGAAATTTACTACGACGAGGGAGACAAGGAGAAAGCCGTCGAGGAATGCCTGACGCTGGCCGACCTGATGAAGGCGCGCAACCGTGGCGAGGAGGCTCAGGACTTCGTCAACGAGGCGATCCGGATCGATCCGAACAACCCCCGCCTCAAGTCTCGTGTGGCAGGCGCCGAAGCGGCTGCTCCCGCGAGCCCGCCGAAGGCCGCGGCGGCGGCGCTCAAGAGGGCGGCGACCGCGCCGAAGACGGCGGCACCGCCCGCCACCGCCGCCCGGACGGCTGCGCCAGCCGCCAAGACCGCGCGTCCGGTCTCAGCTCCGCCGCCCGAGCTGGAGATCATCGAGGAGGACGCAAGCGCCGAGCCGGTCCTCGAAATCGAGGACGCCGCGCCGGCCGACGCCCTCGAGATCGAGCTGGAGGCCGCCGAGGAGAAGCCACCCCCCGCCAGAGTCGCGCCTCCGGCGAAGGCATCGCCCGCCGCCGGCAAGTCCGCCAAGCCGGCCGTGAAGGCCGCCCCGGAACCGGAGGACGACGACGCGCTGGTGATCGAGGAGGAACCGGAGGAGGTCAAGCCGATCATCAAAGCGGCGGTCGCGAAGGCGCCGGCCGCCACACCAGCCCGGGCGAAGCCGGCGGCCGCGGCCAGACCGGTGCCCGAGAAAATCGAGGAGGAGACTCCGGAGGACTTCCTGGCTGATGCCGCGCAGGGTGCCGGCGACGAGATCACCATCGATATCGGCGACGATGCGGGAGGAGAATCCGCGACGCCCCAGGCGGCGGCGTTGGCGGGCGCATCGCGCGATCCCGATCCGGAGAAGCTGGGGGAGGTCGACTTCTACATCGACCAGGGTCTCCTCGAGGAGGCGCGCGCGGTTTTGTTCCAGCTCCAGAAGCAGCACCCCGGAAGCCAGGAGGTCGCCAAGCGCTTCGAGCGCGCCAACCGGCCGGCGGCCTCCGAAACGGCGAAGCCGGTCCCGAAGGCCGCCGAACCGGTCGGCCTGGACCTCGATGTCGAGCGGGCGTTCGGCTCGCAAACCGTTTCCATCCCGTCGGCGTCGTCTGCCAAGGCGGCGCCCCGTGCCGCCAAGGCAAAGCCGGTGTTCCGCGTCGAGACGGCGGAGCCGGAGCCGGCGGGCGATTTCTTCGATCTCGCCAGCGAGCTGGACAAGAGCCTGGCGGAGGCGCAGGTGGCGGTCGATGCGCACGAGGAGGCGGTCGACGGCTCCCAGCACAGCCTGGATGAGATCTTCAGGGCATTCCGCAAGGGGGTCGAGCAGCAGGTCGATGCGCAGGATTACGAGACGCACTACAACCTCGGAATCGCCTACAAGGAGATGGGCCTGATCGACGAGGCGATCGCCGAGTTCCAGTACGCCGCCAAGGATCCAGCCCGCACGGTCGAGTGCTGTGGAATTCTCGGGCTCTGCTTCCGCGAGAAGGGGATGCCGCAACTGGCCCTGAAGTGGTACCAGAAGGCGATCGAGACACCGGACCTTCCGGATGAACAGGCGCTCGGGCTGCGCTACGACATCGCCGAGGTCTATCGCGAGCAGGGCGACCAGAAGAAGGCGCTGCAGCTGTACACCGAGGTTTACGGCATCGACTCCTCCTACCGGGATGTGGCGAGCAAGATCAAGGAACTGAAGAAGCGCGCCTGACATGATGCGGCGCCGGCGGCCGGTTGTCGGGATCCAGATCCTGAAGCGCCTGTCACCGGCCGGGCGGGGATTCCTGACCCTGGAACGGTTCGTGGCGCGCAATCGCTACGTTTCCGGCCCGCCCTCACCAGCGTACCGCTTCGAAGTCGTGCACCGCCGGGGCGTGGATGCCGTGGCGATCATTCCTTTCCACGTCACCGGGCGGCCGCGCCGGATCATGGTGGTGCTCAAGGTCGGCTTCCGTCCCGGGCTTTTCCTTCGGGATCGGACGAAGCCGCCGGTGCGGGATCGGCGGCGCTACCGCTTCATGCGCGAGGCGGTGGCCGGCAGTCTCGAGCCGGGGGACCGGGGCGAGCGCGGCGTCGACCGCCGCGCCCGGTTGGAGCTATACGAGGAAACCGGGCTGCGACCGATCGGCTCCGTCATCCGGCTCGGAGCCGGCTTCTTCCCGTCGCATGGCCAATCGACCGAGAAGGTCCATCTGCGGGCCTTCCGGGTCGACCCGGCGCGGGCCCGGCGGCCACCCGGCGATGGATCGGTCAATGAGGCTGACGCCGGCACCGTCGTCCTGGAGGCCGGGGCCATCCTCCGGATGTGCCGGCGCGGCGCCATCGAAGATCCGAAGCTGGAAATCGGCGTCACCCGCCTCTGCCACCGGCTGGGAACGTTCCGAACGCCCGGATCGGCTCGCGGCTGAACAGACGCCGATCACCGCCCGTCATCTGAGCGTCGCCGGCGGACGGCATCCTGACGGCCGCTAACCTCATAGATTGCAAGGGGAATGGGTCAATCTGCCGCATCGGCGCGTCAAAATGCCGTTCAAGAGCGCCCCGCTTCGGGTAACCGGAAGACTCGTCATCGCACCCGCGTCTCAGAACGCTCGAGCTTTGTTTTCAGTGTCTTGAGGCTTCTTCGAAGCGGGCCGGGCGGAGCCGACGCTGGAAGGGCACGGGACTTGCTAATCACCAGAGCGTGCTGCAATTCGGGATTCGACAGTCCGACACCAACTATTGACAGGAGCGTGAACGTGCTGAGAGGTCTCGCCGGCATGAAACCGGAGCACTCCGATCTGGGTCGCCTCGACTCGAACCTCCCCGTGGCGCGCCGTGCCATCGTGTGGGCCCGCGAAGGGATGTCCAGCGCCCACAAGGGCGATCTCCTGAGCGCGCTTGGCAGTCTCCAGCAGGCCCTCGACCTCGATCTCGACTGTTACGAGGCCTGGCTGGGGCTGTGCGAGGTGTTCACCAAGCTGCACGATGGCCGCCGGGCGGCCGCCTGCCTGGACGTGGCGCGCCGCATCCGCCGCCGGAACCCCGCCACCGCCTGACGCGGACGCAGGGCGTCGCCGATAACCGCGACTCCCGTTCCGGCGCCGCCGGCCGGGATGGGACGGCCGTTTCTTGACAGCACCATGACCCTCTGTTAGCATCCGCCCCCCAACGGATCGCTCGCCAGCAATCGAGTACCTGCCCGGGACACGATGCAGGGTGTCCT
>JAGYID010000064.1 GCA_018606725.1 Acidobacteriota bacterium
GCGGGGCGCCGGGAGCGGGTCCGGCGGGGCGAAACGCGCCGCGCCGGGCGGTGCCGTGGTCCGACTGACCGCGCGCCGCCGCGCCGCCGTGCGGCGCCGCCGCCTGCAGAGTCGCCCGACGGCGGTGGCCGAGGCGACCGGCGGGCGGCAGGCCGATTTCCATCTCGCTTCGGCGGTCCAGTGCGCCCGCGCCGGCGCCCGGGTCATCCTCGATTACTGGGGACGGCGCGGCAGCTTCCCGGTGCACGAGAAGGGGCGCAACGACTACGTCACCGTCGTCGACCGCGAGGCGGAGGCGGCGATCGTCCGGATCATCCGGGAAAGGTTCCCCGACCACGCCATCATGGCCGAGGAGTCGGCGCCGCGCGAGGGGACGGCGGGGTATCGCTGGTACATCGATCCCCTCGACGGCACCACCAACTTCATCCACGGCTATCCGTTGTTCTGCGTCTCGGTCGGTCTCGCCGACCCGCAGGGGATGCGGGCCGCCGCCGTTCTCGATCCGATCCGTGACGAGCTGTTCACGGCGGCCCGCGGCAGCGGCGCCTTCCTGAACGATCGGCCGATCCACATCTCCGGCGCCGAGTCGCTCGCCCAGTCGCTGCTGGTGACCGGCTTCCCGTTCCGCTCGCTGGCGCGGCTCGACGAATTCCTGGCGTCATTCCGCTCCTTCATCCTCGGCACCTCGGGAATCCGGCGCGACGGCTCGGCGGCGCTCAACCTGGCATACGTCGCCTGCGGCCGCTACGACGGCTTCTGGGAGATGGCGCTGTCGCCCTGGGACATCGCGGCGGGGAGCCTCTTGGTCACCGAGGCGGGCGGCACGGTCAGCGATTTCGCCGGCCGGCCGGATTTCCTCCAGAGCGGCGACATCGTCGCCGCCACCTCCGCCGTCCACCCTTCCATGCTACGGGTCCTGCGCGAGGCGGGCCGCCGGGGCTGAGATTTCTCCCGCGCGTGCGGCCCGAATGACCCCCGGGGCCGGTTGTTATGCCGCCAGTCGCGCCGCCAACCGGATCGCCTCGATGAGGCTGCCGGGATCGGCGAGGCCCTTGCCAGCGATGTCGTAGGCGGTGCCGTGGTCGACCGAGGTGCGCAGGAACGGCAGGCCGAGGGTCATGTTGACGGCGCTGCCGAAGGCGCGGGCTTTGACGGCGATGGTCGCCTGGTCGTGGTGCAGCGCGAGGACGGCGTCGAACTCCCCCTTCGCCGCCCGCACGAACAGCGTATCGGCCGGGTGCGGGCCGGAGACCCGCATCCCTTCCGCCGCCGCCCGGTCCACCGCCGGTTTGATGATCGCCTGCTCCTCGCCGCCGAACATCCCGCCTTCGCCGCCGTGCGGGTTAAGGGCGCACACGGCCAGCCGCGGGTCGGCGCCGAACCAGCGCCGGTGCTCGTCGCGCACGAGCCGGAGACGCGCCACAATCCGGTCGCTGGAGAGCGCCTCGATCGCCTCCCGCAGCCCCAAGTGGACGGTGAGCAGGGCGACCTTGAGGTCGGCGGTGACGAACAGCATCGCCACCTCGTCGGGAGCGAGCCCGCACAGGTCGGCCAGCAGCTCGGTGTGGCCGGGGTAGCGGTGGCCGGCAAGGTGCATGGCGGTCTTGCTGATCGGGGCGGTTACCACCGCCGCCACGGTCCCGGCGCGGGCCAGCATGACCGCCTGCTTGATGTACATGACGGCGCTGCGACCGCCGGCGGCGGAGGGACCGGGGACCGCCCCGGTCGGGGCGTCCATGGCCCGGTCGGGGGCATCGCGCAGGTCGAAGAAGGCGGCCCCCTCGCCCCAGTCATTCACCGCCGGGTGGTCGCCCTGCTTCGAGCCCCAGACATCCATGTTGCCGGCGACGTCCGGCCAGGAGGCCGCGCCGCCGGCTCCCAGGCGGGCGGCGACTTTCAGGAGATGTTCGCGATCGCCGATCAGCAGCGGCCGGCAGACCTCGCGCACGGCCGGTGCGGCGGCGGCCAGGAGGCAGATCTCCGGCCCGATCCCGAAGGGATCGCCGGTGGTCACCGCGATGATCGGTCGCATGGCGCGGCAGGCCTCGGGGCGCGAGGCTCGGGCGGGGAGAGACTAGATCCCGTCGGAGCGGGTGCGGCTGTCGTCCAGCTCCTCGGCCTTGTACATGTATTTGATGCAGTCTTTCATGACCATCAGGTTCGGGGCGCCGACGCGGTTCACCTTGATGCAGTTGCGGTCGTACCATTCGATGACTCCCCGGAGCTCCTCGCCGTCCTTGAGGACGACGACCATGGGAGTCTTGCTGTTCATCTGCTTCAGGTAATAGAACGCCTCGGCGTTGGTCTGCTCGGGCGGGACCTGCTTGCGCCTCGGCTGGCGGGGCCCGAGTCGATCCTTCAGCTCCGACAGGTTGGGGCGGATGAGCCGGCGGTTCATCTGGTCATCGCCCTGTCTGAGCTCGTTACCTGGTTCCTGGTTGCCGATTTCCTGGCGACGCATCGACAGTCCTCCCTTGCTGCCGCCGCGGCGGATGTTGCACGTGGCCGCTGGGTCGGTGCCCTCCCCGTAGAGTTGAATCGAGGATGCCGGCCGGGCGCATTCGCGTGGGGCCGGCGCAGACCTCAAACCAGAACAGCCACGTGGATCGGGACGCTGGCGGAAGGTCTGGGACGATCTGGACCGGATGTTAGCACAGCTCCGCGGCGCGTCCAAGTCAACAATTTGGTTGAAAAATTCGCGCCGCCCGGCGGCGGGGCCCGCCGCCGGACCGGTCAGGCCGCTTCGGCCGACGGCATGGCCGAGGCCAGCACGTAATCCGGGACCGGCTTCAGATCCCAGATCAACCTGGCCCACGACAGCACGGTCAGCAGGTACCAGGTGACATCGATCTCCCACCAGCGATGGCTCTGCCGGGTCGCCGCCGGGTAGTGGTGGTGATTGTTGTGCCACCCCTCGCCGAAGGTCAGAAGCGCCAGCAGCAGACTGTTGCGGCTGGTGTCCCTGGTCGGGTAGCGCCGGCGGCCGAACAGGTGCGCCAGCGAATTGATCGTGAACGAGGCGTGCGACACCACGATGGTCGAGACGATGCTCCAGACGAGCAGCTGCCCGCCGCTGGTGCCGAGCCCCGGCGCGAACCTCTCGAGCACCGCGCCGACGGCGTACACGAACGCCCCGCCGAGCACCGGGATCAGCGTGTCGAAGCGATCGAGAAAGCGCAGTTCCGGGTAGCGCTCCAGGTCCTTCACCAGGTGGAAGCGCGGGGCGAAGCTGGTGCGCGACAGGAACCAGCCCATGTGGCTCCACAGGAAACCATGCTGGGTCGGCGAGTGCGGGTCGTCCGGCTGATCGGAGACGCGGTGATGATGGCGGTGATGCGACGCCCACCAGATCGGGCCACGCTGGACGGTGGTGGCGCCGAGGACCGCCATGACGAACTGGAACGCCCGCGAGGTCTTGAACGATCGGTGCGAGAAATAGCGGTGGTAGAAGCCGGTGATCGCGAACATCCTGAACAGGTAGAGCCCCAGCGCCATCCAGAGCGCCGTGGGGCTCCAGCCCACCCAGAACACCAGCAGGCAGGAAGCGTGCACCAGGATGAACGGGGTGGCCCGCAGCCAGTCGATGCGCAGCGGCCCTTCGTGGGGCATGGAGTCGATTCCGGCCCATGAATCGATCCAGCGGATGAACGTCAGCGCCGCGTGCGGCGCGGTCATGGTTCTGCTCAAAGGGACTTCTCCTTCCGACATGAGCCACCGAAAGGGTGGCCTTCGCTGCCGACGCGGCGACAGGAGCTTCGTCGCCGTTTTTCGATCATCCCCCCGCCGCGCTCGCGGCCGCCGGATTCAGGGGGGAAGCGATCATATACCTTTGGTACTTGGGCATGATCTCGATGACGCTGTTCCGCCATAGCCCTTTCAGATACCGATCATACCGGGGTTTGAACTTTTCCTGACGGATCGCCTCGTAAATGGCGTCGTGAACCTCCAGGATGGTCTTGGTGAATTCGGGGGTATTGGCCTCGATCCGTATGATATGGAACGACTTGCCCGTATCGATCGGATCGCTCGTCTGCCCCTCCTCGAGGTTGAATGCCACTCCGGCAATCTGGGGCTGAATGTCGCCGAATGCAACCGGGCCGATCAACCCGCCGGACTCCTTGGTGCCCGCCTCGGAGCTCCGATCGACCAGCTCCCCGAAGTCGGTCCCCGCCTTGACCTCTCGCACGATCCCCTGGGCGCGGGTGCGGACCTCCTCGGCGTTGACGTCGTCGTGGAACAGGACGATTTCGCGGAAGGTCACCCTCGCCGGAGTCATCCAGTCCTTCAGGTGCGTGTCGTAATAGGTCTCGATTTCCTTGTCGCTGACGCTGATCTTGCGCTTGACCTCGTAGTTGATCACTTCCTGCGGCACCGCCATGCGGACCAGCTGCTCCTCGAGGTCGGCGCGTGTCATCCCCTGCGCCTTGAGGCCCTTCTCCAGCTCTTCGTCGTTCGGGATATTCTGCTGCTTCTTGAAGTCGTCCACCAGGTTCTTGCGCACCTTGCCGAGGTCCAGCAGGCTCTCGGCCTGCTCCAGGAGGAGCAGCTCGGTGACCATGTTGGCGAGCATGGTGTCCTGGGCCTCCTTGAGCTGCCGGTCGAGCTCGGCGCCGGAGTACTCCTGGTAGATCTGCGCCAGGATGTAGCTGCCCCGCTGCTCGAACTCGCTCTTGCTGACGATCTTGTTGTTCACCTTGGCGACGATTTCCTCGACGACCGCGGCGCGGGCGGGAACGGACGACGCGAGCAGGCCGAGCGGAAGGAGCGCGGCAGCCAACCTCGACGCGTTCCGACCGCGCCCCCGCGGCACCACCCGGCGGCCGGCGCGCGCCGCGTCAGCGACGGTATTCACCGACGTAGTCGAACCTCAGGATCGGGCGGTTGACGCGGATCTCCGACTCTTTCTTGAGATCCGCGATGAACTGCTCCAGCGCCTGATCGCTCTTGGCCTGGAACAGCTCGAGCTGGATGGTGCGGCGCACCGACGCCAGGTCGGCCGCCCGCTCGTCGCTCTTGCGCACCAGCTGGAAGATGATCCAGTGCTGTGACTGCTCGAGAGCCGGGCTGACCTGTCCAGGCTGCAGCGCGAACAGCGGCTCGCGCAGGTCGACCGGCAGGTCGTCCTCGTTGTACGCGCGGGCCTGGCCGCGATCCGGCGAGATCGATCGGTCGCGGGCCACCGCTTCGAACTTCGCCGGTTCCTTCGCCAGATCGGCCGCCACCTGCTCGGCCTGGCCCTTGTCATCCAGCAGGATCTGCCGCAGCACCACCGAGCGCGGCATGCGGTACTGCTCGGCGTGCTTCCTGAAATAGTCCTCGATTTCGCCCGGCGTCACCTCGACCTTGCTGAGGACCGCCTGATCCTTGACCTTCTGGATCAGGATGCTCTGGCGGACCTTGTCACGGAACGCCTCCTTTCCCTCCTGGCCGGCGACCGCCGCTTCCCCTTCGGTGACCCCGAGCGCCTGGAGGTACAGGTCGATCTCGGCCTCGGAGACGGTGACTTTGAGGCGGTCTGCGGCCCGCGCCAGCAGCTGCTCCTCGACAAACTGGTCGAGCAGCCGGCTCTTGATGGTGGCGTCCTGCTCTTCGTTGCCGCCGCCCTCGTCATCCTCGGCGCTGTTGTCGGCCAGATAGCGCTCGAAGCTCTTGTAGGGGATGGTTGCGTCGCCGATCGTGACGATGGTCTGCGGCTCCATCGCCGCCGGCGCCGTCTGGGACGCGCCGCCCGCGGCGCCGCCGGACTCCTGCCCCGTCCCATCCTGGCGGGCGCGGCCCGAGCAGGCCAGAAGCGCCGCCGCCAGCAACGCGGCGATCATGGCAGCGCGCGCTGCCGTCGCGGTGTCGCTCCACGGACGCACGATCGCTGCGCCCGGATCGAGGGGGGGGATTCCGGTTGTGATCACGTGCGCTGTCGTATTCACCGATCTCCGTTGGAAAGCTCGGCCGCGGAGGGCCCTGCAGAGGTGAGTTGCATGCTACCACGCGTCGTGAGCCCCTGCAAGACGCCGCGGATCGAGGCGATCCGCGCCTGATCCGGTGTTGCGGCCATCGCCGACAGGTCCAGCCGCAGCAACCCGGCGGGGGTCAGGCTTAGCCCCGGGCGGCGGGTCGCCAGGGCGACGAGATCCTCGGGCGGGACCGGCACCGACTCGCCGAACCGGATCTGGACCCGGCCGGACGCCAGATCGATGCTGCGGATGTTGAGCCGGTCGGCCAGCAGCCGCAGCGATGCCAGCGCCAGGAGGTTGCCGGCCTGCCGCGGCACCTCGCCGTACAGATCCTTGATCTGCTCGCCGATGCGCGCCAGCTCCTCGTCGTCCGCGGCCGAGGAGATCTTCTTGTAGAGCACCAGCCGGTCGCTGAAATCGGGGATGACCGTCTCGGGGATCTTGATGTCGATCCCGAGGTTGATCTGGGCCCGCTGCTCGGGCGCCGGCGGTTCCCCCTTGAGCTCGCGCACCGTCCGCTCCAGGAGCTGGCAGTACATCTCGAACCCGACGGCGGCGATGTGGCCGCTCTGCTCCGCCCCCAGCATGTTGCCGGCGCCGCGGATTTCCAGGTCCATGGCGGCGATCCGGAACCCCGAGCCGAGGTCGGAGAATTCCTGCAGCGCCTTCAGCCGCTGGCGGGCGATGGTGGTGAGCGCCTTGCGGGCCGGCACCAGCAGATAGGCGTAGGCGCGGCGGTCGGAGCGACCTACCCGGCCGCGCAGCTGGTAGAGCTGCGCCAGGCCGAAGCGATCGGCGCGGTTGACGATGATGGTGTTGACGCGCGGGATGTCCAGGCCGTTCTCGATGATCGTCGTCGCCAGCAGGACATCGAACTCCCCCTTCAGGAAGTCGAGCATCGTCCGTTCGAGCGCCGCCTCGTTCAGCTGCCCGTGGCCGATCGCCAGGCGGGCCTCCGGCACCAGCTTGCCGATCAGGTTGCCCATCGAGGCGATCGACTCGACCCGGTTGTGGACCAGGTAGACCTGCCCGCCGCGGTTCAGCTCGTTGCGGATGGCGGCGGCGATCACCCCCTCGCGGAACGGCACGATGGCGGTCTGGATCGACAGGCGGTTCTCCGGCGGCGTCTCGATGACCGACATGTCGCGAATGCCGGCGAGCGACATCTGCAGGGTGCGCGGGATCGGCGTGGCGGTCAGGGTCAGGACGTGCACGTCCTTCTTGATCGCCTTGATCGCCTCCTTGTGGGCCACCCCGAAGCGCTGCTCCTCGTCCACCACCAGCAGCCCCAGGTCGCGGAACTTCACGTCCTTGGACAGCAGGCGGTGGGTGCCGATCAAGAGGTCGATCTTGCCCTCCGCCAGCGCCCCGAGGATCGCCTTCTGCTCGCGCGGCGAGCGGAAGCGGGAGATCATCTCGATGCTCGTCGGCCAGGAGGAGAAGCGCTCGCGGAAGGTGTTGAGGTGCTGGAACGCCAGCACCGTCGTCGGGCAGAGGATGGCGACCTGCTTGCCATCCATGACCGCCTTGAAGGCGGCCCGCATCGCCACCTCGGTCTTGCCGAAGCCGACGTCGCCGCAGATCAGCCGGTCCATCGGCACCTCGCCCTCCATGTCCGACTTGACCGCGCGGATCGCCCGGACCTGGTCCGCCGTGACCTCGTATGGGAAGGCGTCCTCGAACTCCTTCTGCCAGGGGGTGTCCTCGGGGAACGCATGGCCGCGGGCGGCGCGGCGGGCGGCGTAGAGCTGCAGGAGATCCTGCGCCATCTCCTGCATCGCCTTCCTGACCTTCCTCCGGGTCTTCTCCCAGCCGGTGCCGCCGAGCCGGTCGAGCCGCGCCTTCTTGTTGGCGATGCCCGAGTAGCGCTGCACCAGGTCGAGCCGGTCGATCGGCACGTACAGCTTGTCGGCCCCCTCGTAGGTCAGCAGCATGAAGTCGCGCGAGCTGCCGTCCTCGCCGACCCTGACGATGCCGGCGTAGCGGCCGATGCCGTGCTCGACGTGCACCACCAGGTCGCCCACCTTGAGATCGCGGAAGTCGGCGCTGAACGCCGCCACTTTGCGCCGGCGCGTGTCGCGCTCGGCGTGCTCGCCGAACACCTCGCGCTCGGTCAGCACCAGAAGACCGGCGTCGGCAAGGGCAAACCCCTGCGACAGCCGGCCGCTCGCCAGCAGCAACGCCGGCGCCGCGGCGCCCGCCGGCGCGACGCGCTCCGGCCCGGCGCCGGCCTCGGCCTCCTCTTCGCCGGGCAGACGGTGCGGCGGCAGGTCGTACTCGCGCAGCACTTCCTCGAGCCGCTCGACCCGGCCGACCGTGTCCATCAGGAACAGGGTCGTCGTGCCGGTCGGCAACGCCTTCAAGTCCGCCGTCAGCTCGTGCAGCCGGCCGCGGTAGGAGCGCGGCACGGCGCACCGAACGCGGGCCGGGGCCGGCGCATCGGCCTCGACGACCGCCAGCTCCGACAGACGCAGGCGCGTGGCGCGCGCGCCCGGCTCGACCGCGTCGCGGGGCAGCAGCAGCTCCCCGGGAGGCGGCATGCCGAAGTCCTCGGACAGGTCGAAGCTGGCGAGCAGCTCGACGTAGACCCGGTCGAGCTCCGCCAGCACATGGCTCTCCTCCCAGACGACCGCCAGCGCGCCGGGGGCGTAGTCGAACGCCGTGGCCGCCTGCGGCTCGACCAGCCGGACGCAGGCCTCGAATCCGGGGAAATCGCCGCGCGTCGCCAGCATCTCGATCCGCTCCACCAGGCCGTCCTCGCCGGCCAGGAGCGCCGCCGCTCCCCTGGCGCGGCGGGCCGCGAGGCGGGCCTCGAGATCGTGGCGCAGCCGCTCGAGCGCCTCGCGGTCCCACGGGTACTCGCGCACCGGGACGATGGTGGTCGCCCCCAGGCGGGCGGCGGAGCGCTGCGTCGCCGGGTCGAAGGCGCGCAGCGAATCGATCTGCTCGCCCCAGAACTCGACCCGGATCGGACGGGCGCCTTCCGGCTCGTCGCCGCCGGGCGGGAAGTAGTCGATGATGCCGCCGCGTCGCGAGAACTCGCCCATCGACGACACCAGGTCGACCCGCACATAGCCGGCGCGCAACAGGAAACCGGACAGGTCATCGGGCCGCAGCGTCATTTCCTCCCGAAGATCCAGCCGGTAGCCGTCGAAGGCGGCGGGCGGTCCCAGCGGATAGATGAGGGCCCGGATCGGAACGACGACGATCGCCTCGCCCGGCCCGCGCAGGGCGCGCAACGCCCGCACCCGCTCGCAGGCGGTCATCAAGTGTGGCGCCATCTCCTGATACGGGTCGGCTTCGAGCGACGGCAGCAGATGCACCGCCGCCGCATCCCGCAGCACCCGCGTGGTGAACGCCAGGTCGGCGCGAAACTGCTCGGCTTCCCGCTCGCCGGGGACCAGCAGCAGGATCTTCCCGTCGGGCGCCAGCGGCAGGAGCGCCGGCAGGAGGGTCGCCGCGGCCGAGGGGGTGAGCCCGGCCAGGCTGAGAGGCTCGCCGCCGCCGCGGGCCAGCCGCTCGAGGGCGGCGCGCAGGGCGCGGTCACGCCCGGGGAGATCGAGACAGGCGCGCAGGGTGCCGCTCACGGTGTGGCGCCCCTCCGGCGGCGGCGCTGCGCCGCCGCGGCGCGGAGCGCCCGGCGGATCAGACCGGTCGACGAGCGGCCGCGTCGCAGCGCCACCCGCACCACCCGGCCGCCGCCCGCTTCGACGACCTGCCGGCCGACGATCTCCGACTTGCGGTAATCGCCTCCCTTGACCAGGACGTCGGGCCGCAGCAGGGCGATCAGCCGGGCGGGCGTGTCCTCGGAGAACGGCACCACGGCGTCGACCGCCCGCATCCCGGCGAGCAGCTCGAGCCGCTCGCGCAGCGGCACGATCGGTCGGCCGGCACCCTTCAGCCGCCGCACCGATCGGTCGTCGTTGACGCCGACGAACAGGACATCTCCCAGGCTGCGCGCCTTCTCGAGCAGCGCCACGTGCCCGGCGTGCAGCAGATCGAAGCAGCCGTTGGTGAAGACGACCGCCCGTCCCCGCCGGCGCAGGCGCACGCGGAGCGCCGCGGCCCGACGCGCCGTCAGCACCGCGCCGCCGCGCCGCGCCCCGCTCATCGCTCGCCCTCGTCCGGCGCCGGCGCGAGACGCTCCGGCGTGCCGTAACGGCCGCGACGGTCGCGCAGCACGACCCGCACGATGTCGAGCAGCATGTCGAGCGAGTCGCGCACGGCGTTCACCTTCGAGCCGGCGGCGTCGCGCCAGATCACCGGCACCTCGGCGATTTTCACTCCGGCCTTCCGCGCCAGGTAGAGGATCTCGACGTCGTAGGCGAACCTCTCGACCCGGGCCGCGCGGAACAACGGCATCACCTGCGACCGGCGCATCACCTTGAAGCCGCACTGCGTGTCGACGAACGGCAGCCCGGTCAGCGTCCGCACCAGGAGATTGAAGCACTTGCCCATCATCTGCCGCCAGGCGGGCTGACGCACCTCGATACGCGACTCCGGCAGGGCGCGCGAGCCGATGGCGATGCCGCAGCCCTCCTCGCGCACCGGGCGCAGCAGGCGCGGCAGCTCGTCGATCGGAGTGGAGAAGTCGGCGTCGGACAGCAGCAGGAATTCGCCCTTCGACAGCAGCACGCCGTGCTTCAGGCTGTACCCCTTGCCGCGGTTGCGCCCGTTGCGCAGCAGGCGGATCGCCGGCCGCGGCGCGCGCGCCGCCCCAAACGCCTCGACCGCCGCGGCGGTGCCATCGCGGCTGCCGTCGTCGACGACGATCATCTCGGCGGAGGCGGGGAGCGCGGCGAGGTAGTCCGCCGCTGCGACGAGGCTCCGGGCGATCCGGGCCTCTTCGTTGTAGGCGGGGATGATGACCGACAGAAAGGGCCGCGACTCGGTGGTCATCAATGCTCTTCGGCGCCCTTCAGCGTTCGTCCCTGGCGGGGGCCGGCGCAACCGGGGCGCTTACTCGTCGTGGCCGCCGCGACCGGCGACCGACAAGCGGATGAGCGCCTTCTGCAGGGTGATCTGGGCCCGCTCGAAGTCGGTGTTCCGCTCGCCGCCGCGCAGCCTCTTGAGAGCCCTGTCCCGCGCCCGCCCGGCGCGCTCGCGGTCGATCGCCTCGGCGCGCTCGGCGATGTCGGCGAGGACGGTCACCCGGTCGGGCAGCACTTCCGCGAAGCCGCCCGCCAGCGCCAGCTCGCCGCGGTCGGGGCCGCGCCGGTAGGTCACCCGCCCGATGCCGAGCGAGGTCAGGAGCGGTGCGTGTCCGGGCAGGACGCCCAGATATCCGAGGCTCCCCGGCAGGATCACCTCGTCGACAATCTCCGACACCAGGCGCGAGGAGGGGGTGACAATCTCCAGGCGGATCGCCACCGGCAGGCCCGGCGCGCCGCCGGGTCGGCCGGTGCCGTGCGTCTCCGCGTGCGCGGTCGGCGCGGCCATGGCCTCAGCCCACCTGCGTCATCATCACGCCACCTTCCTCATCGTCTCGGCTTTCTCGCGCGCTTCCTCGATGCCGCCGACCATATAGAACGCCTGCTCCGGCAGGTCGTCGTGCTTCCCTTCGACGACCTCCTTGAAGCCGCGCACCGTCTCCTTGATCGGCACGTACTTGCCCTTCATGCCGGTGAACTGCTCGGCCACGAAGAACGGTTGCGACAGGAAGCGCTGGATCTTGCGCGCCCGCGCGACGATCTGCTTGTCCTCCTCGGACAGCTCGTCGATCCCCAGGATGGCGATGATGTCCTGCAGGTCCTTGTAGCGCTGCAGGACCCCCTGCACGGCGCGCGCCGTGTCGTAGTGCTCCTGCCCGACGACGCGCGGGTCGAGGATGCGCGACGTCGAGGCCAGCGGGTCCACCGCCGGGTAGATGCCCAGCTCGGAAATCTTGCGCGACAGGTTGGTCGTCGCGTCGAGGTGCGCGAACGAAGTCGCCGGCGCCGGGTCGGTGTAGTCGTCGGCCGGCACGTAGATCGCCTGCACCGAGGTGATCGATCCCTTCACCGTCGAGGTGATCCGCTCTTGAAGTTCGCCCATCTCGCTCGCCAGGGTCGGCTGGTAGCCGACCGCCGACGGCATCCGGCCCAGGAGAGCCGACACCTCCGAGCCCGCCTGGGTGAATCGGAAGATGTTGTCGATGAACAGCAGGACGTCCTGACCCTCGACGTCGCGGAAGTACTCCGCCAGCGTCAGGCCGCTCAATCCAACCCTGAGCCGGGCGCCCGGCGGCTCGGTCATCTGGCCGTACACCAGGCCGGTCTTGTTGATGACCCCCGACTCCTTCATCTCGAGCCACAGGTCGTTCCCCTCGCGGGTGCGCTCGCCGACGCCGGCGAACACCGACACGCCGCCGTGCTTCAGGGCGACGTTGTGGATCAGCTCCATGATGATGACCGTCTTGCCGACGCCGGCGCCACCGAACAGGCCGGTCTTGCCGCCCTTCAGGTACGGCTCCAACAGGTCGACGACCTTGATGCCGGTCTCGAACATCTCCAGGTCGGTGCTCTGCTCCTCGAAGGTCGGCGCTTCGCGGTGAATCGGCATCTGCATTTTGGCGTTGACCGGGCCGAGCTTGTCGACCGGGCGGCCGAGGACATTGAGAACCCGGCCGAGCGCCTCCTTGCCGACCGGGATCATGATCGGGGCGCCGGTGTCGGTCGCTTTCATGCCGCGCACCATGCCGTCGGTCGGCTCCATCGCCACGCAGCGGACCCGTCCCTCGCCGAGATGCTGCTCGACCTCGGCGGTGACGTCGATCGGGGCGGCGACGTCGAAACCCTCGCTGGTGATCCGCACCGCGTTGTAGATCGGCGGAAGATGTTCCGCCGGGAACTCGACGTCCACGACGGGACCGATGATCTGCACGACCTTGCCGACGTTCATGCGCTGACTCCTTCGCTCACACGTCCAGGCCGCAATAGCGGCAGATTTTCGCCTTCACCTTGATCCTCTCGGCGCAGTGCGGACACTCCTTCATGTCGGCCGCCCCGGACCCCGGGGCCGCCCCGCCCGCTTCGCCGGTCACGTCTCCGGTTGTCCATGGTCCACGCCTCCCGGCACCCGCGGCCTCCGGGTCCGCCGTCCGCGCCGCGCCCGCGCCCCCGGCGCCGAGGCGATAGCGGTCCTGCATTTCCAGAATCGCGTCCTTCACGGCGTTCGGTCGCGCCACCCGGTCGATCGTCGTCGAACCGGACTCGGCCGCCGTCTGCAGGACCAGCGTGCCGTAATCCATCATCCGCCCCAGGAGCGACTGCTCGAGGGAGACGTTGTGGATCTTGTCGAGCGGGCTGTCGACCGCGCGCACCGCCAGGATCCCAGACTCGTCCACCACCCGGTGCGTGGTGACCGCCCAGAGGTCGCAGCGCCAGTCGAGCCAGCGCCACAGCGTCCAGCACCCCGACACCAGAACCACGACCCCGATCGCCGGCACCGCGTGCGGCCGCCTGATCCAGAACGCCGCGATCAGCCCGCCGAGCAGGAACAGCGTCACCGCGAAGGGCCACGCCAGCGCGATCCAGTGCCGGCGCGCCACGATCGCCGCATGCTCACCCGGCCGCAGGCGGGTCCGCAACGATCCTCACTTGAGCGCCTCGGCGCCGCTCACCACTTCCAGGATCTCCTTGGTGATCGAGGCCTGGCGGATCTTGTTCATCTGCAGCGTCAGCGAGTCGACCATCTCCTCGGCGTTGCGCGTGGCGTTCTCCATCGCCGTCATCCGGGCCCCCTGCTCCGCCGCCGCCGATTCGAGCAGCGCCCGGTAGACCTGCGTCTCGACATGCCGCGGCAGCAGCGCATCGAACAGCCGGTCCGGCGACGGCTCGTAGATGTAGTCCTCGGCCGCCGCGCCCCCACCACCCGCCCCGGTGTCCCCCGCCGGGATGCCCGCCGCTGGAAGGCCGAGGTCGGCGGGCGGGATCGGCAGCAGCGGCTCGACGACGACCCGCTGCTGCATGACCGACTTGAACTCGTTGTACACCAGGTGCACCGCGTCGACCTCGGCGCGCGTGAACGCGTCGATCAGGTTGACGGCGATGTCGCGCGCCTGCTCCGGGGTGAGGTTGCGGAACAGGTCGAGGAGCACGCGGCGAGTCGGGTAGTCGCGGCGCCGGAACCAGTCGCGCGCCTTGCGGCCGACGATGTCGACCCGGACCTCGACATCCGCCTGGGCGCGCAGGCGATCGAGCACGGCACGCGCGCCGTTCAGGATGTTGGTGTTGAACGAGCCGCACAGCCCCTTGTCGGCGGCGATCACCACGACGATCGTCCGCCGCTCCGGCCGCCGGGCCAGCAGCGGATGCCGCCCGGCGCCGGCACGCGCCGCCAGCGACGACAGCACCTCCTTCATCTTTTCGGCGTACGGGCGGGCCGCCAGGATCCTCTCCTGGGCGCGTCGCAGCTTGGCCGCCGATACCAGCTTCATGGCGCGGGTGATCTGCTGCGTGCTCCGGACGCTGCGGATGCGGGTGCGGAAGTCGCGGACGTTGGCCATCGCTTCGTCTCGGCCCCTGGGGCCGGCCCCCTCAGGCGGCCGCCACCTTCGCCTTGAAGTCGGCTTTGAAGGCGTCGAGCAGCGTTTTCAGCTCGGCCTTCATCGGATCGTCGAGAGTCTTCTTCTCCAAGAGCTTCTTCGCCGTCGCCCGGCCGGGGCCGTCGAGGTGGCGGTGCAGCGCTTCTTCGAACGGCCGCACCTGCTCGACCTCGAGATCGTCGAAATAGCCGGAGATGCCGGCGTACAGCGCGATGACCTGCTTCTCGACCGGCAGCGGCTTGAACTGCCCCTGCTTGAGGAGCTCGGTCAGGCGCTTGCCGCGGTTGAGCTGCGCCAGCGTCGCCTTGTCGAGATCGGAGCCGAACTGGGCGAACGCCGCCATCTCGCGGTACTGCGCCATGTCGAGGCGCAGGGTCCCGGCGACCTGCTTCATCGCCTTGATCTGGGCGTTGCCGCCGACGCGGCTGACCGAGATGCCGACGTTGACCGCCGGGCGGATGCCGGAGAAGAACAGGTCGCCCTCCAGGTAGATCTGCCCATCGGTGATCGAGATGACGTTGGTCGGGATGTAGGCCGACACGTCGCCCGCCTGCGTCTCAATGACCGGAAGCGCCGTCAGCGAGCCGCCACCCAGCTCGTCGTTCAGCTTGGCGGCGCGCTCCAGCAGGCGCGAATGCAGGTAGAAGACGTCGCCGGGGAACGCCTCGCGTCCGGGCGGCCGCCGCAACAAGAGCGAAATCTCGCGGTAGGCGGCGGCGTGTTTGCTGAGATCGTCGTAGATGCACAGGGCGTGCTTGCCGCGGTCGCGGAAGTACTCGCCCATGGCGCAGCCGGCATACGGCGCGATGTACTGCAGGGTCGCCGGCTCCGACGCCGAGGCCGCGACGACGATGGTGTAGGCCATCGCGCCGGCGTCCTGCAGCGTCTTCACCACCTGGGCGATGGTCGAGCGCTTCTGGCCGATCGCCACGTAGATGCAGATGACGCCCGAGTCCTTCTGGTTCAGTATGGCGTCGATGGCGATGGCGGTCTTGCCGGTCTGGCGGTCGCCGATGATCAGCTCGCGCTGGCCGCGGCCGATCGGGATCATGGCATCGATCGCCTTGATGCCGGTCTGCAGCGGTTCCTTGACCGGCTGGCGGTCGACGACGCCCGGCGCGATGCGTTCCAGGGTCCCGGTCGTCTCGGTCGGCAGCGGACCCTTGCCGTCCTGCGGCAGGCCGAGCGGGTTGACCACGCGGCCGACGAGCCCCTCGCCGATCGGCACCTCCATGATGCGGCCGGTGCGCCGGACCGTGTCGCCTTCCTTGATCTTGACGAACTCCCCGAGCAGCACCGCTCCGACCGATTCCTCCTCCAGGTTCAGCGCCATGCCGAAGACGTCGTGTGGCAACCTCAAGAGTTCGCCGGCCATGCAGCGCTCGAGACCGTGGATGCGGGCGATGCCGTCGCCCACCGACAGGATGGTCCCCTCCTCGGAGACATCCACGCCTCCCTTGAAGTTCTCGATCTGCTGTCTCAGGACGCTGGTGATTTCGTCCGCCTTGATCTCCGCCATGCGCTCTCCCGCCTCCGTCGACTAAAGCGCCCCGGTCAGCCGCTCGCGCAGCGCCGCCAGATGCCGCCTCAACGTGCCGTCATAGACCTGCGAGCCGATGCGCGCCCGCGCGCCCCCCAGGACCGAAGGGTCGACCCTCAAGCTGAGCCGCACCTTCCTGCCGGTCATCGTCTCGAGCGACTCCTTGAATTTCCTGGCCTCGGCCGGCCGGAGCTCGATCGCCGTCGTCGCCTCCACGGCGACGAAGCCGAGCCGGTCGTCCTTGATCGTCTCGAACACCGCGGCGATCGCCGGCAGGTCGCGCAGGCGACGGTTGCGCACCAGGAGCCTCAGAAAATTGCGCAGCGGCTCGGCGGCCTTGAGCGCCTTGGCCACCGCGTCGATCGCCTGCTCCTTGCTGTGCGGCGGCACCGCCGGATTGAGGAAGAATTTCAGGACCGCGGGATCGTCGTGGATCGCCTCCGCAGCGAGCGCCAGCTCGGACGCGACTTTCTCCAGCCGGGACGGATCCTTCCTGCCGGCTTCATCGGCGAGGGCCCGCGCGTACCGCCTCGCCACCACCGTCGCTTTCACGAGCGTGCTCCCGGAAGGAAGGCCGGCGACGCCGGCGGCGCCCGCCGTCGCGGCGGTGCCTGGGTCACCGGGGTTCGGTTCCCCTCAGAGGTCTGAAAGGGAACGCGGAAAGTAGCACACGCCGCGCGGAAGTGTCAATTCTGGCGGGGGTTTATGGGGACAGCGGTCACGCCGGCGGCGTGCGCCGGATCGCCTGACGGATGGGGGGGGATTGCGCCGCCAGGAGCCTGTCCGGGTATTCGGCCGGGCTCCTAGTGTCGCGTCCCCGAAGTCTTGTTACGTTCGGCGGTCGCTGCATCCCGGCCCGCTGCGTTGCTCCTCGGTTGAATATGCCCGATATTCGCCCTCGTTGCGGCCGGCGTTCATGTCGATGTTCCCCTCGAAGATGCCGCCCTCGTGGATGACCAGGTTCGGCTTCTCCAGCGTGACGTCGCCGACGACGCGTCCCTTCGGGTGGATCTCGAGCTTGTCCTTGACGTGGATGGTGCCGGTGACCTTGCCGCTGACCGACAGGGTGCCGACGGTCACTTCGGCCTCGACGTCGCCGCTCTCGCCGACGACCAGCTCCTTCTCGGAGATCACCTTGCCGGTGATCCGGCCGTCGACGCGCAGGACCTCCTTGAAGCGGATCTCGCCGGAGATCTCCGTCCCCTCGGCCAGGAACCCCGAGATGTCGTCGTGCACGACGTGATCTTTCAGCAGACTCTCCTTGTTGAACGGCATCGCGAAGCCCCCTTTCATTGGATCCGCCCCTCCTCTGGAACCGGGGACGGCTCAGCCGCGGCTCAGTGCCCCCGGTCCGCTTTCAACAGGATGCTGTAGAGCCGGTCGAGCTCCGCATCCGCGTAGAATTCGATCTCGATCCGCCCCCGCCCGCCTTTCTTGACGATCCGGACCTTCGTCTGCAGCGCCCTGGTCAGCTTCTCGGCCGCCGCGGCGACGTTCGGATCGGCGCCGGCCTGGCCGGCCGCGGCCGGCCTGCCGCCTTCCCGGCCGGCGGCGCGCCCCTCCTTCTTGAGGATGTCGGCGACGCGCGCCTCGGTCTCGCGGACCGACAGGAGCTTGGCCGCGATCTCCTCGGCGACCCTAATTTGGGTCGCCGGCTCGGAAAGTGCCATGAGGACCTTGGCGTGCCCCACGCTCACCAGTCCGTCCTGGATCAGCGCCTTCACCTTGTCATGTAACTTCAATAATCTCAGTGAGTT
>JAGYID010000158.1 GCA_018606725.1 Acidobacteriota bacterium
ATTTCACCCGGTACAGCGTCAGCACCGACTCCTCCTTGGAGCCTCTCCTGGCCTCGGGCCGGCTCCTGCGCGAACGGGCCGCTTCGCCGCTTGAATTCCGCCTATAATGGCAGCATCTTCGCGGCGGTGGAAGAGAGCCCGGCGGAGAATGCTGCGAACGGCGGGGGAAGGAACCGATGAGCGCCCAGAGCCCCTTGAACGAAGACCAGGTCAAAGAGAAGATCCAGAAGGTCCTCGACGAGTACATCAACCCGGCGGTGGCGTCGCACGGCGGCTTCGTCGAGCTCCTCGACGTCAAGGAGAATGTCGCTTATCTGAAGTTGGGCGGCGGCTGCCAGGGATGCGGCATGGTCAACGTGACGCTGAAGCAGGGGATCGAGGCCACGCTCAAGGAAGAGATCCCGCAGCTCGCCGGCGTCATCGACCAGACCGACCACGCCGGCGGCAACAACCCCTACTACCAGCCGTCGAAGTGACGGTGGCGCCCGCGCGCATGGCGGATGTTGCCGCGCCGCAGCGCCCTCCGCGGGCCGGGCCGGCTCTGCGCGCTCCCGGCGCCGTGCTTCTGATCTCCGCTTACGAGCTCGGACACCAGCCGCTGTCGCTCGCCTCCCCCGCCGCGCTCCTCGAAGCTGCCGGCTTCGCTCCGGCGCTCCTCGACCTGGCGGTCGAGCGGCTGGATCCGGAGCGGGTCGCGGCGGCCCGCCTGGTCGCCATCGCCGTGCCGATGCACACGGCCCTCCGGCTGGCGATCAAGGCGATCGACGCGATCCGCCGGATCAACCCCGACTGCACGGTGTGCCTGTACGGGCTCTACGCGACGCTGAACGCCGCGACCCTGTTCGGCCGCGGCGTCGACTGCGTCATCGGGGGGGAATACGAAGCGCCGCTGCTGCGCCTGCTCGAAGCGCTCGACCGCGGCGCGGCGGCGGAGGTACCCGGGGTCGCAACCGCGGTGCGGCCGGCGGGCCCGTGGATCGACAAGATCGGCTTCCGGGTCCCCAGCCGGCGCGGGCTGCCGTCGCTCGATCGCTACGCCCGTCTCGACGGCGGCGGCGTCGCGCGCCTCGCCGGGCAGACCGAAGCGAGCCGCGGCTGCCTGCACCGCTGCCGGCATTGCCCGATCCCGCCGGTGTACGGCGGGCGATTCTTCATCGTCCCCGCCGACATCGTTCTCGAGGACATCCGCCGGCAGGTCGCCGCCGGGGCCACCCACATCACCTTCGGCGACGCGGACTTCCTGAACGGGCCGCGGCACTCCATCGCGATCGTGCGCCGCATGCACGACGAGCACCCGGCGCTGAGCTTCGACGTCACCGCCAAGATCGAGCACCTGCTGCGGCACCGCGCGCTCCTCCCGGAGCTGCGGCGCTGCGGCTGCCTGTTTATCGTCTCGGCCGTCGAATCGCTGAACGACCGGGTCCTGGCCATCCTCGACAAGGGGCACACGCGCGCCGACGCGGAGGCGGCGCTCGACCTGACCGCCGCGGCCGGCATCTCCCTGCGGCCGTCGCTCGTGCCGTTCACTCCCTGGACGGCGCTCCGGGATTACGTGGATCTGTTGACGTTCATCGCCGAGCGGGACCTGATCGACCGGCTCGACCCGGTGCAGCTGGTCATCCGCCTGCTGGTCCCGCCCGGGTCGCTGCTGCTCGATCACCCGGACATGCGACCGCACCTCGGGGCGCTCGACCCGGATCGGTTCACCCACCGGTGGACCCACCCGGACCCACGGATGGACGCGCTGCAGCGCGAGCTGGCCGCCGTGGTCGAGCGCGGCGCGATGGAGAAGTGCGATCCGCGCGACACCTTCCGCCTGCTCGCGGCGCGGGCGGCGCAGGCGGCCGCCTCCGACGGCGGCGGCGCGCTGCTGGCGGCGCTCGGCCGGCTGCCCCCGGTGCCGGACGCGAAGGGACGACCGCCGCGCCTCACCGAGCCGTGGTTCTGCTGAGCCGAGCCAACCGAGGGTCAGTTTGACCCTGTGCGCGTGCCGGAGGCGCAGTTCTGAGGCGGCGATCGGTTCCGGGAGCGGAACGCCGACCAGCGGAACGCGGGGTCATGCTTCGGCGGTGAGCGCCGCCGCCAGGCGGGCCGCGTCGACGAGCCTGGCGAAGCGACAGATCGCGGCGAACTCGTCGAGGCTCACCCAGCGCCAGTCATCGTGCTCGTCGGACAGAGCCACGTCGTCCCCGGGGGCCTCGGCCCGATAGGCCACCACCAGCATGTCATCCGCGTTGCGCTTGGCCATGTAGGAGACGACCGGTCTGGGTAGCAGTGTCACGCGCAGACCCGACTCCTCCGCCGCCTCCCGGCGCGCCGCGTCGAGCGGCTGCTCGCCCGGCATGACCCGGCCGGAGAGCGCCTCCCATTCCCCCGGGGCGGCGTCCGCGGTCGGCGCCCGGCGCAGCGCCAGCAGGCGGTCGCCCCGGAAGACGAAGACGACCACGGCGGCGACGAAATGCGCCGCCTCGGTCACTTCCAGTACTCGCGGCGCAGCATCGACAGGACGATGAGCGAGTGGAAGTCGCCGTCGACGCGGACGCACTCGCGCAGCGTCCCTTCGACGTGGAAGCCCTCGGACTCGTAGAGCGCGCGGGCCCGCTGGTTGTGATCCATCACGTCGAGCCACAGCCGATGCGCCCCCAGCTCCTGGAAGGCGAGATCCTTGACCAGCCGCAGAGCCGCCCGCCCGTAACCCCTGCCCTTCTCGGTGATCACCAGGCGGCGGAACTCGATGCTCTGGTGCGGGCTGCGCAGTCCCATCAGGATGGCGAAGCCGACCGGGCGGCGGCCGGCGGCTTCCTCGACGATCCAGTGCTCGATGTCGGGGTCGGACAGGGCGGCCTGATGCCGCTCCCGGCTCCACGGCAGGATGAACGACCGGTTCTCGGCCGCGCTCTCGGCGCCGATCACGTAGTCCAGATCGGCCTCGCCGCCCCGGCGCAGGCGCGGCGTCACGCTCTTTTCAGACATCGGTCAGGACCTCATGCGGCAGACCGGCGGTCATTCTACTCCGGGTCGATCGCCAAGCTCAGGCGGGCGTGGGCGGCGCGCAGGGCCGCCTCGACCGTCGCCGGCGCGTCAGCGCGGGCGAAGATGAAACCAAGGTAGCTCGAGCCCTCCGGCAACGGCTCGATGGTCCTGCCGATGGTGGCGCTGATGGTGATGTCCTCGATCCCCGGGACGGCCCGCGCGGCTTGCAGACCGGCGACCTTGCGGAGGATGCCGCGCCGCGGAATGGGGATCATCATGACGCCGGCCGGCCGCGGCTCGCGCTCCACCGCCGCGAGGCTGCGCTCCCCCGTCCCGGCGCCGCTCTCGAGTGCGTGGCGCAGGACCACCTCCTCGAGGCTGTGCCCGGTCCCGAAGCGCAGGGCGCGCGAGCACAGGCCGCCGATCGAGCGGGCCGCGAGCTCGATCAGCCACGGGCCGCGGTCGTTCACCCGCAGCTCGGCGTGCACCGGTCCCTCGCGCAGGCCGACCGCCCGCGCCGCGGCGGCGGCGGTGCGGGCGATCGCCCGCTGCACGGCGCCCGGGAGGCGCGACGGGGTGACATAGATGGTCTCCTCGAAGAACGGCCCGTCGAGCGGATCGGGCTTGTCGAACAGCGCCAGGAGCTTGAGCCGGCCCGCGAACAGCAGCCCCTCGAGCGCCACCTCGACACCGGGGACGAACTCCTCGACCAGCACCAGGCGGGCCGCATCGCCGCCGCGCTCGGCGACCTCCGGCCGGTGGAGCAGCGCCTCGAGGCGGCGGAAGGCCGCCACGAAGCTCTCCGGATCGTCGGCGCGGATGACGCCGCGGCTCGCCGACAGGAAGATCGGTTTCAGGACGCACGGATAGGTCTGGCGCAGCGCCAGCCCGCCCGGGTCGGCGTCGAGCGGGTGCAGCGCGGCGCGCGGCGCCCGTACCCCGGCGGCGCTCAGCAGGCTGCGCAGCTCGTCCTTGCGGCGCGCGGCGCGGGCCGCCTCCGGGGGATTGTGGGGCAGGCCGAGCCGGGCGGCGGCGACCGCGGCGACCACGGCCGTGTCGTCGTCGGTGGCGATGACGGCGCGCAACGGTCGCTGCGCGGCGAAGGCGGCCACCTGGTCGGCGGCCGCCTCCGGATGCTGCAGGTCGAGGGTGACCGTCCGGGCGGGCTGCAGATCCTGCAGGACCTGATCGCGGTCGGAGCCGACGACCGCCTCGACGCCCAGGCGCGCGGCGGCCTCCAGGAAGTCATGCGCGCGATAGGTGGTGGTCGGCAGGAGGAGGAGGACGCGCGGCACGCCCCGCGTCAGATGCGCTCCTCCATCGAGATGTAGTCGCGGTGCGGGGCGCCGCTGTAAACCTGCCGGGGCCGGGCGATCTTCTGCTCCTGGTCGAGCAGCATCTCCTCCCACTGCGCCAGCCACCCGGAGGTGCGCGGGATGGCGAACAGCACCGGGAAGGTCTCCACCGGGAAACCCATGCTCTGGTAGATCAGTCCGGAGTAGAAGTCGACGTTCGGGTACAGCTTGCGCGAGATGAAGTAATCGTCCTGCAGCGCGATGCGCTCCAGCTCGAGGGCGATGTCGAGCAAAGGGTTCCGCCCGACGACGTCGAACACCTGGTCGGCGATCTGCTTGATGATGCGGGCGCGCGGGTCGTAGTTCTTGTAGACCCGGTGGCCGAACCCCATCAGTCGCACCTCGCCGGCCTTGACCCGCTGGATGTATTCCGGCACCCGCTTGACCGAGCCGATCTCGTTCAGCATCCGCAGCACCATCTCGTTGGCGCCACCGTGCAGCGGGCCGTACAGGGCCGCGATCGCCCCCGCCATGGCGCAGTACGGGTCGACGTGCGACGAGCCGATGGCCCGCATCGCCAGGGTGCTGCAGTTCTGCTCGTGGTCGGCGTGCAGGATGAACAGCACGTCCAGGGCCCGCTCGAACACCGGGTTCGGCCGGTATTTCGCCTCGGTCATCTTGAACAGCATGTTGAGGAAGTTGCCGGTGTACGACAGGTCGTTGTCCGGATAGACGAACGGCCGGCCGACGCTGTAGCGGTAGGCGAACGCCGCCAGGGTCGGCACCTTGGCGATCAGCCGGTACTCCTGGGCGCGGCGCGAGGCCGGGTCGAAGATGTTCTTGGCGTCCTGGTAGAAGGTCGACAGCGCCGCCACCGTCGAGCACAGCATCCCCATCGGGTGGGCGTCGTAGCGGAACCCCTCGATGAACTTCTTGATGTTCTCGTGCAGGATGGTGTGGTGCGTGATGTTGAACACCCAGTCGTCGTGCTGCTTTCTGGTCGGCAGCTCGCCGTGCAGGATCAGGTAGGAGGTCTCGAGAAAGGTGCTGTGCTCCGCCAGCTGCTCGATCGGGTAGCCGCGGTAGTTCAGGATCCCCTTGTCACCGTCGATCATGGTGATCCGGCTCTTGCAGTGCGCCGTGTTGGTGAAGGCCGGATCGTAGGTCATCAGGCCGAAGTCATCCGGCCCGGTCTTGATCTTCCTGAGGTCGAGCGCCCGGATGGTGTCGTCCTGGACGGGGATCTCGTAGGTCTTGCCGGTGCGGTTGTCGACGATCGTCAGGGACTCCCTCGCCCC
>JAGYID010000065.1 GCA_018606725.1 Acidobacteriota bacterium
AGCGCCTCCGGGTTGTCGTCGAGCCGGGTGGCGGTGCGGAACTCCTCGACCGCCTCCTTGAGATGCCCCTGCTGTTCGTACACCAGGCCCAGGAAGGCGTGCGGCAGGTAGAAATCCGGCTCGACGGTGATCTGGCGCCGCAACTGCTCGGCCGCCTGGTCGTACTGGCGCGTGACGTACATCGGCATCGTCACGTAGGTGCGGACGAAGGAGGAGAGCGGGTCGAGCTCCAGCGCCTTCGCGAGGAGGCTCTGGACCTCCGCGACCCGGTCGGTAGCGCTGAGGGCCACGCCGTACATCAAGTAGGTGGTGGCGCTGCTCGGGCTGAGGGCGATGGCGCGTCTGAACTCGGGCTCCGATCCGGCGACATCCCAGTCGTAGAGCGCCTTCACCACCCCCAGCGAGGCGTGCGCCTCGCCGAGATCGTCGTCGAGCTCGATCGCCTTGAGCGCCGCGGCGCGGGCGCGCGGCATCGCCTCGGTCGCCGGCAGGTAGAGGTTCGACAGGCCGTAGTAGGCGTCGGCGATCCCCGCGTACGCGAGAGCGTAGGCCGGATCGACATCGATCGCCTTCTGAAACTCGTCGATCGCCCGCCGCATGCCCTCGCCGGTGTACTGCGTCAGGAAGATGTGGCGGCCCCGCAGGTAATGCTCGTAGGCCTCCGGGCTCCTGGCGGAGCGCCCGGCGATCCGCCGCTCGTCCTCCCCGCTCAGCCGCAGGCGCAGCCCGTCGGAGATCTGGCGGGCGATCTGATCGTTGATGGTGCGCATCTCGGCCAGGCGGCCGTCGTACCTCGCCCCCCACAGGTGGCTGCGGTCACGCGTGTCGACCAGCTCGGCGTTGACCTCCAGCCGCTCGGAGCGGTACGTCAGCTTCCCCATCAGCACGGTGGCGACGTTCAGGTCGCGGCCGACCCGGCGCGGGTCGACCTCCCGGCCGCGATAGCGCGACACCGACGACCAGGCGATCACCTTCAAACGCGGCAGGGTGGAGACGCTGCCGATGATGCTGTCGGTCAGGCCATCGCTCAGATAGTCGACCTCGGGGTCGCCGCTGGCGTTGGCGAACGGCAGCACGGCGAGCGACGCGAATGCCTGCCCCGGCGCAAGCAGGTGATAGCCGAACAGCCCGGCGGCCAGGATCGCCGCCGCTCCGGCGGCGAAGGTCAGAAGCCTCCGCAGGCTCCGCCGCAGGGGGGCGCGCGCCGCGCGGCGGCCGCCGATCTCATCCTCCAGCTCGCGCGCCGACCCCTGGCGATCGCGGCGCTCCTTGGCGAGCGCCTTCATGATGACGCGGCCCAGACGCGCCGACACGGCCGGATTCAGCGACTCGGGCGGCGGCGGGTCGCGGTGCAGGATGGCGTCGGTCAGAAGCGGGCCGGCCAGATGTCCGAACGGCCGGCGGCCGGTGGCCATCTCGTAGAGGACCGCGCCGGTGGCATAGATGTCGGTCCGATGATCGGCGGTCTCGCCGCGCAGCTGCTCCGGCGCCATGTACGGCGGCGTGCCGAGCGGCCCATCGGTGAGGAGCGATCGCGTCGGGGCCTCCGGATCGGGGGTCTCCAGCAGCCGGGCCAGGCCGAAGTCAAGAACCTTGAGCTGCCCGTCGGGCGTCACCTTGAGATTATGCGGCTTGAGATCGCGGTGGATGACGCCCTGGGAGTGCGCCGCCGCCAGCGCCGCGGCGAGCTGCCTGCCGAGCGCTGCGACCTCCTCCTCCGGCAGGGGACCGCGTGCCAGCCGATCGCTCAGGGTGTCGCCCGGCACGAACTCCAGCACCAGGAAGTCGATCCCCTCCTGCGAATCGAAGTCGTACACGGTCTCGATGTTCGGGTGACTCAGGCGGGACAGCGACAGCGCCTCCTGGCGGAAGCGCCGGCGGGCCGCCTCGTCGGCGAGCGCGCCGGCCGGCAGAACCTTGAGCGCCACGTCGCGCAGCAGGTGCTCATCCCGCGCCCGGAAGACCACGCCCATCCCGCCGGCGCCGATCTGCTCCAGAACGCGATAGTGCGAGAGAAGCCGTCCGATCAACATCCCGGACTTCTCCACGATTGACTGTGTTGACTGTGGCGCGTGCCGTTGGCCGGCATCTTAGCAGAAGTCGGGGCCCCGCCGGCGATCCTGGCCACAGCGCTCGATCGGACCCTGTGCTAGACTGCCGGGCATGTTGCAGCGCGTTCCGAACCGGGCCGTAGCAATTCAGCGTCGCCCGAGCCTGCGCCTGCCGGTCGCCGCGTTGGCGCCGGTCCTGGCCTTGAGCCTGGCGCCGGTCTACGCCGCCAAGGTGACCGTCGACTACGACAAGACCCGTGATTTCAGCGGCGTCCACACCTATGCCTGGAAGGACGGGACGCCGGCGGACAACCCGCTCACCGAGCAGAAGATCCATTCCGCCGTGATCGCGGCAATCGAAAAGCGGGGGCTGAAGCCGGCCGAGGGCACGCCGGATGTCTACGTCGTGACGCATACCTCGACCTCCAGCAACACCAACATCGACATCAGCGCCTTCAGCTACGGCGGCTATTACGGCTGGGGTGGCTGGGGCGGCTGGGGGACGACGAGCTCGGTCAACCTGCGTGATGTGACGACCGGCACCCTGCTGGTCGATGTCGTCGCCGCCGACGGGCAGAAGCTGATCTGGAGGGGCGTCGCCACCAAGACGTTCTCCGAGGGGAAGCGACCAAGCCCGCAGCAGATGGAGAGCCTCCTCAGCCAGGTCACCGGAAAAATGTTCAAGGAGTTCCCGCCGCCACCCCCCAAGTCGTCGTCCGGCAAGTCCTCGTCACCCAAGTAATCATTGACTCGCGGGTCGGCATCGACTACGCTTCAGCGTGAGCGTGCCTCGGATCCCCGTCCAATGCAGCCGACCACGACGCACCGCGTTGTTTTCCGCTGAAGGTGTCCGTGCACCCGCAGTGAAGTGGCAAGAGGGCAGTTACGCCCGCGTATCGCCCGAGGAGCGTTGCTCCGATGGGCAGGAGAGGCAGTCGATGGCCAGAGGCAAGGTGAAGTGGTTCAATGACGCGAAGGGTTTCGGATTCATCACCCCGGACGACGGGTCCAAGGACGTCTTCGTCCATCACTCGGCGATCAGCATGCAGGGTTTCAAGACCCTCGCTGAAGGTCAGGCCGTTGAGTTCGACATCGTGCAGGGACCCAAGGGTCCGGCCGCCTCGAACGTCCGACCTGCCTGAGAGCGGAGACTAACGACGCATGGGACGCAAGTTGTTCGTGGGCAATCTGGCCTTCGAAACGACGGAGAACGAGTTGAAGGAGATGTTCTCCAGCGCCGGCACCTGCGAAGCGACGGCGGTCATCCGGGATCGGATGACCGGCCGTTCGCGGGGTTTCGCGTTCGTCGAGATGTCATCGGACGAAGAGGCGCAGCGGGCCATCTCCGAGCTCAACGGCAAGGAGCTGCAGGGGCGGGCGATCAGCGTCAGTGAGGCGCGCGAGCGCTCAGAGCGGGGCCCGGCCCGACGGCCGGGTCCTTCGATGCGCGACTTCGGCGGCGGCCACCAGGCGCCTCGCGGCGACGCCCCGAAATTCCGGAGAGACGGCGGCAGCCGGCGCGGTCTCCGGGCGCGAAAGCGCAGTCTCTGACGACGGCCGCCGCAATGACAGTTTCACTTTGCCCGCCGGGGGTCTGTCATGGCACGACGATCGAGCTCCACGTTCAAGAAGCGGCAGAAGGAAATGGCCCGCCAGGAGCGGCGGCAGGATAAGGAAGCCCGCCGGATTCAGAGGAAGAAGGAACGCGATGAGAGGGGAACCGTAATCCCCCCCGGAGAGGATCCGGACATCGCCGGCATCCGCCCCGGCCCGCAGCCCCCGCGCGAGGACGAGTAGCAGTCCTAGTCCGATCCCGGTGACAGAAAAAAATAGGCCCGGCTCTCTGGCCGGGCCTACTGTTCTTGGCAGGGAAGCGTCGGCTTACTTGGCTGGTGCGGCGCCGCCCGGCTGAATGCTGGTGGCCAGATCCTTCAGGGCGGCCTGCCCGGTCGCGATATCGGATTTCATCTTGGCGCCGTCGGCGTTGCACTTCTCCATCAAACTGCTCGCCCCGGTGACTCCCGCCGCGTTGAGATTGTTGCCCAGGTAGAGGTTCAGGTCGTTGAGGTCCGCCATGAACGGGGTGAAGGTGTCTTTCGCCGCACCCATGGCCGCCTTGACCGCCTCGATCTTGGGCAGCAGCTCGTTGCGCCGGGCTTCCGACGCACTCTTGAGCTGCTCGTTCTGAATCTTCGACTGCGAAGCCTGCCACTCCTTGAGGTAGTCCTCCCTCTGCGCGGTGGCTTGCTGCGACCGGCTCTTGGCCTTGTCGGCCATCGACTGCAGCTTCTTCACCTGAGCGCCGAAGTCCTTGTACTTCGAGGCCATATCCGCTCCCGGCGCGGCGGCGATGGCGTTCATGGCGTTCAGGGTGAGGTCGATCTGGGCAGAAGCCTCTCCGACCGCCTTGTCGAAGTCGAGCATCTTCGAGGCCACTTTGTCCGCCTGGGAGGCGGCCGACGAGGCGGCCAGCACCGGAGCGGCAAAGACGAGCAGCAGTGCGAGCATCAACCAGGACTTCAGCAAGGTCTTCATCGGGAACCCTCTCGAATGCTGCCGCCGGCAGCTGAAAACGTAGCGAACCGCATGGCTTGACACACCGCATCATAGGCCAAACGCAATCTCACCGCAACAGCCCCCGCCGCGTGATGTCCAGCGGCAGTCGCAGGAGCCTGTTCGACCGGAGACCCTGACCGGCTTCCGGGAGAGCTCTATCGCTGGTGCCCCGCCGGCGGGGCCGCGGCGGCCGCGCCGCCCTTGGCGACCTCCAGCAGCTCGACCTCGAACACCAGCGTCGCACCGCCCGGGATCACCGGCGGCCGGCCGTTGTCGCCGTAGGCGATCGCCGCCGGACAGACGAACTTCGCCTTGCCCCCGGCTTTCATCATCTGCAGACCCTCGGTCCAGCAGGGGATGACCTGGCCGAGCGGGAAATCGACCGGCGCGTTGCGCTTGTAGGAGCTGTCGAACTCGGTGCCGTCGGTGAGCGTGCCGCGGTAGTGCACCTTCACCGCGTCGGCCGGGGTGGGCGAGGCGCCGGTCCCGTCCTGCACCTGGACGTAGACCAGCCCCGAAGCGGTCTTCTTCGCCCCCGTCTCGCCGGCCGCCTTGTCGATGTACGCCTGCCCCCTGTCCTTCTCCACCTGCGCTCCCTTGGCGGCGCGCGCCTGGGCCAGCTCGCGGATCTTCGGGCCGTAGGTCTCCAGTTCGACTTGCGGCTTGGCGCCGCTGGCACCGTCGGCCAGCCCGGACTGCACGGCGGCGATCTCGGCGGGGTTCAACCCGAGCGTCTTCAGGTTGCCGCCCATGGAGAGGCCGAGGGCGTAGAGCGTCTTGTCGTCTTCGGTCTTGAGCTCCACCGCCTGCTTGCCGGCCGCGCCGCAGCCGAGGATCACGGCCAGCGTGCCGCACATCAACAGCGCCAGGTACTTCATCCCCTTCGGTGTCATGGTCCCGCCTTTCGGA
The DNA here is from genome assembly GCA_018606725.1 of Acidobacteriota bacterium. Classification (GTDB taxonomy): domain Bacteria; phylum Acidobacteriota; class Polarisedimenticolia; order Gp22-AA2; family Gp22-AA2; genus JAGYID01. The sequence continues at coordinate 5,517 of JAGYID010000065.1, forward strand.
AAGGAAAACCGGATCGCCGCCTGCGAGGGCACGCCGTCGTCGCCGAGGGGCATCGAGGCCGGGGGCGAACAGGCGCGGTGCGGAACATTATTACGACGGCCGCCGTTTGTCCACAGTCTTGTCATCGAGCGGAGTCTCGAATAGACTGCGGTCCCCGACACACATGACGAGACACTGCGATGGAGGATCGATGACGACCCCAAGGCGACTCCGCCGCGCCGCCGCGACGGCGTGGCTCGGACTTCTGGCAATTACCGCCGCGGTGGCGGCCGATCCGGCGCCCGCGGCCGCGGCCAATCCGGCGCCCGCCACGACCCAGGCGGCCGCTCCCTCCATGGAGATGCTGGCCGACCAGGCGCTGGCGAACGTGCGGGAGAGGCTGCATCTGACCGGCGACCAGGTCACCCGCATCCGCCCCCTCCTGATCGAGCACTTCGGCGCGCTGCGCGGTCTCCTGGTCGAATATTCCGGCGCGGGCGGCCCCTCGCTGCCGGCGCTGATGCAGGAGATCCGCGAGACCCGGACCCGTTTCCAGACCAACCTGGAACATATCCTCACGCCCGCCCAGATGAAGGAGGCCCTGGTGATCCGCCAGGAGATCGATCAGAAGATCAAGGACACCGTCTGCGACGAGGCGGTGGCGGCGCTGAAGCAGCCGCTGTCCCTGACCGACGACCAGGTGCCGCGCGTGCGGCCGATCCTGTGCGACGATTTCGAGCGCAAGCGCGCGGTCCTGGCGGCGCAGACCGGGTCGACCGGCGGCCCCGTGACCCGCCGGCCGGTCCTGCCGGAGATCCAGAAGATCCAGGCCGACACCGCGGCCCGCCTGGGACAGGTGCTCAGCGCCGAGCAGATGAAACAGTACGAGGCGGTCCGCGCCGCGGCGCGCCAGAAGGCGCGGCAGAACGCGGCCCAGACTGCGCAATGAGAGGCGGCCGCGGCCGGTGAGCATTCGTTCCGCTCCACGACGGAAGGCATTTCCAAGGAGAACACGATGAGAAGCGTGATTCGTCTGGCAACCCTGGTCTTCGTGCTGGGCGCCGCAGCAGGCGTGGCCTTCGCCGCGGCGAAGGTCAAGACCGATTACGATCACAGCACCGACTTCACCGCCATCAAGACGTTCAGCGTCAAGATCGGCACCGGGTGGGGGAACGAGATCGGCGAGAAGCGGGTTCTCGGCGAGGTCACCAAGGCGATCACCGCGAGGGGATGGACCGAGCAGGAGGGGGGCGGGGCCGACGTCGAAGCCGTCCTGCACGGGGCCACCGACACCAAGCGGAGCCTCAACACCTTCTATACCGGCGGCTGGGGAGGCTACGGCTATGGCGGCTGGGGGGTCGGCATGGGCAGCGCCACGACGACGGAGTACGTCTATGACATCGGCACCCTCGTCGTCGACATGTTCGACGCCAAATCGAAGCAGCTGATCTGGCGCGGCTCGGCGTCCGACTACATCTCCGACAAGGCCGAGAAGAACCAGAAGACGCTGCAGTCCGCCTTGAAGAAGCTGTTCCTCAACTTCCCGCCGGCGCCCGACAAGAAAAAGAAGTAACGCTCCGAGGTCGAAACTGGCGCAGGGTGAGCTCTAGCCGATCCGCGCCAGCTCGACGCGGCGGTTGCGGGCGCGCCCGTCGGTGGTCGCGTTGTCGGCGATCGATCGCGTCGAGCCGTACCCCTTGGCGGTGAGCCTCGTCGCGTCGAGGCCCTGGCTGATCAGGTAGTCGCGCACCGCCTCGGCACGCCCCTGCGACAGCTTCTGGTTGGTCGCGGGGCTGCCGGTCGAATCGGTGTGGCCGCCGACCTCGATCCGCACCTCGGAGTGGTCCTTCAGCGAATCGGCGACCCGCTGCAGCACGGCGTAGGAGTCAGGGGTCAGAGTGGCGCTGCCGGAGCCGGCGCCGCCTGGACCGGGCAGCCGGCGGGATCGACCTTCGTTCCGGCCGGCGTGCTGGCGCACTGATCGATGCCGTCCCAGACGCCGTCGCGGTCGGCGTCCGTCGGACAGCCGACGCCGTCCACCTTGGCGCCCTTCGGCGTGCCGGGGCAGCGGTCGGCGCCGTCGTAGACGCCGTCGCCGTCGGCATCCTCCGTCGGACAGCCGCGCTCGTCCACCTTGGCGCCCTTGGTCGTGCCCGCGCAGGCGTCCACCGCATCGGCGACGCCGTCGCCGTCGCTATCGGCGGGACAGCCGCTGCTGTCGACCTTCCATCCCTTCGGGGTGCTGGCGCACTTGTCGATGCCGTCGTAGACGCCGTCGGTGTCGCTGTCCTTCGGGCATCCTTTCTCGTCGACGTGGGCCCCCTTCGGAGTGCCCGAGCACTTGTCCTTGCCGTCGGGGACGCCGTCGCCGTCGGCGTCGGTCGGCACGCCGCCCCCGAACGACCAGAAGATGCCGCCGTTCCCCTCGTAGTTGCTCTGCGTACCGTCGATGTTGTCGCCGGCGCTGACTTCGATCCAGCGGGCGTCGGCGCGCAAGCCCCAGTGCTTCTGCCGGCCGAAGTACCAGCGCCCGCCGGCGCCGACGTTGTAACTGAAGTCAGTCTGGTCGATGTTGAGGTCATTCGCCTTGGTCGCCTCGCTGCCGAGGCCCGCCGTCATGAACCAGCGGAACTTCTTCGCCGGGCGGAAATTGAACAGGATATTCGCACGCAGGGCGTTCAGCTCGACGTCCGACTCGGTGCCGCTGAGGTCCCCCGTGGTCGAGAACTTCTGGTAGGAGCCTTCGACGCTCCAGCGCGGCGTCAAAAAGTAGCCGACACGCACCCCGTAAAGCGAGCCGCCGTCCGGGTCGACCCCGTTGTAGCTGTCGGGAGTAACGACGCCCCAGTAGGCGCCCAGCTCCCAGTCGCCGTCATCCCCGCCTCCGCCGGCGAACAACGGCGCGACGGAGCACAACAGCACCACCGCGAGGGTCCACATCATCCGTCTGCGCATGCGGGGCGTACTCGGCATGCTCGGCGCGCTCGGCGTACTCGGGTGACTCGTCATTGACGCTCCTTCAGGTTGCCTGGTTACGAGGGTAAGGGGGTAAGGATAGCGCGATTCGTTCTCTTGGCGCGCCGCGAACTTGGGGGGTGCGCCGCCCGCGAACCTTTCCGCGGACACCTCCCGCGAGCGCTTGATCATGAAGACGGCAGGCGCTTGAGGGCGAGGATGGTGATGTCGTCCGATTGCGCGGCGCTGCCGGCGTGGAGGCGGACCGCTTCGAGCACGCTCTCCACCGTCTCGGCGGCGGTGCGGCCCGGCCGCTCGGCGAGCCGCGCCAGCAGGCGATCGTCGCCGAACAGCTCCTCGGCCGGGTCGAACGCCTCGGTGACGCCGTCGCTGTAGAGGACGAGCGTCTGCCCCGCTTCGAGGATCAGGGTCTCGCTCTGGACCTTGAGGTTCGGGAAGACGCCGACCATCCTGCCGCTGGACGGAAAGACGAAGCGGGGCGCGCCGTCGCCCAGCAACACCGCCGAAAGATGAGCGGCGGTCGCCGCCGTGACCCGGCCGTCGCGCGGTTCGATCATCAAGCACTGCAGCGTGACGAACATATTGCGCGGGTTGCTTGTCACCAGCTCGTCGTTGACCTGGCGCAGGATCTCGTCCGGCTTCGTCTCCCGGCGGGCGGCGTTGCGGACCAGCGTGCTCGACATCGCCATGAACAGCGAGGCGGGGATCCCCTTGCCCGAGACGTCGCCGATGACGACCGCCAGACGGTCATCGCCGAGCCGGATGACATCGTAGAGATCGCCGCCCACCTGCTGCGCCGGGTGCAGGACGACGTGGACCTCCAGGCCGGTCCCGCGCACCACCGCCGACGGATCGGCCGGGAGAATCCCGATCTGGATCTCGCGCGCGATCCGCAGCTGGCTCTCGAGCCGTTCGGCCTCGGCGGCCGTGCGCCGCTGGTCTTCGACGTAGCGCGCCAGCGACTGCTGCATCTGCCGGAAATCGCTGGTGAGCTGCCCCACCTCGTCGTGCGAGCGGATCGCCGGGAGGTCGGCATCGAGGTGTCCGGCGGCGACCTCGCGCGTGGCGCCGGCCAGCCGGCGCAGGGGACCGGTGATCCGCACCGACAGCAGCACGACGATCAGCGTCAGGCCCAGTGCGCCGCCGGCGCCGAGCCACGCCATCCGCCGATCGAGCCGATCGACGTCCTCGGCGATCTCGTTCTCGGGGAACATCACGCCGAACGATCCGTCGACGGCCGGCAGCGGACCGTAGAAGAACCAGCCCGGCCGGCCGGTGCGCGGGCTGACGGCGCGCACGAAACCCGACTCGCCGCGGGTCATCCGCTGCGTCGCTTCCGACAGGGCGGTGTCCCCGACCGCCCGGGCGACCTCATCGAGGCTGCGGGTGAGGATCAGGCCGCGGTCGGGGTGGGCGAGGAACAGTCCGGAGCGCGACACCACGAAGGCGAAGCCGGTCCGCTCGACCTTGATCGAGGCGACGTCGTCCTGCAGCCAGGCGAGCGACACGTCGACCGCCACGACGCCGGACGCCCCAGCCGCAATCGGCGCCACCCGGGTGAGGACCACACCGCCGCTCGACGGGTCGAGATGCGGCTCGGACCACAGCGGTTTCCCCTCGGCCCGCGCCCGCCGAAACCAGTCCGGCTCCGGCGGCGCCGCGGGGCCGGCACCCAGGTCCTCGCGAACCGGCTCACCGCCGCGGCGGAGCCAGCGCACCGCGAACGGCGGCGCGCCCCGGCCGGGGCCGGGCGGATCGAGGATCACCGTCAGGCCGAGCAGACCGGGGTTGTTGGCGACCGCCAGGCGCAGGACGTTGTCGAGAGTGGCGCGGTCGATCGCCGTCGTGCCGAGAAGGCGTGCGAGGCGCTCCGGGATCTCCTCCACCGGCCGCAGGGCGGCGGTCAACCGCCCTGCGGCGTCCCGATGGAGCAGGCGGGCCTGGTCGTGGGCGCGATCGAGAACGATCGCCCGCGTCTTGTGGTGCACATCGGCCAGGATCGCGACGTAGAGGACGAGACAGCCGCCGAGAATCCCGAGGACGAGCCTGGCCGTCAGCCCGCGCATGCGCGACATTCCGGCGCCCGCCGGATCTATCCGATCAGATTTCTAGAATTTCCAGCCCATATCGATGCGGTAGGACAAGAAATCGGGCGTGCCGGTGTTGCTGTAGCTCCCGTAATCCTGCCAGTTGTCGTTGATCCCGACCCTCAGGAAGAAGCTCTCCTTCGGCTCGAACCGCAGCCCCGCACCGAAGCCGTACGAAAACCCGCTCGCCGAGTAAGTGTCATAGTACGAGCCACAGATATTTCCGTACCAGGGGTCCCACCAGCAGTAAGTATCCGGAGGGCCATTCGCGATGTTGCTGTCGACCCACGACCAGCCGACCCCGAGGGAGATGTACGGTGTGAAGGTCTTGGACATGAAGTTGTAGGTGAGATTGAAAGTGCTCGAGGTGGCATCCAACGTTCCATTTGCTTTCCAGTCGGCCTGCGGGATGAGCTCGGAGCTGGCGATCGTCGCCTTATAGTTCGCGCTGGTCCACGCAAACTCGAAATCCAGGTTCAGGTGCTCGTTGAAATTGTAGCCGAGCCCGAAGCCCCAGCCGATGTCGTCGTTGATCTCGATACTGGAGCCGCCATCGAAGTCGTTGCTATATCCGGGCAGGTAGCGCACCGGAATCATGAATTCCCAGGTTTCCGCGCGGTTGCTCTCTGTTGCCGCGCGGACTCTTGACGCACCGGCGGCAAACCAGCCCACCGTGCCCAGGGCCAACATCAGGGTCACTACCCAACGCTTCCTCTGACTCATGGCTCCTCCTGTTCTTTGCCGATATCGCTTCGGCGAATCGGTCCTCTTCCGCTACTTGTTCTTGACCAGCGGGATCTCGTCGGCGAGCTGCGCGCGCAGGATGTGGTTCAGCTGGTTCTCGATCTGGAAGAAGCGCGCCACCGTCTTGCCGGACAGGGAGGCGCGCATCTTCTTCGCATGCTTCGACATGATCTTGATCTCATCGGCCTGGATCGACAGCGACTCGTCGAGCAGGGATGAGGCCTTGTCGTCGGTCAGGGTCTTGTAATTGGCCGCGTAGTCCTCCATCAGCTTGACCATGCGGTCGCCGAGGACATCGATGTCCTGCCGGTAGGCGCGGTACAGCGGCCAGAACGCCGTGGCCTCGGTCTCGGAGAGCTGCAGGTTGGCGGCGACGATCGCCTGGCGGTCGGTCTGGATCTCCTGGCGGGTCAGGGCGATTTCGTCATGCAGGCCCTGCGCCCGGGCGGGGATCATCACCGCGGCGGCGGCCATCAAGATGACGGTGAACAAAATGCGTTTCACTTCGAGTGCCTCCTTCGAAGGCCGGTTGAGGGATCGATCGGTTGGTGGATCGATCAGAATTGAAACGTCAGGTAGCCGCTGAACCCCTGGACTGTGTAATTGAAGCTCGCCTTGTAGTCGCCGGTATCGTACTCGCGGAGGACGATGGAGTTCTTGTCCAAGCCGACGGCGAGGCCGAAATATTTTGTGAAGGCCCACTTCAGGCGGATGGTGCGCTCCTCGATCCCTCCCCTGATCCCGGCGAAGTTGATGTAGAGCAGGCGGTTGAAGAAGGTCAGGACCAGGTGGCGGCGCAGCGCCCAGTCGAGCTGCAGGCCGAACAGCGGCGTGGGGAACTGGATTGACGCGCCCTTGGCGTAGGTCCCGGTGTAGGGCATGCCGTTGATATCTACGAGGTCTCCGGTGGCCGTGAGATCGGTGCTGAGGTTCAGGTAGGTGATGCCGGCCGAGCCGGAGATCCGCACCTGGTCGAGGTGCAGGAAGTCATAGCGCCAGGCGGCATACGGGAAAGTGGTGTTGAAGCTCGACTCGACGTAGGCGCCCGCCAGAATCGTGTTATCGCCCCAGGTGAAGTCCTGCGCGACGTTTCGGGCCGCGGTGCGGTCGAACTTGACGTAGCCGAAGTCGATGTACTGCCGCTCGCTGATCTTCCAGGCCCCGTCCAGGCGGGCCGCGGTCTTGTCGATCGGCAGGTCGAAGAGGTCCTCGAAATTGATGCTGACGCCGGCGGCCCCGTTCGAGGCGCCCAGGCCCGCCTCGGTGGAGAATTCGGCCGCCGTGCCGCCGAGGTACAGCTGCACCCGGTCGGGCCTCTCGGCGAAGTCGGCCCGCGCGGGGGCAACGACGGAGAGAAGACACACGGTCAGGACGGCAACGAGAGAGAGCGGATGTCTTAGGCGCATGCGCAGTCTCCAACCCGGTCGATGGCGGCTCAAGGGGTCACCGGACCATGACGCGGAATGCCGCCTTATACCACAGTTCCGAAAGCCCTGCATCGGTCGGCAGAGGTTCGCGTAGGCAGAGGTTCGGGACCGAAGAGCGCGGACTTCAGAAGCGCGCCCCGATGTTCAGGTAGATGCGGCGCCGTCCCCCTTCGGCCAGTCCGTACCCCAAGTAGACCGGCCCGAGCGGGCTGCGGGCGCCGACGAACACCGAGCCGCTGAAGCGCAGCGAGTCCAGGGTCACCGGCTCGCCCGTCAGGTAGGTGTTCCCTCCCTCGAGGGACATGCCGGCGTACAGCTTCGGTCCGAGGGTGCCGAGGCTGAAGCCGGCCAGCTCGCGATAATAGGTGAGCGTGGCGAGGCCGTACCGCGTCCCGACCAGCTCGTCGTCCCCCAGCCCCGACAGGCGCAGGAGACCACCGAGACTGAAGAAATTGCCCACCGACGGCGGTCCGGAGATGAGCGTCCCGACCTCGAGTCCCGGGACGAACGTATTCCGTCCGATGGAAGAAGGGTCGGCGATGCGCAGCGTGGCGACGCGGTGATCGCTGGTCGCGCCGAAGCTCTCGAGCGATTCGCTGTAGCCGGCGTCGATCTCCAGGCCGTGCTGCGGGAAGACGACGTCCTCGCGCGTGTCGACGCGAAATCCGAGGCGCAGCCCGCCGTCCTTCTCGGTCGTGTCGGGGAACTGCGGCACTCCGATGCGCAGGTCGGCGGTCGTGTTGGAATGGAAGGCCCCGAGACGCATCTCCCCCCAGCGACCGAGGACCCGCCCGGCGTCGAGTCGCTCCTCGGAGGTGCTGATTCGATATTCGCTGACCGGCTCGCCGTCGACGAAGATCGATCGCGATTGCTTGCGGATCCCGGCCGCCGGATCGACGAACCAGTTCATGCCGACGTCGAGCGGCTGGTAGAACTCGGTGGACAGGAGCGTCGTGTCGCCCAGCTGGCCGACGTTCTGCCATTCGCCGCCGCGCCGGTTGACGGCCAGCGCCTGGTGGCGGACCGCCAGGGTATAGCCGGCGTTGCCCTGGAAGTCGTCCCTGAAATTAAGCCCGAACTGCAGGCTGTTGCGTCCGTAGGGTTTTAAAGGGGTCCGCAGCGTCAGGACGCCGCGCCCGTCGGCCGGCTCGAAGTTCTGGCGGATCGTCCCGAAGTACTCGAGGGCGTGCAGCCTCAAGAGATCGCTGCGCAGCAGATTGAGGTCCAGCGGTTGTCCCGCCGGCACGTGGATCCGCCGGCGCACGACCTCGTCGGACACCCAACTGGTGTTTTCGAGCCGGACCTCGGCCGGGACGACCGCCTCGATCGGCCGCCGGTGGTGGCGGGCCTGGAAGGCGGCATACTCCGACTCGCTGACCGCGAAGCCGCGCAGCCGGTCGATGACCGCCCGCGCCGCCGCCTCGCCGAGGCCGGTCGCCTCCGCGGCCCGCTTGAAATCGGCGAAGCCGATATCGCCCAGTTGCGGCTGGATCAGGACGTCGCCGGGACCCAGCCGCTTGAGGTCCTCCACCCGGTTGCCGACGGTCAGGAAGCCGGTCATCTGATCGAGGACGGAGAACAAGGAGCCGAGCTCCTGCTCGGTGTTGAGCGGGCTGGTGATGTCGACGGCGACGATCGGTCCGGCGCCGAGACTCTGCGCGATGCCAACCGGCAGATTGGCGGCGGCGCCGCCGTCCACCAGCTTCCGGCCGTCGATCACCTCCGGCGCGAACGCCCCGGCGACCGACATGCTGGCGCGCATCGCGGCCGCCAGGCTTCCCTTGCCGAGGACGACCGCCTCGCCGGTGACCAGGTCGGCGGCCACGGCGCGATACGGGATCGGGAATTGATCGAAATCGCGCTCGTCGGTCGAGTCGATCTCCAGGGTGCGCAGCAGGAGCTCGAGCCTCTGACCGCCCAGCGCGGCCGGAGGGATGTACGGCTTCAGTCCTTTGAAGCGCAGCTTCAGCGGGATCAGGAACTGGAGATCATCCTGCTTGCGGCGGAACGACTTGTCGTCGCGCTCCGGACGATCGACGAGCACCGTGCTGAAGTCGGTGTCGGTCAGCAGCGACTCGATCTCCTTCGCGCTCCATCCGCTGGCGTACAGGCCACCGATGATCGAGCCCATGCTGGTGCCGACGATCAGGTCGACCGGGACGTGCAGCTCCTCGAGGACCTTGAGGACGCCGATGTGCGCCGCGCCGCGGGCCCCGCCGCCGCTGAGAACGAGCGTCACGCGCGGCGGCCGGCGGGGCGGAGTCGTCTGCGGCCCGGCGGCGCCAGCCTCCGCGGCCGGCGCCGGCGCGGCCCCGTCCGCTCGCGGCGCTGCCGGAGCGAAGCCGGCCAGCAGCAGCATCAACAATGAGACGCTCACCCGCAGGCGCATTCGTTCACCGGGCCGTGACGCCGGGGCCCCGTCCGACTCAGAACCCGACGCTGACCCCGGCGGTGATGACCCAGGGGGAGTCGTACGGACTTGGATCGATCTCCGACCAGGAGAGGTTGTACATCGCCGAGACGATGAAGACCGCGTTGCCGCCCATCGGCTGCGCCAGCCCGCCGCCGACGAAGATGCTCGAGTAGTCGTCGCTGACCTTCTGGTTGGAGGTGGCGTAATACTCGTAGCGCAGGTACTCGTACTCGACCGCCGCGAACGCCCCCGGCACGATGGTGATCCGGGTGAAAACATTGACGCCGTAATCGGACGTGCTCAGTGCCGGGTCGTAGCGATTGTCGTTCAGGTAGGCGTACTCCACGCCGACGCCGGCGGCGACGCGCGGGTTGAACTGGTACCCGAACCACGGCATCAGGCTGACATAGTCGACATCGCCGAACGACAGGCCCAGACCGCCGCCGGCGAAGAACTTCTTCGCCGGGGGAGCCTTGGCCGCCGTGGGCGCCGGGGCCGCCGGCGACCCCCCGGACGGGACCTGGGCCAGAGCCATCCCCGGCAGGAGCAGGGCCAGCGCGCCAGCCAGCAACGCGACAAGGGCGCGGTCACCACGGTGCGTGGTCATTCGGCGCGCTCTGTAACACAGCCCCGCGAAGAGTGTCAAATGGCCAGAACCCGCCTCACCGGGACCCGCGTCATCCGGACGCGCCCTGCGGGTTTGTGCTAGCATCCCGCTCTACTCAGGAAATGAGTGCGGCATTGATGATTCGATCCGGCTGAAGTGAATCGCCGCCGCGCTCTCGATCTGGAATTGAACGGCCGACACGGAGGAGAGTCATGCTGCGATTCGCGGGCGTTTCAACCGGTTCCGCCCTGCTGCTGATGGCGGTGCTGCCGCTGGCATCGGCGCCGGCCCTGGCCGACGACATCACGACCGCCGACCGGCTCGTCTGCGCCGCCAGCACGGTGATCATGTGCTGGGAGGACGGCGAGTGCGAGACCGGCTCGCCGCTGGATCTGAACATCCCGCAGTTCATCGAAATCGATCTGACGCAGAAGCGGCTGAGCACGACCAAGGCGAGCGGCCTGAACCGGAGCACCCCGATCGCCCGCGTCGAGCGGAGCGGCGGCAGGATCGTCCTGCAGGGGTTCGAGAACGGCCGCGCCTTCAGCTACGTCCTTCAAGAAAAGACCGGCACGGCCACCGTGGCGGTCGCATTCGAGGGGATCAGCGTGACCGCCTTCGGAGCGTGCACGCCCGCTTCCACAACCAGATAGCGCAACATCAGACACGCAGGATTCATCGCCAAGGAGGAACGCCCATGAAACGCCTTTCCGCTATCACCACGGTGATCGCCGTGGCGGCGGCATCCGTGATCTTCGCCCAGGCTCCGCCGGCCCAGCCTCCCGCTCAGCCACCGGCGCAGAAGACCCTCGCCGCCACCATGAACGTCTACGCCTTCCCGACCAAGGGCCAGACGCCCGAGCAGCAGTCGCAGGACGAAGCGGCGTGCTACACCTACGCCACCCAGAACACCGGCACCGACCCGTTCGCGCTGCAGAAGCAGGCGCAACAGCAGCAGCAACAGGCGGCGCAGCAGAAGGAGCAGGTGCAGCAGGCCGGCAAGGGCGCCGGCGCGGCCGGCGCCGTGAAGGGCGCCGCGGCTGGGGCGCTCATCGGCGAAATCGCCAGCGACGACGCCGGCAAGGGAGCGGCCTACGGCGCCGCGGCGGGAGTGATCGCCGGCCGGCGCAAGGCGAAGAAGGGGAA
>JAGYID010000066.1 GCA_018606725.1 Acidobacteriota bacterium
ATACGTTTCGGGTCCTCGCCGCTGCGGGTGCCCGTCATGACGGCCATCTGCGCGGTCTCGCGACGAACCCCGGTGAGAAATCCGGGCTAGGAGCCTGTCCGAGTATTCGGCCGGGCCGCGCGCCGCCGAGTCGCTCGGGGCTAGAATGACTTCATGAAGCAACGCGCGCACGATGCAGAGCCGATCCAGGTCGAGAAGCTCGACCCCTGCCGCTACCGCATTCGGCGTCAGGGCGATATGAATGTCGACGGCATCGTCTACGCAGACGCGCGGCTGATGGAGGACATCCGGCAGGACGAGGCGTTGCGGCAGGTGGCGAACGTCGCCTGCCTGCCCGGGATCGTGCGCGCCTCGCTGGCGATGCCCGACATCCACTGGGGCTACGGCTTTCCGATCGGCGGCGTCGCCGCCTTCGATCTCGAGACCGGGGTCATCTCGCCCGGCGGCGTCGGCTACGACATCAATTGCGGCGTGCGCCTGCTGCGCTCGGGCCTGAGCGCCGGCGAAGTCGCCGGGAAGAGTCGCCCGCTGGTCGAGGCGCTGTTCCGCAACATTCCGACGGGCGTCGGCTCGCACCGCGCCGACTTCAAGCTGACCGCCAGGGACGAGGACCGGCTGCTGCGCGAGGGAGCGGGCTGGGTGGTGCGTCAGGGGATGGGCGAGCCGGAGGACCTGCGCCACATCGAGGAGGGCGGGGTTCTCGAGGGCGCCGATCCCGGGCAGGTTTCGGCGCGGGCCCGCGAGCGGGGGCGCCCGCAGCTCGGCACGCTCGGTTCCGGCAATCATTTCGTCGAGGTGCAGCGGGTCGCCGAGATCTTCGACGAGGCGGCGGCGCGCGCCCTCGGCCTGGAACCGGAAGCCATCACCGTGTCGATCCACACCGGATCGCGCGGCCTCGGTTATCAGGTGTGCGACGACTTCCTGCAGGAGATGCTGCAGGCGGCGCGCCGCTACGGCATCCGGCTCCCCGATCCGCAGCTGTGCTGCGCGCCGCTGTCCTCGCCGGAAGGGCGGCGCTACATGGGAGCGATGTACGCCGCCGCCAATTTCGCCTTCGGCAACCGGCAGCTGATCACCCACTGGGTTCGGCAGTCATTCCAGGAGGTGTTCGGGAAGGGGCCGCGTGAACTCGCGATGGACGTCGTTTACGACGTCTGCCACAACATCGCCAAGATCGAGACGCACGTCGTCGACGGCCGGCCGCGCCGCCTGTGCGTGCACCGCAAGGGGGCGACCCGGGCGTTCCCGCCGAATCATCCGCAGACCCCCGAGGCCTACCGGAGCGTCGGCCAGCCGGTGCTGATCCCGGGCGACATGGGCCGTTACTCGTACGTGCTGGTCGGCACGGCGCGGGCCTCGGAGGAGACCTTTGGCTCGACGTGTCACGGCGCCGGCCGCCGGATGAGCCGCAAGGCGGCGAAGAAGAGCGCCCGCGGGCGGTCGATCGTTCGCGAGATGGAGGCGCGCGGCATCGCGGTGCGCGCCGACGGCTACGACACGCTGGCGGAGGAGATCCCGGAGGCCTACAAGGACGTGGCGGACGTGGTCGGCGTGGTGGAGCGGGCCGGGATCTCCCGGGTGGTCGCGAAGTTGGTGCCGATCGGCGTGATCAAGGGGTGACTGCGGCGCGCCGGGCGGCGGCGGGGCGACGGGCCACGGTCCGTCGCGGCGCCGCCGGCTTGCGGGCCGCCGGCGCGCGCCTGCTCCCGACCGCCGGCGAGCGTTCAGCCTTGGCGGCCCGGCCGGTGGCCGGCTGCAGCGCCGCGTCGAGGACCTGGTCCACCGTGGAGGCGAACTTGAAGGTCAGCTTCTGGCGCACCTCGTCCGGGATCTCCTTGAGGTCCTTGCGGTTCTCGGATGGCATGATCACCGTCTTGATGCCGGCCCGGTAGGCGCCCAGCACCTTTTGCTTGATGCCGCCGACCGGCAGCACCTTGCCACGCAGGGTGATCTCGCCGGTCATCGCCGTGTCGGGGCGGACCAGCCGCCCGGTGAGCAGCGACACCATCGCCGTGGCCATGGTCACCCCGGCGGACGGCCCGTCCTTCGGAATCGCCCCCGCCGGCACGTGGATGTGCAGGTCGCTGTTGTCGAAAAACCTCGCCTCGAGGCCCAGGGACTTCGCCCGGCTGCGCACGTAGGACAACGCCGCCTGCGCCGACTCGCGCATGACATCGCCGAGCTGGCCGGTCAGCGTCAGCGACTTGCCGCCCGGCATCCGGGTCGCCTCGATGAACAGGATGCGACCACCGGCGGGGGTCCATACCATGCCGATGGCGACGCCCGGGACCGCCATCCGCTCGGCCGCCTCGGCGGTGAATTTCTCCGGCCCGAGGTACTCCTCGAGATCCTCGGGGCGGATCGTCACGCGTTCCTGCAGCCCCTCGGCCCGCTTGCGGGCGACCTTGCGGCAAACTTTGGCGATCTCCCGCTCCAGGTTCCGCAACCCCGACTCCATGGTGTAGCGCGCGATGATGCGGGTCAGGGCCTGGTCCTCGAAGACGACGTCGTCCGGCGCCAGACCGTTCTCGCTCCACTGCCGCGGGATCAGATAGCGGCGCGCGATGGCGAGCTTCTCCTCATCGATGTAGCCGGACAGCTCCAGCACCTCCATCCGGTCGCGCAGCGGCTCGGGGATGGTGTCGAGGATGTTGGCGGTGGTGATGAACAGGACCTTGGACAGGTCGAACGGCACGTCGAGGTAGTGATCGACGAAATTGAAATTCTGCTCCGGGTCGAGGACCTCGAGCAGCGCCGAGGCCGGGTCGCCGCGGAAATCGATGCCCAGCTTGTCGACCTCGTCGAGCATGATGACCGGGTTGCGGGTGCCGCAGCGGCGCAGGGCGACGATGATCTGGCCGGGCAGGGCGCCGACGTAGGTGCGCCGGTGGCCGCGGATCTCCGCCTCGTCGCGCACCCCGCCCAGGGAAAAGCGGTGAAAAGTGCGCCCCATGGCCCGGGCGATCGACTTTCCGACCGAGGTCTTGCCGGTGCCCGGCGGGCCGACGAAGCAGAGGATCGGACCGCGCGTCGTCGCCTTCAGCTTGCGCACGGCGAGGAATTCGAGGATCCGCTCCTTGACGTCGTTCAGGTCATAGTGATCCTCGTCGAGGATGCGGCGCGCTTCCGGGAGCTCGATCTTGTCCTCCGTCTCCTTCGACCAGGGCAGGGCGCACAGCCAGTCCAGGTAGGTGCGGCTGACGACATGCTCGGCCGAGGCCGGCGGCATGGTGCGCAGCCGCTGCAATTCGCGTTCGGCGACTTCCTTCGCCTGGGGAGGCATGCCGGCCTTGGCGACTTCTTCCTGGAGCCGATTGATCTCGGCTTCGTTGTCGTCGCCGGCCCCCAGCTCCTTCTGGATCGCCTTGAGCTGCTGGCGCAGCACGAACTCGCGCTGCCCCTTCTCCATCTCGTCCTGCACCTGCTTCTGGATCTTGGAGCCGAGCTCCATGACCTCGAGCTCGCGGTTGATGTGCCGGGTCAGGCGCCGCAGGCGATCCTTCACCGACAGCATCTCGAGGAGTTCCTGTTTCAGGGGGATGTCGCGCACCAGGAGCGTCGCCGTCAGGTCGGCCAGCCGCCCGGGGTCCTCGACGTTCAGCAGCGCGATGCCAAGATCCTCCGAGGCGATCGGCATCAGGGTCAGCATCTTCTGGATCTGGGTCTGGAGATTCTGAGCGAGCGCCTCGAGCTCGACCGACTGCTCGATCTCTTCGCGCAGCACCTGCACTTCGGCGATCATGTGGGGCTGCGTCTGGACGTAGCGCGTCGCCTTCACCCGCTCCATGCCGGTCACCAGCAGGCGCAGGGTGCCGTCGGGGAACTTCAGCAGCTTCTGGATGACGGCGGCGGTGCCGATCTCGTGCAGGTCGCCCGGCTGCGGCTCCTCGACCTCGGCGTCCTTCTGCAACACCAGCCCGATGGTCCGGTCGCCCAGCATCGCCTGGTCGATCAGCTTGATCGACGACGGCCGGCCGACCACCAGCGGGGTCGGGATCTGCGGGTAGACGACGGTATTCTTGAGCGGCAGGATCGGCAGCGCGGACGGCACCGGGCGCGCGGCGCGCGCCTTGTCCTCGGCCGCCTCCTCATCGGCTTCCTCGTCGGGGACCACCGTGCCGTCGGGATCCAGGTCGTCCATCAGGGGCTCCTAGCTCGATTCGATCGGCACGGCGCGCGCGCGCGCCGGGGCGCGCGGAATGGTGATCACCAGAAAGCCGTCCTTGCAGACGGCGCGGATGCCGGCCGCGTCGACCTCGTGGGGGAGGGCGAGCAGGCGCTCAAAGGGACCTCGGACGATCTCCATCTGGTGCCAGCGCATGCAGGCGCTGGCCTGCGGCTCGTCGCGCCGGCCGGACACTCTCAGGTAGGGGCCTTCGACGACGATTTCAATCCGATCCCGCTCGACGCCAGGGATCTCGAGGACGACGGCCAGACCGTCCCCGGTCTCGTAGACATCCGCCCGCGGCGTCCACGCGGCCGCCGAGGCGGAGGAACCCAGGTCGTGGAGCAGGTGCTCCATGACTTGCTCCATGCGCCGGTGCAGATCGGTGATCGCCGGCTCGCCGCGCCTGCGGATGCGGGCCATCGATGGTCCGATCAGCGCCCGCCGGCGAGCGACGCGACCAGACGCGTCAGCCGCGATTTGTGGCGGGCGGCGGTGTTGCGGTGGATGACGCCCTTGGTCTGCGAGCGGTCGAGCAGGCTCAGGGTCGCCGATAGCTCTGTCCGGGCTGCCTGCGCGTCCTTGCTCGCGACCAGCTCGCGCAGCTTCCGGATCTGCGAGCGCAGCCGGCTGCGGCGGGCCCGGTTGATCTCCCGGCGCCGGCGGTTCTTGCGGATATTCTTGACGGCCGATTGTATGCGTGCCACGAGCGGGACCTCCTCCTTCTTCGTTCAGGGAACTCCGACGCCGAGAGCCTGCAGCCGCTCGCGCGCGAGCCGGGCTTCCTCGGTGCCGGGATAGGCGGCGGCCACATGCTGCAGGTGGACCACCGCGTCGGCGGTGCGGTTCAATTCGAGTAGCGCAAACCCCTTCTGCAAGTATGCGGCCGCCGCCAGTCCGCCGGCGGCCGGATCGCGAATCACCGCGTCGAAGGAGGCGATCGCCTCCTGGTACTGATGACGCGCGAGGTAGGTCTCCCCGGCGCGCAGCGCGTCCGTTGGCGCGGCCGGCGCCAGCGCCGGCGCATCGGCGGATGTACCGCCGAGGGCGGGGGAGAGCGTCACGCCGGATGGCGCCGCCGGCGGGACGCTCTGAACGGGGTGATCGAGGAGCGCGCGGGTCGCCCGCAGCTCCTCGCCCAGGGCGCGCAACCGCCCGTCGCTCTCCTCTGCTCGCTGCCGCAGCGCCCGCAGCTCGCCCTCGACCGTCTCCAGACGGGCCCGCATCTCCGCCGGCGCCGGCTGGCCGGCGCCGGCTGCTGGGACGGCGCGGAGCGCGTCGATCTGTTCGAGCATGGCGGCGTTGTCCTTCTGAATCTTCCAGAGCTGGTTCTGGATCGCGTCGAGGTCCGACTGGACCTGCGCCGAGCCGGCGGTGGCGCAGCCGCAGGCCGCGGCGAAAACCACCGCGGCCAGGCCCGCCGCCGCGAATCTCACTCGGCCAGGAATATGAGCTCCGCGCGGCGGTTCCTGCCCCAGGCCTCCTCGGTGTGACCCGGATCGACCGGCCGCTCCTTGCCGAAGCTGATGATGCTCAGTCGGCTCGCCGGGGTACCGACCGACACCAGGTAATCACGCGCGGCGCGGGCGCGCTTCTCGCCCAGCGCCAGGTTGTACTCGACCGTGCCGCGCTCGTCGCAGTGCCCCTCGACGCGCACCCTGAACTGGCCATACTTCCTTATCTGGGCCGCGTCGTCGCCAAGCGTCTTGATGGCGTCGGAGCGCAGGTCGTACTTGTCGAAGTCGAAATAGACCGCCTCCAGGACGCCCTGGGCGTTGAGCTTCTCCGCCAGGCTCGCCGGGCTCTCCCGGACCTGCTCGGAGGCGGGCTGGGCCTCCTGGAAGCCTGTCGTCTCGTCCACCTTCTCGGCCGGCGCCGGCGTCTGGAAGGCCGGCGGCGTCGTCACCGGCGCCTCGGCCTTGGGCGCGCTCTTGCACGCCGGCAGGGCCGCGCAGCAGAGGACCACCATCGCCAACAGAAGCAGGCGCGAAACACCATGCGTCATCGCGTCACCTCCTCAGAAGAGGATTCAGAGTCGCACGACCTCACTGCAGGGGCCCGCCGGCTCAGCGCGCGGCGGGCGTGCCGCCGAGGGGATTCGGTTCCACGCGGCGCGCCGGATTATAGCACGCGGTCCCAATCGCGACGGGCGACCCTGATGAGGGCTTCAGCGGGACCACGACGGTGACGAGTTATTTCCTCCGTGCGTCAGCCGTCTCAAGTTTGAGCCGTCCGCGTCGACGGTGTAGATGTCGAAGTTGCCGGTGCGGTTCGAGGCGAACGCCAGGTGCCGGCCGTCCGGGGACCAGCGCGGCCATTCGTTGATGTTGCTGTTCTCGGTCACCCGGGTCAGCTCGCCGGTCGCCAGGTCCTTGACGTAGATGTCGAAGCCGCCCGGCACCCGCGCCGTGAAGGCGATCTTGTCCCCCTGCGGCGACCACGATGGCGCGTCGCAGTAGGACACCTCGAAGCTCAACCGGCGCACGTTGTTGCCCTCGCTGCCCATGATGTAGATCTGCGGCGTCCCCGAGCGGTCCGAAGTGAAAGCCATCTCCCGGCCGTTCGGCGACCAGGCCGGAGACGTGTCGATCGCCTCGTTGCGCGTCACCCGGGTCAGGGAGCGGTCGGCGGGGCGCAGGGTGTAGATCTCGGCGTTGCCGTCGCGGCTGCTGGCGAAGGCCAGCAGGCTGCCGTCCGGGGACCAGGCCGGCGCGCTGTTGAGCTCCTCGCCCTGCTGAAAGGCCGCTTCGTGGAAATCGCCGGCGCTGCTGAGGATCATCAGACGCGGCGTGCCGCCGCGATAGGAGGTGAAGGCGATCTCGCGTCCGTCGGGAGACCAGGCGGGCGACAGGCTGATGGTGTTGAAGGCGGTCACCCGCTTGACGCGGGCTCCGTCATAGTCCATCACGAAGATCTCCTTGGCCTTGCCCACCTGCGACACGAAGGCGATGCGCGACAGCGCCACTCCTGCCTGGCCGCTGTAGAGCTGGATGATCTCGTTACTCAGGCGATGGGCGATCAGGCGCTGCTGGTCGCCAGTGCCGCGATAGCGCTTCCCGAGGACCATCTTCTGCCCGGTGGTGTCGTACAGCTTCGCCTCGACGACCAGCCCGGCGGCGTCGGTGCCGGCCTGGCCAACCAGCAGCGAGTCCGCCCCCACCCCGAGCCATTCCTTGAAGTTGACCCTCTTGTCGCCGCCGTCGCGCACCAGCTTGTGATACTCCTCCGGCACAATGGTGAAAGAGCCGGAGAAGTCGAGATCGTCCCGCACCACGTCGCGGATCGTCCGGGCGACGTCCTTCATGGTTGCGTCACCGGCGGTGACCGTGAATTCCGGCAGGGCGATCGGGATCTTCTGCCGGGCCGCGCCGACGATCCGGATGTTCAGGTCGGACGCCGGCGCGCCGGGCGCCGGCGTGGCCTGCGGCGCGGCGCCGGCGGGTGGCGGGGCGTCCTGCCGCGCCGCGATCGCCAGCGGCGCCAGGGCGGCGGCGATAAAGCTGCACAGCGTAAGCGGCATTCGCGATCGGCTCATTCGCTCCTCGTCGGATGGGTTTGGCCGCGCTACTTCGGCGGCAGCACGAAATCGATGCTCACGGACAGGACATCGCGGCCGAGCAGGGACGGGAACGGCGGGAACGGCTGGGCGTCCTGAACGGCGCGCAGGATCGATTGATCCATCGCCTCGTAGCCGCTCGGCACCGCCAGCGCCACGCTGCTCACCCGGCCGCTGCTGGTCAGGCTGATCCGCACCGTGGCGGTCGGGGGCTGCTGGGTCGGCCAGTTGGGGGGATACAGCGGCCGGATCCAGGCTCCTTCGATCCGCTGGCGGAGCAGGTTGCCGTAGAAGGTGGCGGCGTCGGCCTGGCCGGAGCCGGTGCCGCCCATCCCGCCACCCGTGGCGCCACCCGCCGCCCCACCGCCTCCGGCGCCGGGGGTGCCGCCCGCCGCGGGCGGGGTCGAGGCGGCGGCCGCGGGCGTCGCCGGCGGCCCGGCCTTTTCGTCCGGCTTCGCCGTCTTCGCCGGAGCCGGCGTCGCTTTCAGCTGCGGCTTCTTGTCGGCTGGCTTCGGTTCCGGTTTGCGGCCCCGCTCCGGCAGCGGAATCGCCTTCTCCGGCTTCGCCGGGGCGGGTGGCGGCGGCTGGCGTTGCGCCGCGCCGCCGGCCGCGGGCGGCTGCGACGTCATCGGTCCGGCCGGCAGCGCCACCAGGTCGACGACATACACCGGCGGTCCCCCGGGGCCCCGCGGGATGAGGCGTGGCAGGAAGACGGCGGCCGCGAAGCCGGCGACGTGCAGGATCGCCGACAGGGTGACCATGAATCTCCATGTGCCGGGACGGCGATCGATGAGGTCGAGGGGAAGGGGCGCGTGGCTCAACGGGCCGGGCTCCTGGCGCGGGCGGGACGGGGCGCCGGCTGGGTCACCATGCCGATCCGATCGGCCCCCGCCTTTTTGATCTGGTCCATCACCAGCATGATCCGCCCATAGGCCACCGACTCGTCGGCGCGCAGGAACACGAAGTCGTTCCCGGTGCGCTGCATCTCCGACTTCAGGCGATCGGTCAACAGGTGGACGTTGACCGGGCGGTCGTTCAGATAGACCGTGTTGTCCGGGTCGACGGTCACCACGATCCGTTCGTCGCGGGCGTCCGAGCCGGATTCCGTCTTCGGCAGCCGCACGTCGATGCCGCGCGTCATCATCGGGGCGGTCACCATGAAGATGATCAGCAGGACCAGGATGACATCGACCAGCGGCGTGACGTTGATGTCGGAGAGCGCCGGTCCGAAACGGCCGGCGCGCCGCGGGGGCAGGGTCATCGACATGACGGCCTCAAACGCGGATCTTGCCCAGGTCCGCGGCGGCAGCGGCGCTGCGGTTGGCGTCGATCTGCGCCTCCGCGATGCCGGCGAACTCCAGGACGAATCGATCGATGCGGGCCCCGAGACGGCGCGCTCTGGCCAGCAGCAGGTTGTAGCCGATCACGGCGGGGATGGCGGCGGCCAGCCCCGCCGCGGTGGTGATCAAGGCCTCGGAGATCCCGGGGGCGACCGCGGCCAGACTCGCCGAGCCGGTGACGCCAATCCCCTGGAACGCGTTCATGATTCCCCAGACCGTTCCGAACAGCCCGATGAACGGCGTGACGCTGCCGGTGGTCGCCAGGATGCCCAGGTTGCGGTCGAGCCCGTCGGCTTCGGCCGCCGCGGCCTCGTCGAGCCGGCGCTGCACGCGCCCCAGGATCCGCTGCTGCGGGTCCTCCGCCGGCGACGGGTTGGAGCGGCGGGCCAGGCCGTCGGTCACCGCCGAGGTCAATTCCCGGAATCCGGCGACGAACAACCGGCTGAGCGGGGAGCCGGCGTACCGATCACTGCGGTGCAGCAGGTCGACGAGCCGCTTCTCCCGGTGCAGGTCGCCCAGGAAGGCGACCGATTCGCGCTCCGCCCTGACCAGCGACCGGTGACGATCCAGGATGACAGCCCAGGAGAGGACGGAAAAGCCGAGCAGCACGAACAGGACCGCCTTGGCGACGGCGCCGGAGTTGGCGATCAGCTGCAGGACGTCGCCGTTGAATCCGGCTTCGGCGGCGGCGAGGACCAGTGCTCCGGTCGATGTCATTCGGTGGCTCCATGGCGCGGGGTTTTGTGGCGCAACCGGTTCGAGCGCCGTAACTTAACACACGGTCCCTTCCTTGACAACCCATCCTCCCTTTGCTAGCATCGCCCGCCTGTCGGACCCGCGCGGGTGGCACCCTCCAAAGACGGCATCGATGCTGCGTTGCCTGCATGTCACTGATCTCGCGATCGTGCGCGACGTCACCCTCGAGCTCGGCGGGGGCTTCAACCTCCTGACCGGCGAGACCGGCGCCGGCAAATCGATCCTGGTCGACGCCTTCGCCCTCGTTCTGGGCGGCCGCGCCGAGGGCGGGATGATCCGCGCCGGCAGCGAACGCGCTTCGGTCGAGGCGATCTTCGACGTCGACCCGGGCTCGGCCGCGGCCGGCTTCCTCGAGGAGCGCGGCTATCCACGCGACGGCGACGGCATCGTCGCCCGCCGCGAAATCCTGGCGCAGGGGAAGGGGCGGGCGTTCCTGGGCGGCGCGCTCGCGCCGGTCGCCGACCTGCGCGCCTTCGGCGCACTGATCGCCGACCTGCACGGGCAGCATCAGCAGCAGACCCTGCTCAATCCCGCCAGCCACCGCGAGCTGCTCGACCGCCACGCCGGCCTCGACGGCACGCTCGCCGAGATGGCGGCCGCCGCCGCCGAGCTGCAGGCGGCCGTCGCCCGCCTGCGGGCCATGCGCGACGGGGCGGAGCGGATCCTGCAGCGCCTCGATGCGCTGCGGTTCCTGATCGAGGAGATCGATCGCGCGGCGGTGCAGCCCGGCGAGCGCGCGGCGCTGCGCGCCGAGCGCGACCTGCTGCGCAACGCCGAGGCAATCTTGCGAAATTGCCGCGCCGCGCACGAGGCGCTGTACGACTCCGAGCCGTCGGCGCTCGGCAGGCTCGCCGAGGCGATCCGCGCCGCCCGCGAGGTGGGCCGCTACGACCCCGACATCCGCGACGCCGTCGAGCGCGCCGAGGCGTCGCGCGCCGACCTCCAGGAATTGGCGGTCCTGCTGCGCGACTACCCGGCCCGTCTGCAGTTCGAGCCGCACCGGCTGGAGGCGATCGACGATCGCCTGCAGGCGATCGAGGCGCTGCTGCGCAAGCATGTTCCGGGCGGCGGGGAGACCGAGCTCCTCGGGGTGCGCGACGCCGCGGCCGAGGAGCTGTCGCAGCTCACCGGGGGCGGCGAGAGCGTCGCCGACCTGGAAGCGCGGGTCGAGGCCCTGGGCGCGCGCGCCGTCGGGATTGCGACGCGCTTGTCGCACGCGCGGCGCGAGGCGGCCGCCGCCCTGGAGCGCCGCATCGAATCGGAGCTCGGCGACCTGGCGATGGCGCGCACCCGTTTCGCGATCGATTTTCGGCTCCGCCCGTCTCCCGGCAGCGGCCTGTGGATCGAGGGCGAGGAGGTGGCGATTGACGCGGCGGGATACGACGTGGTGGAATTCCTCCTGTCGGCCAACCAGGGCGAGCGGCTCGCGCCGCTCCAGAGCGTCGCCTCCGGCGGCGAGTTGTCGCGCCTGATGCTGGCGCTGGAAATCGTCCTGCGGCGCGAGAGCGAGGGACGCACCCTGGTGTTCGATGAGGTCGATGCCGGCATCGGCGGCGCCGTCGCCGAGGCGGTGGGACGGCGGCTGCGGGCGCTGTCGCGCCGGCACCAGGTGATTTGCGTGACCCACCTGCCGCAGATCGCCTCCTGCGCCGACCGGCATGTGCTGGTCGGCAAGCGGGCGGTGCGCGGCCGCACCGAGGTCGTGGTCGACGTGCTGGACGAGGGCGGCGCCGTCCGGGAGCTGGCGCGCATGCTGGCCGGGGAGAAAGTCACGCCGGCGGCGCTGCGACACGCCGCCGAGATGCGGGCCACCGGACACGCGCGGCGCGAGGCGAGGGGATGACAGTCAAGGCCGTGTATCCCGGCACCTTCGACCCGATCACCAACGGTCATCTGGACATCATCACGCGTGGCCTGCGGCTGTTCGACGAGATCCTGGTCGCCATTCTCGGCAACCCGGAGAAGGAGCCGCTATTCCCGGTCGGGGAGAGGATCGACATCCTGAAGGCGGCGGTCGGAGGACTGCCGAACGTCCGGGTCGAGTCGTTCGACGGGCTGCTGATCGACTATGCGAGACGCCGCGGCGCGCAGGTGATCGTGCGGGGGTTGCGGGCCCTCAGCGATTTCGAGTACGAGTTCCAGATGGCGCTGATGAACCAGAGGCTGGCCCCCGACATCCACACCGTGTTCATGATGCCGAGCGAAGCCTACGTGTACGTCAGCAGCCGGCTCGTCAAGGAAGTCGTGCGCCTGGGCGGGGACGTGACCGGTCTGGTGCCGCCGGAGGCGGTGGCGCGCCTGAAGGCGCGCTACGCCGGGACGAAGTAGTCGCGGGAGAGGGGTGCGCATGGGTGCGGACGTGAAGCTGGCGAAGCGGCTCGAGGCGGTCAGCGTGTCGCCGACCCTGGCCGTGATGATGGAGGCCAAGGCGCTGCGCGAGCGCGGCGTCGACGTCATCGATTTCGGTCCGGGCGAGCCCGACTTCAACAGCCCCGACAACGTCAAGCGGGCCGGCGTCGCCGCCATCGAGGCGAACCTGACGCACTACACCGACACCGCCGGCATCGTCGAGCTGCGCCGCGCCATCGCGGCGCGCTACCGCGATGGCGCCGATTGGAGCGCCGACGAGGTGATCACCGGCGTGGGTGGCAAGAACGTCCTGTTCCTCCTGTCGATGGCGCTGCTCGACCCGGGAGACCGGGTCGCCCTGTACGCGCCCTACTGGGTGTCGTTCCCCGAGCAGGTCCGCCTGTGCGGCGCCGAGCCGGTGGTGATCCCGGCGCGCGAGGAGGACGGCTTCGTGCCGCGCGCCGGCGCTCTCGACGGACTCGGGCCGCTCAAGGCGGTGATCCTGAACTCGCCCTGCAATCCCAGCGGCGCGGTGATCCCGGCGGACGAAGTCGCGCGCTTCGGCGCCTGGGCCGAGCGCACCGGGGGGATGCTGATCTCCGACGAAACCTACGACAGCTTTCACTACGGGCCGGGCGCGTTCACGTCGTTCGCCACCCTGGCCGGCCGACTGCGCGACCGCCTGGTGCTGGTCAACTCCCTTTCCAAGACCTACGCGATGACCGGCTGGCGCGTCGGCTACGCGCTGGGGCCGAAGCGGATCATCGACGCCATGAAGAAGATCCAGTCGCACGACGCGACGCACACCGCGGCCGTGTCCCAGGCCGCCGCCCTCGAGGCGCTCAAAGGGCCGCAGGAGTCGGTCGCCGCCATGCGCGCCGAGTACCGCCGGCGCCGCGACGCGATCGTCGCCGCCCTCAACGGTCTGCGCGGCATCCGCTGCCAGACGCCGCCCGGCAGCTTCTACGTGTTCCCCAACGTGACCGGCGCGATGCAGGCGCTGAAAGCGCCGACCTCGGTCGAGTTCGGGCGCCGGCTGATGAGCGAGATCGGCGTCGCCACCGTCCCGGGCGAGGCGTTCGGGACGCCGGGGCACGTGCGCATCTCCTACGCCCTGTCGCTCGAGCGGATCCGGGCCGGCATGGAGCGGATGCGGACGCTTCTCGGATCGAAGGACGCATGAGGGGCCGCCCCGCCCGCGCCTCGCTCGCCGGTGCCGCCGTCGTTGGCGCGGTGATCGCCCTCCTGTGGATCGCCGCCGCGCCCGCCGCCCCGCCGGCGCCGCGCGGGGCGTCGGCGCAGCGGCCCCAGTCGGCCGCCGGCGCGGGCGAGGCCCTGGTTTACACGGTCACGCTGAAGGACACCATCCATCCGATCACGGCGCGTTTCATCCGCGAGGCGATCGAGCGCGCCGACCGGGATGGCGCCGCGCTGCTGATCCTCAGGCTCGACACGCCGGGCGGATTCGTCACCTCGATGGAGGACATCGTCAAGAGCATCACCGACTCGCGCGTCCCGATCGTCGTCTACGTCAACGGCAGCCACGCGGCCTCGGCCGGCTTCTTCATCACCATCGCCGCCGACGTGGCGGTCATGGCGCCGGGGACGCGCACCGGCGCGGCCCACCCGGTGAGCGCGCTCACCAAGGAGGACAAGGCGTCGCCGGAGATGGAGAAGGTCGAGAACGACGTGGCGGCCTACGCGCGGAGTCTGGCGACCAATCGCGGCCGGAACGCAAAGGCCGCCGAGGACGCGGTGCGCAAGAGCAGCGCCTTCACCGAGCAGGAGGCGCTGAAGCTCGGTCTCATCGATTTCGTGTGCAACAGCGAGGCGGAGATCCTCGGGAAGCTGGACGGGCGCGTCATCCGCCGATTCGATGGCCGCACCGAGACGCTCCGGCTGGGGCGCACCCGTATCGTGTCGCTCGACATGACGACCCGCGAGCGCTTCCTGAGCTTCCTCGCCAATCCGACGCTGGCGGCGTTCCTGCTCATGGCGGGGCTCCTCGGTCTGTACGTCGAGTTCACGCACCCCGGCATCGTGGCGCCAGGCCTCATCGGGGTGGTCTGCCTGCTGTTGTTCGCGCTGTCGACGCAGCTCCTGCCGATCAACTGGGTGGGGGTCGGCCTGATCCTGCTCGCGGTGGTGATGTTCATTCTGGAGATCAAGGTCCCGAGCTTCGGGATGCTGACGGTCGGGGGCATCGCCTGCCTGATCGTCGGCGCGATGATGCTGGTCAAGAAGGCGGGCGGCGGGGTCGGCGTGGCCTATGGCCTGGTGTTCGGCATCGCCGCGTCGGTCGGGCTGATCATGGCGATCCTGACGACGCTGGTGGTCCGTTCGCTGCGGCGGCGGCCGACGACCGGGCCGGCGGGGCTGCTCGCGGAGGTCGGCATGGCGCTGACCGATCTCGATCCCGAAGGACGCGTCTTCGTGCACGGCGAGTACTGGAACGCACGGGCGCGGCGCCCGCCGGTCCGGCAGGGCGCCCGCGTGCGGATCGTGCAGGTGCACGATTTGTCCATCGAAGTGGAAGAAGTGCTCTGATTCCGCGGTGCCTACCGCGGGGGAGGCCCGATGAACGCCGGTCCGATGGGTTTCAGCTGGTTTTTCGTGCTGGTCGTCGGGATGGTCGGCTTCTGGCTGATCTCCAGCATCAAGATCCTGAACGAATACGAGCGCGCCGTGGTGTTCCGGCTGGGCCGGCTGCTCGGCACCGCCAAGGGGCCGGGCATCGTCATCATCGTCTTTCCGATCGACCGCATGGTGCGGGTGGCGCTGCGGACGATGGTGCACGATGTCCCGTCCCAGGACGTGATCACCCGCGACAACGTGTCGGTGAAGGTCAACGCCGTGGTCTACTACCGGGTGATGGACCCGCGCAGGGCGGTGGTCGAGGTGGAGCAGTACCACTACGCCACCTCGCAGCTGGCGCAGACCACGTTGCGGTCGGTGCTCGGACAGGTCGAGCTCGACGACCTGCTCAGCAAGCGCGAGCACCTCAACGCCGAGCTGCAGCAGATCCTCGATCGGCACACCGATCCCTGGGGCATCAAGGTGTCGATGGTCGAGGTGAAGCACGTCGACCTTCCGGTCGAAATGCAGCGGGCGATGGCGAAGCAGGCCGAGGCGGAGCGCGAGAAACGCGCCAAGGTCATCCACGCGGAGGGCGAGTTCCAGGCCTCCACCCAGCTGGCCAAAGCGGCCGACATCATCGCGGCCAACCCGACGACCCTGCAATTGCGCTATCTTCAGACGCTGACGGAGATCGCCACGGAGAAGAACTCGACGATCATCTTCCCGCTGCCGATCGACATTCTCGAGGTGTTCCGAAAGAGGACGGTCTGAGCCGCGCGGCGGGCCGCCCGTCGGCAATCGCCGGCGGCCGCCCGGGGGAGCGACCGTGAACGAGCTGGAACGCCTCAAAGAAGACCTGGCGCTGGCGCGTGCCGCGCTGGCGGTGGCGCGGCAGATCGATCTATCGACGGTGTCGGAATCCTGTCTGCGCGCCGCGGTGGAGTCCGCCCGCGCCAGCGGCGGTTTTCTTTTCCTGTACGACAGCGAACAGGACACTTTCCACCTGAAAGCGAGCCACCTGCCGCCGGATGACCCCCGGCGCAAGGGAATCCTGAGCCTCGATCTCGCCGAGCTGCGCGGCCCGGGGGCGCCGGCCGCCAGCTGGTCGCCGGCGGTGGCGCGGGCCCCCGAGCCGCTCACCCGTCTTGGCTTCGACCAGGTGCTGGCGATCCCGCTGCCGGGCGCCGGCACGCTCCTGGGCATGCTGCTGCTGGGCAGGGAGCACGCGCCGATCCCGCCCGACGATGTCGAGCGCGTCGGCCGGCTCGTGCCGGAGCTCCTGCCGACGCTGCTCAACGCCTTCCTGGTCGAGCGCTACAAGGAGCTGATCATCAAGGATGACCAGACCGACTCCTACAACCGGAGGTATTTCGATCGCTTCCTGAGCGAGGAGGTCTACCGGGCGCATCGCTATGGCACTTCGCTGTCGCTGATCTTCCTCGATATGGATAACTTGAAGGAGGTCAACAACCGCTACGGTCATGCCATGGGAAGCAAGGCGCTGCGGGAAATCTCCCGGCGCCTGGTGGCCGAGATCAGGGGAAGCGACAAATTGTTCCGCTACGGCGGCGACGAATTCTGCGTCGTCCTGCCGGAGACCGATTCGCGCGGCGCCACCGATGTCGCCGAGCGGCTGCGGACGTCGCTCTACGGTCGCACCTTCCTCGCGGACGACACCCCCGGCATGGCGTTGACCGCATCGTTCGGCATCGCGTCCTACCCGGACCACGCCCGCACCAGCCTCGGCCTGATCAAATGCGCCGACAAGGCGATGCAGCGCATCAAGCTGTCCGGCAAGAACTCCATCGGCATCTCCGAGGCGGGTGAGGAAACGCCGCAGAGCGCCTGGGGAAAACGGTGATCGATGCCCGGCGCCTGCGCCGGCTGCTGCTGTCCGTCGCCCTCCTCTCCGTCTGTTTCGTGGTCGTGTCGCGCTGGGCCGGACGCGTCGAGTCGCCCGGCGTCGGGGCGCGGTCGCCGGCGGTCGCCGGAGCGCCCCCGGCCCGGGATGGAGGCGCCGCCGGGACCGAGGCCGACGCGATCGGCGATCTGAGTTTCTTCCAGGGTCTCGGCAAGCCGCGCGCCGGGGCGCCCGAGGCCGCTCCGGTCATGCCGCGCGCCGCCGGAGACCGGAGCGCGTCCGGCACGGC
>JAGYID010000067.1 GCA_018606725.1 Acidobacteriota bacterium
CGGTTGTGCGCCTTCTTGATGAAGTAGTCGAGCATCTTCTCGGTGTGCTCGAAGTCGGCGATGACGCCGTCCTTCATCGGCCGGATGGCGATGATGTTGGCCGGGGTGCGGCCGAGCATCTCCTTCGCCTCCTTGCCGACCGCCTCGACCTTGCCGGTGCGCTGATTGACCGCGATGATCGACGGCTCGCACAGCACGATGCCCTTGCCCTTGGCATAGACCAGCGTGGTGGCGGTCCCCAGGTCAATCGCCAGATCGTTGGAAAAAAGACTGAGGACGGACCGTGGACTCCAGGTCATCGTCGCCCCCACCTGTGCCTCCTCTCAGGGATCCCGTCGCTTCCGCGATTCGGAGTCGAAACGGCCGCGCCACAACACGTTACGTTTCGTTGCGGCGGGGCCTAATCATAGGTTCCACGGTTTTCAAAGTCAAATAATTGGCTTGCCCGCATCGCGCGCTCAAGGATGCGATGACCGGGCATTATCGCACTGTCGCCACGACCGCCGGCCAGGGCGCGTCGGTGGGCGCCAGTGCGACGCCATTCTTGCCCCGGCTCTTGACGACATACATCGCCTGATCGGCCCGCGCGATAAGGTCATCCTTGGTTCGTCCGTGATCCGGGAACGACGCGATGCCGATGCTCGCCGTGATCCGGACCCGCAACCCGTGCGCCTCCAGGAACACCGTGTCGGCGATCCGCTGGCGGATCCGCTCGGCGATGGTCTGGGCCCCCTCCGGGCCGGTCTGCGGCAGGATGACGGTGAACTCATCGCCGCCGAATCGCGCCACGACGTCGATCTCGCGCACCGTTGAATGGATTGCCCTGCCGACCTCCACGAGCGTCCGGCTCCCCCACAGGTGGCCGTGCTG
This sequence comes from Acidobacteriota bacterium, assembly GCA_018606725.1. Lineage (GTDB taxonomy): Bacteria > Acidobacteriota > Polarisedimenticolia > Gp22-AA2 > Gp22-AA2 > JAGYID01. Next base: position 871 of record JAGYID010000067.1, read on the forward strand.
ATCATTGACGCCTTTGAAGCCATCCAGGTCGAGGAAGATCAGCGACACCGGCGTGCGGTAGCGCTTGCTGCGCTCGACCTCCCGGCGCAGCGTGGCATTGAGGTAGCGCGAGTTGTAGAGCTTCGTCAGATCATCGGTGACCGACAGCTCCTCGGAGCGCCGCAGCAGCAGCGCGTTGTCGATCGCCACCGCCGCCGGCTCGAGCAGCAGGCTCAGCAGGCGCGCGTCCTCGATCCGGAAGCGGCCATGCGGCCGCTGGTGGATCGCCTCCACCACCCCGACGACCCGGCCACGGCTGAGCAGGGGTACGGCCAGCGCCGGGCGGGCCCCGAGTCCGGGCGGCAGCTCGGGCGCCCCCGAGGGGCCGCCTTCGATCGACAGGTCGTCGACGATCACCGGCTGGCGTGCCAGCGCGGCGCGCCCTGCGAGACCCTCGTCGAGCTTGAGCGCGCGTCCCTTCATCGAGGCCACCCCTTCCCCGCCGGTGCGCTCCACGGTCAGCGTGCCTCTCTCGGCATCCGCCTGGAGGAAAAGCCAGGCGCGAATCTTGAAAAAGCCGCGCGCCCGATCCATGGCGAGATCGATGACCCGCGGGGGCTCGAGATCGCCGCCGGTGGCGCGCACGATGGCGGCGAGGGCGATGAGCGTCGCCTCGCGATCGCGCGCCTCCGCGGTCGTGCGCCGGAGCCGCTGGCGAAGTTCGATGACGCGCAGGTCGCGGTCGACGAGGGCAAGCAGGGCGGCCGGGTCGATCCCCGGCGTCAGCTCCAGAGTCTCCATCTCGGCCGGTTCCCGGGCCGGGGCCGGAGTCCGTAGCCGGCTCCGCCCGCGCTCCAGCCGGAAAGGCAGGAGCGGGATCGCCGCCCCGGCCAGACGCCGCAGTTGCTGGAGGCCGGCCTCCGGACAGCGCCCGGCATCGTCCACCTGATACAGGACCGCTCGCAGAACGCCGGGGTCGGGAACTCCCGCCGGCAGGGTGGACCAGCGCGTCTGCGCGAATGGACCCTCCCGGCCGCCGCGGCGACCGAACAGCGCCCGGCCGCCGGCGGCGAGGACCACCAGGATGCTGGCAACGCGCATGGACATTTCGCTCAGAAAGTGTCGACGTAGACGCTGCGGCTCATGCGCGTCGCGTTCCCGGCCGGATCCTGCGCCACGATCTGCAGCGCGTTGAGCCCGTCGCGCTTCAGACGAACGACGGCCGTGAAGGATCCGTCGTCGTAGACGTCGACCTGCTGGCCGTCGACCGCCAGGGTCGCCCCCGGCTCGGTGCGCCCGTTGATGATGACCAGGTGACCGGAGGGCAGGAAGTCGGCGATCTCCAGCGGCGGGGGCACGGTGTCGTCGGTGCGCCGCTCCTCGGTGCCGCCGATCTTGAACTTGCGCGTCTCCGAGAAGGCGCTCTCGACGGCGCCGGCATCGATGCTCGACACGCGCCAGTAGTAGCTCCCTTCCTGCAGACCGGGGATCTGCACGCTCGTCGAGCGGATGTCGGACTTGTCGAGCAGCAGCTCGCCGAACAAGGAGCTCCGGGCGATCTGCAGGCGGTAGCGCGCCACGGCTTCGACCTTCGACCAGCGCAGCGCCGTGACGGACGTTCCCGGGGTCTCCGGCAGGAACACCCGCTGGTCGGTCGGGTCCAGCAGCTCCGGCGCCGCCGGGACCTTCTGGCGCGAGAGGGGCCGGTCCCCGGTCACCTCGACGCGCTCGAGCGGCTGCACCGTCACCGTCTGCCCGGCGGCGCGCACCTCGGTTGTGCCGCTCTGCACCTCGGCGCGCGTCTTGCGCGTCTCGGCGTCGAAGTTGACCTCGAAGCGCGCCTTGCTGGTCGCCCGGGCCGAAGCCGACTCGGTGGCAACCTCGTGGAACGAACCGGCGACGTTGGCCCCCGGCATGGCCGCCGAGACGCCGCCGAAGTTCAGCTGCTCCCGCACCTTGCGGACCTTGGTGGAGGGATCCTCAGAGAGTTCGCGAATTTCCAGCAGGGACCCGGGCTTGATGGTGGTGATGGTGCCGTCGAAATAGATAATCTGGGCCGAGCCGTTGGTGGCGGTCTTGATCTGATCGCCGACACGAAGCGCGACGTTGGATGCGAGCGCGTCCCAGACGAACTGTCGGGCCCGCTTGATCTTGACATCCCCCTCGTACTTGTAAATCTTCGCGGTGAACGATTCACCGGCGGTGCCGTCGAGGATCTTCTGGGAAAACGATTGCGACTGTTGGGCGGCGGCTTTCGCCTCGGCGTAGTCCTTGCGGTCGTAGGACAGCCGCGCCGAAGCCAGGAGCTTGGCGGCGCTGTCGACGACGCGCTGCAGAGCGGCATCCGCGGTGGTCTGGGCCTCGCGATACAGGCGCTCGGCGCGGCTGATCTCTTGAAGCGCGTCTTCCTCTGGGGTCGTGCGCCGGGCGGCGTTGAGGTAATAGACGAGCCCTCCCAGCGCCACCAGGAGGACGACGTACACCAGTCCCCGCATGAGGCTGCGGTAGGAGATGGTCGCCCAGTCAAGCAGGACCTGGGGCTTCTGATTTCTCTGCGGCATCGGCTTGATCACCCGATCCTGGGGCTGCCGTGGCCGGGCACGACGGCCGGATGCACCTTTCTAAACCCAACGCTGACATCGACTTGGCCCGCCGGCCCGGCCGACGCACCCCCGGCGAGGCCGGAAGTCCGACTTCAATATAGGGCTGCGCTCCGCGGACGCAAGAAATCCGTTCCCAAGGCGTCAGGGAGGCGGCGCGGCCTGCCACGCGGGCGGCCCCCCGGGCGGGTTCGGGCTTGCGGGGAGGGCGTCGTCCCGGTAGACTTCAACTTTCCGCGCGAGGGTTGAGTCCATGATGCTGCAGATGCGGGAGTGGTTCCGCTACCTGAAGTGGGTCCTCATCATCATCATCGTCATGTTCGTCTGGTGGGCGTTCGCGACTTGGGGCGGCGGAGCCAATCAGCGCGCCACGCAGACCCCCTGGGCGGCGACCGTCAATGGCACGCCGATCTCGATCACGGCCTTTCAGTCCTACGCCCGCCGCCTCGACTCGACCTATCAGTCCTTGTTCGGCGAGCAGTACGCCCAGCAGCGCCCCTTCCTGAGAATCGGCCAGGTGGCTATCGGCACCCTCGTCGATCAGGAGCTGCTGTATCAGGAAGCCGGGCGCCAGGGACTCACCGTCTCGCCCGCCGAGCTGGCGCAGGCGATCACGCGCGAACCGAGTCTTCAGGAGAATGGCCAGTTCATCGGCCTGGAGAGATATCGCCGGCTGTTCCAGGGTGGCCGCATGAACGTGGTGGACTACGAGGACCAGGTGCGTCGCGGGCTGATGATCGACAAGGCGCGCGCCGTGCTCGAGGACGCCGTGACGGTCAGCGACGCCGAGGTCGAGGAGGAGTTCCGGCGGCGCAACGAGAAGAGCACCGTCGACTACATCCTCGTGGACCCCGCGGCGCTGAAGCTGGATGCGCCCGACGATGTGGCCATCGCGCGTCATTACGAGGACCAGGGCGATCGATACAGCCGCGGCGAGGGCCGCGCCGGCCTGTACGTCCTGTTCAGCCCGGCCCAGCTCTCGACGACAGAGACCGTGACCGACCAGGAGATCGCGGCGTCCTATCAACGCGATCTCGCCACCCGCTACACCGTGCGCGAGCAGCGGCGGGCTTCGCACATCCTGCTCAAGGTCCCCGCCGATGCGGCGCCCAAGACGGTCGCCGGCATCGAGGCGAAGGCGCGCGGCATTCTCCGGCAGGTCAAGGCCGGAAGCGATTTCGCCGCCCTTGCGAAGCGGCATTCCGAGGACGCCACCGCGCAGAGCGGCGGCGACCTGAACTGGTTCGGACGCGGCCAGATGGTGAAGGAGTTCGACGAGGCGGCGTTCTCCCTGCCGGTCGGCGGCATCAGCGACCTGGTGCGCACCACGTACGGCTTCCACATCATCAAGGTGACCGACAGCCGGCCCGGCAGGACCGTTCCCCTCGAGGAGGTCCGGACGCAGATCGGCGAACAGCTCAAGATCGAGCGTGCCCGCGGAGAAATGCTGAAACGGGCCGCTGACTTTGCACGCGCCGCTGCCGGCGGCCGGCTCGAGGCGGTGGCGAAGTCCCAGGGGCTCGCGGTGCAGGACACCGGCACGGTGCACGCCGGAGAAGCGCTGGCGAGTCTGGCGGCGTCGCAGCCGGTGGTGGCTCGCATGCTGGGACTGACGCCGGGCCAGGTCAGCGAGCCGATCCCCACTCCGTCGGGGCAGGTCGTCGTCCAGGTCACCGACACGGTCGCCGCGGAGCCCAAGCCGCTGGCGGAGGTCCGCGCCCAGGTGATCAAGGACCTGCAGGATGCGCGGGCCCGCGAAGCCGTGGCCGGGGCGGTGCGCGCGGCGCGCGAGCGCGGCGGGCTGAAGGCGCTGGCGGGGCGCTACCGGACCCAGGTGAAGAGCCAGGTCGATCTGGCGCGCGGCGCGGCCCTGCCCGGCGTGCCGCCGGCACCCGGCCTGGAGGAACAGATCGCCGCCCTGCCGGTCGGCGCCCTGGGTGACCCGTTGCCCACCCCTGCGGGAATCCTCGTCCTGAGCGTGCGGCAGCGCCAGGACCACCACGAGGAGTTCGCCGCCCAGAAGGATGCCATCCGCGACAACCTGGTTCGCCAGCGCCAGGATCGCTTCACGCGCGCCATCCTCAAACGGCTTCGCGACCAGAGCGATGTCGTGGTCAACGACGCGCTGGTCGGCAGCCTCGATCAGGGCTGATCAGATCGGCGTGACGGGGGAGGCGGCGGATCCCCCGGCCGTCGAGGTGACGGTGACGGTTCCGGGGTTGGCCACGCCGGTGACCGTGAGCCGATAGACGCCGGCCGAAGAGATATAGGTCATCGTCCCATAGCCGGTGACGGTGAGCGTCACCGAGCCGGGCGGATAGTTGGTGGTCGCTTCCACGAGCAGTCTCATGTTGGACGACTGCCAGGTGGCCCGGGTGACCGTCACCACCTCGATGACATCGTCGACCACGTTGTCGCAATCGTCATCGATGCCGTTGAAGATCTCGATCGCCCCAGGGTGGATGGCGGGGATGGCGTCATTGCAGTCACCGCCGCAGGCCGTGTAGCCATCGCCGTCGGCGTCGAATCCCTCATCGACCTGCCCGTCGCAGTCGTCGTCCAGACTGTTGCAGATCTCGGTCGCCGGCGCACCGGGCACGGCGTTGCACTGGGACGAGCCGCCTCCGGCGGAGCAGACGACTGCTCCAGTGCGGGCACAGGCCCCGATGCCGGTCGAGCATGCGGAGCCGACGCCGTAGTCCTCGTCGGCCTGCCCGTCACAATCGTCGTCCTGGCCGTTGCACGATTCCGCCGCTCCCGGATGGATGGAGGCCACGTCGTCGCGACAGTCGAGGTCGGCGGTGTACGAGTCGCCGTCGGCGTCCTGGCAGACGTCGCCGAGGCCGTTGCCGTCGCCGTCCCGCTGGTTGGGATTCGGCCCGACGGGACAGTTGTCGCACAGGTCGCCGCGGCCATCCCGATCGGCGTCCGCCTGCGCCGCATTCGGCGCCAGCGGGCAGTTGTCGGTCAGGTCGGCGACCAGATCGGCGTCGCTGTCGCGGCCGGCGCTGGGACAGGGCTGGGCCAGCGGCCGCGGCGTGCCCGCCGTCCCGGTCCCCACCGTTCCCTGGCCGCACGGGTTGGCCCCGGCCTCCAGGTAATAAAAGAAGGATCCGGCGGGGGGCGCGGCGATGTCGTTGAACTGCGGAGCCGCCGCTTCCGGCATGACGCAGACATTGGCCCAGGACCAGCCCGCCTCCGTCTGCACCGTGCCCCGGTAGACGTTGTACACCTGCGTCTGCGGGATTGGCTCCCAGGTCAGCCGCGTCGTGCCGCTGGCGTCCGTGAGGAGCGTCGTCCCGACCTCGCCGGGAGGCGCCGTGGTGAAATACACGAGCGGCGCGCAGTCGAGGCTGTCGAGAACCGCGTCGTTGTCGTCATCGGGGTCGATGCAGTCCTTGACGCCGTCGGCGTCGGTGTCGGTGAACCCCTCGTCCACCAGAAGATCGCAATTATCGTCGAGCCCGTTGCAAGTTTCGGCGCGGCCCGGGTTGATCGCCGCAATGGCGTCGTTGCAGTCGCCGCCGCACGACGTGTATCCGTCGCCGTCGCCGTCGAACTCCTCGTCGGTCAGCCCGTTGCAGTTGTCGTCGACGCCGTTGCAGGCCTCCGGCTGGTTCGGGTGGATGAGCGGATCGGCGTCGCGACAGTCGCCCCCGCAGGAGGTGTAGCCGTCGCCGTCGGCATCGAAGCCTTCGTCGACGAGGCCATCGCAGTCATCGTCGATGTTGTCGCAGACCTCGATCGCCCCCGGGTGGATCGCGGCGTTGGCGTCATTGCAGTCGCCGCCGCACGACGTGCTGCCGTCGGCGTCGCGATCGAACCCCTCGTCGTTGAGACCGTCGCAGTCGTCGTCCACGCCGTTGCAGATTTCCGTCGCACCGGGGTGCACGGAGGCGTTGCCGTCGTCGCAGTCGACGTCGGCGGTGTAACCATCTCCGTCGGCGTCGGTGCCGCCGCCGCCCGAGCTGATCCGGAGATCGTACGAACCGTAGATGCCGAAATCCGCAGCATGGACCGAGCGCACGTACAACCGGCTGGTCTGGGGCGGGGTGTAGGTGATGACCGAGGAGGGATCGCTCAGGTTGCGATCGTTGTTGCTCGCCAGCAGGGTGGTGCCGTTCGAGGCCAGCAGGTCGAGCGAGGTGTTCGCGTCGCCCAGCAGGTTGAGCGTCTCGATGGTGTACGGCTGCCCGGCAAGGGCGTCGAAGAAGAACACGTCGAGGTCGGATTCCCCCAGCAGGTCGTGGTTGAGATCCTGGAAGAACGTCAGGTGCGTCAGGCCGGGCCCCGCGACGAGCTGCTTCGCCTCGCCGATCAGGTCGTTCGGCTCGTAGGGGTCGGTGAAATACTCGACGCCGAGCTCGCGGAAGATCGACAGGACTTCGGGGTAGCGGCCGTTGGCGACCGAAGGATGGAACCAGCCGTCCCAGAAGTCCTCCAGGCTGATGTTGGCGACCGAAGGGAGGCGCAGGTAAGTCGTCATGACCTTCCAGTAGTCGCGGTCCAGCCCCAGCAGCAGGTCCCACGGCTCCTCCCCCGGTGTCGAGTCGGGCGTGGAGGGGCCGTCGACCAGGTCCCACAGTGCCGCCAGCACGGTCATCTCGCTGCTCGCGCCGCGGCAGACGAACGGCTGCTGCGTCTCGGTATCGAAGGAGAATTGCAGGTTGCCGGGCCCGGCCTGGCCGGTGGTGCGGACGTAGGCGCTGCTGAACGGCAGGTTGAAAAAGCGGCGGACGGAGCAACCCCAGAACGTGGCGTGCCCCTCGTCGAAGGCCAGCATCAGGTTCTGGTCGCAGTCGCTCAGGTGATGTGTCCCGTACGGGCTGTCGGTGGCCGAGAAGTTGGTAATGACGTAGTGCCCCATCTCGTGCAGCATCACCGTGTCGTCGTAGCCGCCGTTGCGCGCCTGGACGATGGTGTTGCTGTTGACCTGAAAGCTCGACAGGGTCGAGTTGGAGGCGTTGAAGACGACGAGCAGGAGCGGCATCAGCGTGGAACCGCGCAGGGAGACCAGATAATCGCCGCCCATCTGCGCCGCCTCGTAGAGATTGAACGCCTCCCCGCCGGAGCCGGGAATGGCGGCGAGCTGGCCGATGAAGAGATCCTGGGTCGGGGCGTGACCGATGTACGTCTGCGTCCGCACCGACCAGACATCGCCGGACTGGTTGCCGGCGCGGACCTCGATCGGCAGGCCGCCGGTCGGCTGATTCTTCGCCAGACAGCGGACGTACACGTCGCGGCTCCGGGTGTCGGTGACGCGGAACACGAAATTGCCCTGCGTGTCGGTCAATCCGCTGCCGATGACCTTGGTGCCATCGACGATCTGGACGACGGCGAAACGGATCGGGCGGGCCGGCTCGTTGCCGGTGAAGCCGTTCGGGTCGAATTCGCGATCGATGTAGAGAAACTGCCCGGAGGCATTCCAGTCGGCCAGCGCCGGGGAAACGGCCAGGAACCCTGCCAGCAAGCCGCCCACGACGAAGCGCCGGCGCTTCATCGTCGCACCTCCGACAGCGGCACTCCGAAGACCTCGTAGGCGCCGGCATGGCGCCGCGCCTTCCGCTCCGGAACCTCCTCCGGGAGCGTCGCGCCCTGCATGAGGCTGAACGTCCGGCCATCGGCCAGGCGGAACGAGGCGCGCAGGCGGAGATCACGCGACGCGCCCGGTTCCGCCCGCAGCGGCAACGCGACGGAGCGCCGCTCGCCGGCGCGCAGGGACGGTTGCCCGCCGTGCAGCCGTGAGTCGTCGCCGATCGCTGCGACGCCGTCCGGCAGCTCGAGCGACAGCGACAGGTCCTCGATGTCCGGGCCGGCCAACATCCCGACCCGCAGCTCCACCTGGGCGACTCCCCCGGCCGGCGCGCGGGACACCGCCATGTCGAGCACAAGCGGCAGAGTCGGCTCGACGGTACGGATGCCCTCGCGAGTGCGATGCGGCGTCGATCCTGGCGCGGCGGGCAGCGAGACAAGCAGGAGCAGCGGAAGAGCGGCGACGAGGAACCGTTCGGTTCTACGCATCGGGCGGCCCCTCCGGGACGGGCCGACGGGGGTCTGGGGAAAGACGAGCCGGGTCGGTCCGTCAGTGAGTACGACGAAGGCACTACAAAGTCAAGAGCAATTGAGGCTTAGCTGCTCGATTGCCTCTTGACTCGCGGTCGTTTCGCCGTACACTCCGGGTGTCCGGGCTCAGGAAGTCGATGAAAACTCTCTCTTTTCCGGCACGCCGGCAGTCGGGCGTCACGTCCGCGGTCCGGTTCGAATCTTTCGAGGGCGCCCTCCGCCTGAGCGGCGCCCGGCGTGCCGGATTGCGGAACGACCGGGCCAGGCTGCAGGCTTGTCTGGCCCGGCTGCGCTGGCAAGCCCGGCAGGTGGAGAGAACCGCCCGGATTCTGCAGCGATGCGCCGAGCGGCTGCGTCGCTGCCAGCGCATCTCGCAGCCGTCCTCGTAGGAGCCGGTCCCCGACGGGCCGATGGACACAATCTACCTTGACCACGCCTCCACGACCGCCGTCCTCCCGGAAGTCCTGGAGGCGATGCGGCCCTACGACTCCGATCATTTCGGTCACGCCTCGGCGCTGCATTCGCGCGGGGCGCGGGTACGGCAGGCGCTGCAGGAGGCGCGCTCCGCGGTGGCGGCACTGCTGCCGGCGGAACCGGACGAGATGGTCTTCACCGGGTCGGCGACGGAAGCCAACAATCTCGCGATCAAGGGACTGGCGTGGTCGGCGGGACAGCGCCACGGTCACTTCATCGCCGCCGCCACCGAGCACATTTCGATCCTGCACCCCCTCCGCACACTGCAGAAGCAGGGGTTCGCGGTGTCGTTCCTGCCGGTCGATCGGCACGGTCTGGTGGACCCGGACGAGGTGCGCCGGGCCGTTCGCGCCGACACGCTGCTGGTGAGCATCGCCAGCGCCAGCGCCGAGATCGGCACCGCGCAGCCGCTCACCGACCTGTGCCGAGCCGCGCACCGCGCGGGCGCCCTGTTCCATACCGACGCCACCCTGACCGCCGGGGCGCTGCCGCTCCCGGGCGGTGATGACCTCCCGGACCTGGTCACCCTGACCCCGCACCTGTTTTACGGGCCGCAAGGGATCGGGGCGCTGCGGGTCCGGCGTGGGATCCGCCTCGCGCCGCTGATCGAGGGAGGCGTGCAGGAGGACGGTCGCCGCGCCGGAACCGAGGCGCTGGCCGCCGCTGTCGGGTTCGGCGCCGCCGCCCGCCTGGCGGCCGCCGAGATGGCGGGACGCGCCCGGCGGGCCGCAGCTCGGGCCGGAGCCCTCCGACTCCTGGTGACCAAAACGATCGACGGCGTCGTCCTGACCGGCCATCCGACCCAGCGCGTCCCCGGCCTGCTGTCTCTCTGCCTCCGGGGGATCGAGGCGGAGTCGCTCCTGACCGCCCTGGATGCGGAGGGCGTCGAGGCGGCGAGCGGCTCGGCCTGCACCACCGCGGTTCGCAAGCCATCGCACGTCCTGGCGGCGATCGGTGTCGACCCCGTGCTGGCGCGTGGCGCGGTGACCTTCGCCTTCGGCGAGGCAAATGCCGACGGTGACGCCGCCGCGGTGGCGCGGCTGCTGCCGCCGCTGGTCGAGCGGCTGCGCCGGCTCAGTCCCCTGGACTGATCGGGTGGTCCGGCCCATTGCTGGCCGGACCGGGCTTCAGGAGTCGAGCGGGTCGAGGACCAGGCCGGTCAGGATCTTCGGGTAGAAGTAGGTCGATTTCTGCGGCAGCCGCAGTCCCGCGCGCGATACCTCGATGACCTGATCGATCCGCGTCGGATTCATCAGGATGCCGAGTTGCGCCGCTCCCGAGCGCACCCGTTTTTCCATCTCCCTGACATCCTTGACGTAATCGAGGTTATCTTGTCGCGCCTGCGCTTCGGGGGTGATGCCCAGCAGTTCTTCAAGGATGAGACGGTGCAGGAGAATCACGTCCAGCCGCCGGAGCGGCTCCGGCACCGAGGTCATGCCCGGACGATCGAGCCCGGCACCCTCCTTCCAGCGGAGCATGGTGGCCCCGTTCGTCCCGGAGAACACGCAGGCGAACACTCCGGGTTGGTCGCGCCCGCTCTCCAGCGCCGCCGCAGCGGCGGCGAGGTCACCCACCTGCTCGACGTCCCAGTGCGCCGCCAGTCGCGCCCGGAAGGCGCCGGGGTCGAAGTCGGGCAGCGCACGCACCAGCCTGTGGATCGGGAAGATCGACAACCCCGGATCTTCGAGACTGCAGAAATAGGCCAGGATCGTCTCGGCGTCCGCCGCCCCGGCCGCCCGGCGCTCATCGCGGTAGGCCAGGGCCGATTCGTAGCGGTGGTGCCCGTCGGCGATCAGCGCCCAGGCGGCACCCAGCGCCTCGACGATCGGTCGGATGCGCCCCTCGTCCGCGAGTCGCACGAGGCGGCTCTCCGTGCCCTCATCGTCATGCGCCGTGATGCATGGCGCCGCCGCCGCCACCTCCTCGAGAAGCCGCGCCACCGCGCCCCCCGGATCGGCGTGCAGGAGGAAGACGGCGCTCAGATGGGTCCGCGTCGTGCGTAACAGGCTGGTGCGATCGGTGCGCGGCCGCTCGAGCGTCTTCTCGTGCGGCAGGATGGTGCCCGTTCCGAGAGGCTCCAGCTGCAGCCGGGCGAAGAAGCCTCGACGACGGCGCGACCGTCCCGCCGGATCAACATAGGTCTGCGTGCAGACGTGGAGCGCCGGCCGGTCATCCCGGACCAGCACCTCCTGCCGCCGCCACCCGTTCAGGAGCTCGGACGCCCGCACGTAGGGATCGGATGCCCCCTCGCCGCGAGCCCCGCCGCCGGGGAGATCGAGATGGACGATGTTGTTCGGGTGGCGGGCGGCGAGGGCGGCGCGACGCTCCGGCGAGATGACATCGTACGGCGGCGCGGTCAGCGAGCTCAGATCACCACCAAAGCGGGGGGCGTAGCGAAGAGCGCGAAACGGTCGGACGACGCTCATGCCACGGCTCTCAGGACGGCGGCAGCCCGAGGGCGCCGTCGAGCTTCTTCAAGAACTCCTTCTCGATCACCCCGGTCGATCGGCGGTCGGCCATCACCTGGATGCGGCGTTTTCGATCGAGCCCGCGCACCAGGATCCGAGCCCGGAGCCGGAGTCGCGATCCGCCCTCGCCCGGCGCGACCAGCGCTTCCAGGGACATCTTGCCGACCGGGACGTGGAGCATCTGCATGATGTGGTAATCGGGACCGAGGATCGGCGCGGGGCCGCAGACTTCCTCGGCGTAATCCTTCTGGCGCCAATCGACGTAGGAGGTCTTCACGCTCAGCGCCGCCGGATCGGTCTCCTCGGGCGGGTACCCCGATTCCTCCAGCGCCCTGAGCAGGACTTTCCAGAGCTTCTTCGGTCGCGCGCGATAATCCCGCACGATGAACTCGGAGGTCGTGTCGGGTCGGGCTCCTTCATCGGCATAGGGGGCGGGGGCCTCCGGCGGCGGCAATCCCTCCTCCTGGGCGCGCGGGAGGCCGGGCAGGGCGGCGATCGCCACGAGGGTGAATCCGCAGATCAGCAGCACCGTCTCCCGCCGCGGGACGCGGCGCTGCGCCGACGAACGATCCGTGTTCATGCGTGGGCGCGAGTATAGCACGCGCGATCGAACCGGGCCGGGCAGGCTCCTAGGCCGGACCGCCGGTGGCGCGACGCAGATCCTCACCCCGGACGACCCGGCCGATCGCCGACGACAGCACTTCCAGCTTGAACGGCTTGTCGACGCATGGACGGCCGGACTTTTCCAGGAACCGCTGGGTGTCGGGATGCAGGGTGTCACCCGATGCGAAAATCACCCGCCGGGCAAGGTAGGGGTACTTCTCCTGAATTCTCTCGAACAATTCGCGGCCGTCCATCTCGGGCATCTTCAGATCGAGGACCACGACGTCGTAGTGATCGCGTTCGAGCTTGTCGAGCGCCTCGCGGGCGCTGGCTGCCGTGTCGACGCGGTGCCCGTTCCCCGCGAAGGCGTCGACGATCAGGTCGAGGATGACCGCCTCATCGTCGATCGCCAGCAGGCTCACGGGCTGATCGGTGTCGAGCCGGGGGGCCACGGCGGTCCCCTGCTCCTGGGCGGTCGCATCCGGCAGGATCGGGAACTCGATATTGATCGTCGTTCCCTCGCCCGGACGGCTGTCGGCCCAGATCCGCCCCCCGTGTTCCTTGACGATGCCGTAGGAGACCGACAGCCCCAGGCCCGTTCCTTCGCCCACCGGCTTGGTGGTGAAGAACGGGTCGAAGATCTTGCCGATAGTGTCGGGCGGGATCCCGGCGCCGTCATCTTGCACCGTCAGGACGATCGCATCGCCCCGGTGGGCCGAGGCGACAGTGAGCGTGCCGTGGCCCTGGTGCCGTGCCACCGCGTACTGTGCGTTGTTGATCAGGTTCAGCAGGACCTGCTGCACCTGGTTGAAATCGAGCATGGTCTTGGGCAGATCCGGATCGAGATCCCTGACCACTTTGAGGTTGTTGACCCGCAGCTGGTAGGCCTTCAGGTCGAGGGTCTTCTCCACGATCCCGTTCAGCCCGAGATAGCGCTTCTCCGAGGGGTGCCGGCGCGCGAAGGCGAGCAGGTTCTGCACGATCTTCTGACAGCGCAGGGCCGACTCGAAGATCCGCTCGACCGCCTTCTGCTGGCGCGGATCCATCGGGCCAGCCATCAGGAGCTGCGCATAGCCGAGCACGCCGGCGAGCGGATTGTTGAGCTCGTGGGCGACGCCGCTGATCACCTCGCCGACGGCCGACAGCTTCTCCGCCTGCACCAGGTGCCGGCGGGCCGCCTTCAGGTCGGTGATGTCCTTGATGATACCCACCGTGCCGCGCGCCGCGCCCGCGTCATCGCGTAACAGAGCCGCCGCGACCATGACGTCGCGCGTGGTCCCGTCGGCGCGGCGCACGGTGGTCTCGAAGTTGATCAGGGCCCGGCCGTCGCGCAGCAGCCGCGCCATGCGATCGCGCGCCTCCCCGTCGGGATAGATGTCGTGCAAGCCGCGACCGAGCACGGCGTGCCTCGGCCGGCCGAGCAGCATCGTGCCGCCGCGGCTGAACTCGGTCACCGTCCCGTCCATGTCGGTCGTGTAGATGAGATCGGGGAAATAGTCGAGGATGTTCTGCAGCTTGTCCGCCATTTCCTTGCGCGAGCGCGCCAGCGTTTTCATCTGATCGAACAGCATGGCGTTCTTGATGGCGTTGCCGGAAGCGTTCGCCACCACCCGGCAGGCGTTCACCTCCTGGGACGTGAAGTGGCGCTCGACGCGCGCCGCCCGCAGGAACAGCATCCCGAGGACCTTGTCGCGGTACAGGATCGGCAGCACCATGATCGACTGGTAGCCGAGCTTCTCGAGGGCTTCGCGGACGGGCGACATCATCGGCTCGCACGAGACGTCGTTGATCACGACCGCCTCGCGCGTCTCGATGGCCCTGCGGACCTCGGGGTACTTGCTGATGTCGATCGACAATCCGGCCGCGCGGCTGTCGTCGCTGCTGGCCAGGACGGTGCAGCAGCCGGCCTCCTCGTCGACGGTCAGGATCGAGCATCGCAGGGCGTTCACCAGCCGGGCGATGCGGCCGACGATGACGTGCAGGACCTCGTTGAGCTCCAGGGTCGAGGTCGTCGCCGCCGTCACCTCGTGCAACACGGTCAAGTCGCTCTTCTCCAACTCCAGCAACTGTTCGCGCTCCTGATCGGCGCGCGCCTTGTGGACGAGACTGCCGTAGTACAGGGCGACGACGTACAGGAACGGCACGCGCAACAGCAGCGTGACCATCGGGACCCCCGCCGCCAGCGCGTCGCGACGGGTGAGGTACAGGTAGAAGCCCGCCACAAAGCTGGCGCCGGCCATGCTTCGACCGAGGCCCTGGCCGAGGGCCGCCAGCATCAGGATCAGAAAGAAGGCCATCGGCAGGCTGGCGTTTTCCTCGAGGGCCGGGAACAGCGCGAGCGACACCAGAAAAGTATCGGCGACCACCAGCATGTATTCGAGGTTGCGGGAGCGGAAATGGCTCTCGGGCAGGAACGACAGGGCCGCATTGCTCGCCGCAAACGCGAGGATCAGCAGGAGCTCGAAGCTGCCGGCCCGCACCCCCCCGCCTCCGGACAGCAGCAGCACCGCGGTTGCGAGGATCAGCATCCATCGCAGTGCGAGGCGGATGAGCTTGCCGTTGGTTCCTTCGCTCGGGCGGACCCAGGCTGTCAGACGCACACTCCCTCCGGCGCGTCGGCAACGCCGCAGGCCCAATATGATGCGCGGGTGGCCGTCGCGCAAGCCGCCGGGTGTCCGGAGCGGCCGGCTGCCTTGACTTTTGGGGATCGCAGCGTAGAATCAGCGTTCGCCGAGGATCCGGAATCGCATGCGTCTCAGACCGATCGTCCCGTCGCTCGCCCTGCTGCTGGCCCTGCTCGCGTCGGCCCCTCGTCCGTGCGCCGCCGGCGAGACGATCACCGATCCCGCCAAGATCAAGGAGGTCGATTTCGCGGGCCTCAGCGAGGCCCAGAAGAAGGTCGCCCTCAAGATCCTGAATGACAACAGCTGCAACTGCGGGTGCGAAATGACCATCGCCGTCTGCCGCCTGCGCGACTCTTCCTGCCGCCGCAGCCTGATCTTCGCCCGCACCGTCGTCGACGCGCTGCGCGAGGGCAAGCCCGAGGCGGAAGTGGTCAAGGCGCTCAAGGCGAAGGCGGACACCTTCGTCGCCGCCAAGCTGCCGGAGGATGACGGCGGCGTCTACAACATCGAGCTCGGCACCGCGCCGATCCGCGGCCCGAAGGACGCCCCGGTCACCATCGTCGAGTTTTCCGACTTCCAGTGTCCGTACTGCGCCGGCCTGCAGGCGACCCTGGACCAGGTCCTCAGGGCGTTTCCGAAGGAGGTCCGGATCGTCTTCAAGCAGTACCCGCTCAACATCCATCAATACGCCAGGCAGGCCGCCGCGGCGGCGCTCGCGGCCCACGCCCAGGGCAAGTTCTGGCCAATGCACGACAAGCTGTTCGCCAACTTCAGCGCCATCACCGAGGAGAACATCAAGAAGTGGGCGAAGGAAGTCGGTCTCAACATGACCGACTTCGAGAAAGCGATGCTGTCCGGGAAGTTCGAGGTCCTGGTTCAGAAGGACATCGCCGACGGCGCCGCCGCCAAGGTCCTCGGCACACCGACCCTGTTTCTCAACGGCAAGCGGATCCACGACCGCTCGTTCGACGGCTTCAAGAAGCTGATCCAGGAGGAGCTGGCGGCGTTGAGAACCGCCCCGCCGGCCGCCAAGAAAGCCGCCTTGACCGCCAGCCCCAGGCCACCCGCCGGCAACTAGTGTCGCGTCCCCGAAGTGTTGTTAACGCCGAGGCGGCCGATGCGCCCGGACCGCAAGGCGCGACGAGGGCGAATATCGGGCATATTCAACCGA
>JAGYID010000013.1 GCA_018606725.1 Acidobacteriota bacterium
GTATGTCGAATACGTTTCGGGTCCTCGCCGCTGCGGGAGCCCGTCATGACGGCCATCTGCGCGGTCTCGCGACGAACCCCGGTGAGAAATCCGGGCTAGCCGACCCACCACCAGGCGGCGTACAGGGCCATGAAGAACCCCGACAGCGGCGCGGCAATCGCCAGGTAGCCGGCGAATCGGGGCTTCGGGCCCGCGGTCAGCGCCGCGATCAGCAGGTGCAGCGGAAAGATGGTGGCGGCGAAGCGCGAGAACGACCAGAGCGTCGAGCCGAGCGGCAGGAGGATGGCGGCGGCAGCGTACAGGGCGTACGAGCGGCGCAGCCGCAGGAACATCCAGGGAATCGCCGCGAGGCACAGCAGCGCCATGACCAGGTCGATGGTCGAGTGGTGGGCGTCGTGCAGCCGGGGTGATTCCAGGTAGAGCAGGAACGCCCGCCACGGCCCCGACAGCCCGCCGTGCCGCCAGCGCTCCTGGCGGACGAGAAAAGCCAGCGGGTCGCCGTAGAGGTGCCGGCAGTAAAGCATATACGCCCCGACGGCGGCGCACGGCATGGCCAGGGCCGCCGCGGCGCGCGACAGCCAGGCGATGGTCCGATCGCGGTTGACCACGATCAGCTCGTCGAGGAGCGGCAGCAGCACGAGGAACCCGGTCGGCTTCGACAGGGCGCACAGGGCGGCGAGCCCTCCCGCGACCAGCGGCCGGCCGGCGCGCGCCGCCCGGAGCGACCCGAGCAGGCACGCGAGCATCAGCGACTCGGCATACACCGACGACAGGAAGAAACTGGTCGGGAAGCAGAGCAGCGCCCAGACGGCGCGCTCGGCGGCCTCGTCCCCCTCGTCGAGCCGCGCCAGGTCGCGCAGCAGCCGGACCGCGGCGACGAGCGCCAGGTTCGCGACCAGCACCCCTCCGGCGAGGGTCGGGATGCCGATCAGGCCGAGCAGGCGGAGCAGCAGCGGGTACAGCGGGAAGAAGCCGGTGGCGTCGCCCGGCTTGTAGGCGGCGAAGCGCCCGGCAGCCTCCTGCTGTCGTTCGGCGACGTAGAGATCGGCGTCGCGATAGCCGCGCTCGGCGATCAGTCGGTACCACTCGCCGTCCCAGCGCGACCAGATCTGCAGGGGCAGCGGTCCGGCCGCCGGGTAGACCAGGTTGCCCTTCTGCAGAACGAGCCCCGACACGAGGAGCTGCGAGGCGAGCAGCGCGACCAGAAGCAGACCGGCGCGCGTGATGCCCCACGCCACGAGCGGTCCCCGCATCCCTTTCACGGCGCGCCTCCGCCGCCGGCGTGCGAGGCGGCTTCGCCCGCGACCGCCAGCGGCGCGCCATCCGACCGGCGGCGCAACCACTGCGCCGCGTGGTCGAAGACCAGCGCCACGGCCGGTGACGCGAACGCCACGACCGGCATCAGGAAGCGGTTGCCGTAATGACTCGCCGCCCAGAAGCGATAGGTGGCGAACAGCAGGATCAGGAACTCGCTCAAGCCGAGCAGGAGAAGTCCTTCCCGGGGCAGCCGGCGCAGCAGCAGGACGAACCCGGGCACGGCGAGGAGAAGCGCCGGCGCGGTCCACAGCAGGCCGCGCTGCAGATCGAACAGCTCGCCGGCGAGGCCGGTGATGACGTTCTGGTCGAAGAAGGCGCGGTGGCTGAACAGGCTGACGGTCCCTCCGGCCGTGGACACATTGACGTCGTAGGAGGTGGTCCAGGGCGATCCGAAGTGGAGCCAGTTGAGGGCCATCAGGCAGAGGAGGGGCGGCAGCGCCGCGGCGGCGGCGCGCGCCGCCCGGTTCCGCCCGCGACAGGCGCCGGCGTACAGCAGGACGAACGGCAGCAGGAACAGGTGCGTCAGCTTGGCGGCGACCGAGAGCCCCAGGAGGACGCCGCCGGTCGCATCGCGGCCGCGGACGAACGCCAGGACTCCGAGGGACACCAGGAGGGTGGCAAACAGATCGGGGGAGAAGTTGTAGTCGTAGCGCCGCACGAAGGTGCCGAGGATCAGGGTCAACGCCGCGGCGGCTGCGGCCGGGGGCGTGGCCAGCGGCCGCGCCAGCCGCATCAGGACCAGAGCGAGCCCCGACAGGGTCAGCAGATTGAACACCAGCAGGCCCGGCAGCCCGAAGGCGGCGAGGAAAGGGGCCGCCGCGATCGGCATCAGAATCGGGTGCATCGGGTACCAGGCGCCGTCCCTCCCGAGGGCGATCTGACCGCCGTGGAAGCGCAGGCCACCGCGCAACTGGTTGCGCAGGTCGAGATCGTGGTCGTACACCAGCGACACCGCGGTGGCGGCGTAGTAGTTGCAATCCGCGAACAAGTAGGTGTGCGGGCGGTACTGAGCGGCGGCCCGCACCGAGAACAGCGCGAGCGTTCCGATCAACAGTCCCGCGGCCACGATCCGTTCCCGCCGTGCTGTCATTTGCCTGTGTGTCAACATCTTAGGATGGCAACTTAATTTCGGCTGACAATATTGTCAAAGCGTCAATTTTTTGTAGGCGAATCAAGAAAACTGCCTTGACAATAATTGTCCCGGTACCTAACTTGAGACGCGGACTTGGCGCAAGGCACTTACGCCATCGATCCGGCGGGTCCGCGAGCCTGCCGCAGCGAGGTCGTGGATGGCAGTCAAGCTGGGCGAGATGCTGATCAAGGCGGGGCTCCTGACCCCTCAGAAGCTGCAGGAAGCCCTCGAGTACCAGAAGGCGAACGGCGGCAAGCTCGGTCTCAACCTCGTCAAGCTCGGCCACGTCAAGGAAGAGGACATCACCCGCGTCCTCTCCCAGCAGTACGGCGTCCCGGCCGTCAGCCTGTCGAAGATCGAGATCGACGACGCGGTCGTGAAGCTGATCCCGAGCGAAGTCGCGCAGAAATACCTCATCATGCCGGTCAGCCGCACCGGCGCCACGCTGACCATCGCCATGGTGGACCCGACCAACGTCTTCGCCATGGACGACATCAAGTTCATGACCGGCTACAACGTCGAGCCGGTCGTGGCCAGCGAGGTCGCCATCAAGGAGGCGATCGACCGCTACTACGGATCGATCCATGCCCTCGAGCTCAAGAAGGTCATGGACGATCTCGCGCAGGAGGAGAAGACCGACACGAACCTCGAGGTCATGGAGGAGGAGCAGGACGTCGACCTCGCCAAGCTCGAGGCCGCCACCGAAGAGGCTCCGGTCGTCCGGCTCGTCAATCTCATCCTGACCGACTCGATCAAACGCGGCGCGTCCGACATCCACATCGAGCCATACGAGAAGGACTTCCGGGTCCGCTTCCGCATCGACGGCGTGCTGTACGAGATCATGCAGCCGCCGATGAAGCTGCGCGACGCGATCACGTCGCGGCTCAAGATCATGGCGAAGCTGGACATCTCCGAGAAGCGCCTGCCGCAGGACGGCCGCATCAAGATCAAGATGAAGCTGCAGGGCAAGAACAAGGAGATGGACTACCGCGTCTCGGTGCTCCCGACCCTGTTCGGCGAGAAGATCGTCCTCCGGCTCCTCGACAAGGAAAACCTCATGCTGGACATGACCCGGCTGGGGTTCGAGCAGGAATCGCTCACCAAGTTCGAGAAGGCGATCTTCAAGCCGTACGGCATGGTGCTGGTCACCGGGCCGACGGGCTCGGGGAAGACCAACACCCTCTACTCCTCGATCAGCCGGGTCAACACCCCCGAGACGAACATCATGACGGCGGAAGATCCCGTCGAGTTCAACCTGCACGGCATCAACCAGGTGCAGATGAAGGAGCAGATCGGGTTGAACTTCGCAGCCGCGCTGCGCTCCTTCCTGCGGCAGGACCCGAACATCATCCTGGTCGGCGAGATCCGCGATTTCGAGACGGCGGAAATCGCCGTCAAGGCGGCGCTCACCGGCCACCTGGTGCTGTCGACGCTGCACACCAACGACGCTCCCTCGACCATCAATCGATTGATGAACATGGGGATCGAGCCGTACCTGGTGGCCACCTCGGTGCACCTGATCTGCGCCCAGCGGCTGGTGCGGCGCCTGTGCAAGGACTGCAAGGAAGAGGTCAGCATGCCGGCGCAGGCGCTGATCGACATCGGCTACTCGCCCGAGGAGGCGCCGAAGATCAAGCTCTACAAGGGCAAGGGGTGCGGGACCTGCAACAACACGGGCTACAAGGGCCGCGTCGGGCTGTACGAGGTCATGGAGATCGGCGACGCCTTGCGCGAGATGGTCCTGACCGGCGCCTCCTCCATCGAGCTCAAGAACAAGGCCCAGGAGGATGGCATGATCTCGCTGCGCGGCTCGGGGCTGCGCAAGATCAAGGCCGGCTCGACGACCGTCGAGGAAGTCGTCCGCGAAACGGTGCTGTAGTGGGACCACACCGGTCCTGGAAGGGGTGAGGAGGGCAGCATGGCGGTCACGCTCCACCAATTGCTGAAGACCCTGGTCGAGCAGGGGGGCACCGACCTGCACGTCACCACGAACTCGCCGCCGCAGATCCGCGTCGACGGGAAGCTGGTGCCGCTGCAGCTGCCGCCGCTGACCGCGCCGGAGACCAAGGCGCTGGCCTACAGCGTCCTCACCGACAACCAGAAGCACCGCTTCGAGGAGAACCTCGAGCTCGACTTCTCGTTCGGCGTGCGGGGGCTCGCCCGCTTCCGCGCCAACATCTTCAGCCAGCGCGGCGCGGTCGCCGCCGCCTTCCGGACCATCCCCTGGGAGGTCAAGAGCTTCGGCGACCTGGGACTCCCCGAGGTCGTGGCGGGCCTGTGCGAGAAGCCGCGCGGTCTGGTGCTGGTCACCGGCCCGACCGGTTCCGGAAAGTCGACCACGCTGGCGGCGATGATCGACAAGATCAACAACGAGGACAAGGGACACATCGTCACCATCGAGGATCCGGTGGAGTACCTGCACGGCCACAAGAGCTGCATCGTCAACCAGCGCGAGCTGTTCGCCGACACCCACTCGTTCGCGCACGCCCTCAAATCGGTGCTGCGGCAGGACCCCGACACCGTCCTGATCGGCGAGATGCGCGACCTCGAGACCATCGAGGCGGCGCTGCGAATCGCCGAGACCGGCCACCTGACCTTCGGCACGCTGCACACCAATTCGGCCGCCCAGACGATCAACCGCATCATCGATGTGTTCCCGGCGCACCAGCAGGCGCAGATCCGCGCGCAGCTGTCGTTCGTCCTCGAAGGCATTCTCTGCCAGTCGCTGCTGCCGAAAGCCTCGGGCAAGGGCCGCTGCCTGGCGATGGAGATCCTGGTCCCCAACTCGGCCATCCGGAATCTCATCCGCGAGGACAAAATCCATCAGATCTACTCGATGATGCAGACGGGCCAGTCGCAGTTCGGGATGCAGACGTTCAACCAGTCGCTCGCCTCGCTGTACTTCAAGAAACAGATCTCGCTGACCACCGCGTTGTCCCACAGCAGCAACCCGGACGAGCTGCAGGAGATGATCAACCGGGGTGCGGGTCTGATCAGCCAGCCGACGGGCGCCAGCACGGCGGCGGCGCGCACCATCAGGAAATAGGAAGCCGAGGGGACCCCGATGCCGACTTATACCTGGAAGGGCAAGAACAAGATGGGCAAGATGCAGGAGGGGTCCGTCGCGGCCGAGAACAAGGAGGCCGTGATCGCCCTGCTGCGCCGCCAGCAGATCATGGTGTCGGCGGTCACCGAGAAGGGCAAGGAGCTGGCCGTCCCCAAGATGGGCGGCAGCGTCTCCCAGAAGGAGATCGCCATCTTCGTCCGGCAGTTCTCGGTCATGATCGACGCCGGGCTGCCCCTGGTGCAGTGCCTCGAAATCCTGGGCAGCCAGCAGAAGAACCGGCTGTTCCAGAAGATCCTGTTCCAGGTGCGCCAGGACGTCGAGTCCGGGTCGACCCTCGCGAACTCGCTGCGCAAGCATCCGAAGGCGTTCAACGATCTGTTCTGCAACATGATCGCCGCGGGCGAGTCGGGCGGTATTCTCGACACCATCCTGCAGCGCCTGGCCGCCTATATCGAGAAGGCGGTCAAGCTGAGGGCCGCGGTCCGCTCGGCGATGATCTACCCGGTCGCCGTCATCACCATCGCCATCGGGGTCGTGGTGGTGATCCTGTGGAAGGTCATCCCGACGTTCGCCATGCTGTTCCAGGGTCTGGGGGCGACGCTGCCGCTGCCGACCCGCATCACCATCGCGGCCAGCAACTTCCTGGGCCGCTACATGATCTTCATCGTCATCGGGCTGATCGCCGCCGGCTACATGCTGAGGAACTACCACAAGACCTACGCCGGCCGCCGCAAGCTCGATGCCATCGTTCTCAAGCTGCCGGTCTTCGGCGACCTGATGCGCAAGATCTCGGTGGCGCGCTTCTGCCGCACCCTCGGCACCCTGATCACCTCGGGCGTGCCGATCCTCGAGGGTCTCGAGATCACCGCCCGCACCTCGGGCAACTCGATCGTCGAGGACGCCATCATGGCGACCCGCAAGAGCATCGAGGAGGGCAAGACGATCTCCGGCCCTCTCGAGGAAACCGGCGTCTTCCCGTCGATGGTCGTGCAGATGATCGCGGTCGGCGAGCAGACCGGCGCCCTCGACGCGATGCTCTCGAAGATCGCCGACTTCTACGAGGACGAGGTCGACGAGGCGGTCGAGAACCTCATGGCCCTGCTGGAGCCCGTCATGATCCTGTTCCTCGGCATCATGATCGGCGGCATCGTCATCTCCATGTACATGCCGATGTTCACGTTGATCGGCAAGATCAACTAGGCGCGCATGGATGGCTCCGCAGCAGCGCGAACTCCGGCGGCAGCTCCAGTGGCTGATGACCTTCCGGGTCGTGATCATCACGACCCTGCTGGTCTGCAGCTTCGTCATCGAGCTGCTGTACCGCCCGCAGCTGTCGCTCAAGCCGTTCTACCTGCTGGCGGTGGTCACCTATCTGATGACCATCGCCTACGCGACGCTGTCCAAGAGCCTGACGGCGGCGCGACCCCAGGTCTATGCGCAGCTGGTGGGCGATCTGGGGATCGTCTCGGGCTTCGTCTATCTGACCGGCGGCAGCGACAGCCCGTTCTCGTTCCTCTACCTGCTGTCGATCATCGTCGGCAGCATCCTGCTGGTCCGGCGCGGCGGCTTCCTGGTGGCGGCCTGCTCCTGGCTGATGTACGCCTGCATGGTCCTGCTGATCGAGCGGGGCGTCCTGCCGCGCTATCCGGAGGAAGCCTTCGAGCAGGGCGAGGCCGGCACGGTGCGGCTCATCTACACGCTGGTGGCCCACCTGGTGTCGTTCTTCGCGGTCGCCTACCTGGGGTCGTACCTCACCGAAACGCTGCGCCGCACCGGCCGCGAGCTGGAGATGCGGCGGGACGACCTGGCGCAGCTCCGCGACTTCAACGACAACATCATCGAGAGCATGAATTCGGGACTGTTGACCACCGACTGGGCGGGACAAATCACCTTCGCCAATCGCGGTGCCTCGGAGATCATCGGCCGGCCGGCGCCCGACCTGGCGCGGCGCAACATCGTCGAGGTGCTGGGCCAGGAGGCCGACTTCCTGTCCCGCATCCGGTCCGCGCTGGAGCGGGAGAGCCGCTTCCGGTTCGAGCTGGACTACCAGCGGGAGCGCGGCGGCGACATGTTCCTCGGGTTCACCACCTCCGTCCTGAAGGAGCGCGGCGGCTCGCCGCTCGGGCTCATCTTCATCTTCCAGGACCTGACGGAGATCCACGCCCTGGAAGAGGAGGTTGCGTTCAAGAAGCGGATGGCGGCGCTCGGCGAGATGGCCGCCGGGGTGGCCCACGAGCTGCGCAACCCGCTGGCGTCGATCAGCGGATCGGTGCAGGTCCTCAAGCGCGAACTGCAGCCGCAGGGTGAACCGGGGCAGCTCATGGATATCGTGATCAAGGAGTCCAAGCGGCTCGACCAGATCATCCGCGACTTTCTGACGTTCGCGAAGCCGGGCCGCTTCAACCCGGAGCCGGCCGACCTGGTGGCCCTGCTGAAGGAGACCTTGAGCCTCCTGGAGCACAGCGACGAGCGGCGCGACCACCACCGGGTGGTCACCGAGTTCACCGCCGACAGCCTCGAGGCCCCCGTCGACGTCAATCGGATGAAACAGGTGTTCTGGAACCTGGTCAAGAACGCCCTCAAGGCGATGCCGCAGGGGGGCACGTTGACCATCCGCTGCCACCGGGGGATCGACGGCCAGCCGGTGGTCGCCTTCGCCGACACCGGCGTCGGCATGTCCGAGGAGGAGATCGCCAGCAATTTTCAGCCGTTCCACGGCTCGTTCGCGAACGGCACCGGGCTGGGTCTGGCGATCGTCTACCGGATCATCGAGGAGCACGGCGGCCGCATCCGGATCAAGAGCCGCCCGGGGGCCGGAACCGAGGTCGCGGTCCACCTGCCACGCCGGGCCGCGTCGGGGGCGACGGAGGAGAGGGCATGGATCGCGTCCTGATCGTCGACGACGAGAAGGGGATGCGGGACTTTCTCTCCATCATGCTCAAGAAGGAGAGTTACGCCGTCGCGGCCGCCGAGTCGGTCGAGCGGGCGCTGCAGGCGCTCAGCGCCGGCGACGTCGATTTGATCATCAGCGACATCTCGATGCCCGGACAGTCGGGGCTCGACCTGCTGAAGGCGAGCAAGGCCGCCAGCCCCGACACGCCGGTCATCATGATCACCGCCTACGCCTCCACCGAGAGCGCCATCGAGGCGCTCAAGCTGGGCGCCTACGACTACATCATCAAGCCGTTCGACGTCGAGGAGCTGAAGGCGGTGGTCCGGAACGCGCTCGAGAAGCGGCGCCTGGAGCACGAGAACCGGGCCCTCAAGCGCGAGCTCAAGGAGAAGCTGAAATTCGACGAGCTGGTCGGGGACAGCCCGCGCATGAAGGAGGTCACCGACCTGATCACCAAGATCGCCCCGACCAACAGCACGGTGCTGATCTCCGGCGAGTCCGGAACCGGCAAGGAGCTGGTGGCCCGGGCGATCCACGCCGCCAGCGCGCGCGCCGAGCGGCCATTCGTGTCGATCAACTGCGGGGCGCTGCCGGACGAGCTGCTCGAGAGCGAGCTGTTCGGTCACGTGCGCGGCTCGTTCACCGGCGCCGTGACCGCCAAGAAGGGGTTGTTCGAAGTCGCCGACGGCGGCTCGATCTTCCTGGACGAGATCGGCGACACCAGCCCGGCGATGCAGGTGAAGCTGCTGCGCGTGCTCCAGGAGAGGCGCATCCGCCGGGTCGGCGGCACGGAGGAATCCGAAGTCAACGTGCGGGTGCTGGCGGCGACCAACCAGGATCTCGAGACGCTGGTGCGCGACAGGCGCTTTCGCGAGGATCTCTACTACCGCATCAACGTCATCCAGATCCGCATGCCGGCGCTGCGGGAGAAGCCCGAGGACATCCGGCCCCTGGCCCTGCACTTCCTGGTGAAATACGCCCGCATCATGGGCAAGCGGATCACCCGCATCAGCGACGAGGCGCTGCGCTGCCTCACCGACCATGCGTGGCCCGGCAACGTGCGCGAGCTGGAGAATGTCATCGAGCGGGCGGTCGCCCTCGAGTCCTCCGACGCCATCAGCGTCGACAGCCTGGCGGCCGACGTGCGCAGCGGTTCGCGCGGCGTGGAGGCCTTCCCGGTGGCGCTCGTCGACGGCGGCATCGACCTGGAGCGGCAGCTCGAGACGCTGCGCGAGCATTTCATGGAGGAGGCGCTGCGCCGGGCCAACGGCATCCAGACCAAGGCGGCGGAGCTGCTGGGCATGAGCTTCCGCTCGTTCCGGTACTTCGCGAAGAAATACCACCTCCTCGACGGGCGCCGGGACAGCAGCCGGGTCGCCGCGAACTGAGACGGGGAGGGCGCGCGTGCCGCCGACCGCCGGAACCGCCACGCCGCGCCGATCACGAAGTCGTATCCTGCCGGTCATCATCCTCGGTCTGCTGAGCGTCCTGGCCTTCCGCGGGCCGCTGTCGGGGCGCCTCTTTTATCTGCGCGACATCGTGCAGAATCACGCGCCGATCCGGCATCTGGTGGCCGAGCGGATGCGCGCGGGAGAGCTGCCGCTGTGGGACCCTTACCACGGGGGCGGGACGCCGCTCCTCGCCAACCCCGACAACCTGGTCCTGCATCCGCTGAGCCTGTTGTTCCTGGCGCTGCCGTTCAACGTCGCCTTCACGGCGTCGATCCTGCTGCAGTATGCGTTGATGATGGCGGGCGGATACCTGCTCGCCCGGCGCACCGGCGCCACCCCCGAGGGCGCCACGCTCGCGGCCATGGCACTCGGGCTGTCGGGGCCCGCCGCCTCGCTCGCCAGCATGCACAACGTCCTGTCGGCGGCCGCCTGGGTGCCGCTCGGCCTGTGGGCCCTGCTCTCGGGTCTCGAGCGGCGGGACGGGCGGCGGCTGGCGCTGGCCGCCGCCTGCCTCGCCGTCGTGCTGGTGGCGGCCGAGCCGGCGAGTCTCCTGGCGTTCGCCCTCCTGGCGCTGGTGCTCGCGGCGGTGCCGGCCGCCGGCGGGCGCAGCGTGCCGTGGCGTCTCGCGCCGGTCCTCGGGATCGGTGCCCTGCTCGCCGCCGTCCAGCTTTTGCCGGCCCGCGCCCTGATCGCGGTCGCGACGCGCGGGGCGGGATTCACCGACGCGGAGGGGTTGAAGTGGTCGCTTCGTCCCGGGCGTCTCCTCGAGCTGCTGGTGCCCCGGCTGTTCGGCGATCCGACGCGGCTGTCGCCGGAAGCCTGGTGGGGCCGCTGGGCGTTCGAGGGCGGGTTTCCCTTTCTCCTGTCGATCTATCTCGGGCCGATCGTCTGCGGCTGCGCTCTGCTTGGGGCCTGGCGCGGCCGTCTCGACCCCCGCCACCGGCGCGGACTGGCGATCGTCGCGGCGCTCGGGCTGCTGCTGGCGCTCGGCCGGCACGCGCTCATCGATCGGTGGCTGTTCGCCGCCCTGCCCGCCGCCCGCCAGATCCGCTATCCCGAGCGCTTCCTGCTGGTGGCGGTGTTCGCCATCGCCGTGCTGGCGGCGCATGGGCTGGCCGTCCTGGCGGACGAGGCGGCGCCGCGGCGGCGGGCGGTGATCGTCCTGTTCGCGTGCGCCGGCTGCCTGTTCGCCGTCGCGCCGGTGCTCGCTGCCTCCCCGGCCGCCGCCGATCACCTGCTCACGGCCCTGGGGTCGGTGCCGTCCGCCTTCATGGCGAGCGAGGCCGGGTCGAGGGTGCGCGGGCAGCTGCTGCTGGCGGTGCTGAAGGCCTTCGGCGAAGCCTCGGCGCTGGCCGCCGGCGCGGCGATCCTGTGGCGCGCGCCGTCCCGGCGTCTTCGGGTCGCTGCCGGCTGGGCCCTGGTCGCGGTCGCGGGGCTGTCGATGCTGCTCGCGGCGGCGCCGGCGCTGTCGACCGCCGCCCCCGGCTGGATGGACGCGCCGTCACCGCTGCGGCCGTTCCTGGAGAGCGGCTCGGGCGCCGCCCGACTTCATCACGCGCCCCGCCCCGACGACCTGCGCGTCTGGGGCACGACCGACGAGCTGATCTGGGGCTACCGGTTCGATCGGTTCACCTACGCGCTCGCGACCGGGCATGCCGACCGGGTGCCGACGGTCCTGGACGCCGCGACCGATCGGATGGATCTGGCCGAACCCTCCGCCCTCGCCCGCGCCCTGCCGGCGCTGCCGCTGGCGGCGCGCCTCAAGGTGCTGTCGGTCGCGGGCGCCGGGTTCCTGCTGTCCTACGAGCCGCTCGACCATCCGGATCTCGAGCCGGGCCCGGTGCTCGAAGCGTGGAGCGCCCCGCCGCCGCGCCTGTACCGGTTGCGATCCCGGCTGCCGCGGGCCCGATTCGTGAGCCTGGCCCGAACGCCGGCCCATCCCGGCAACCTGGCGGAGAGCCTCGCCGATCCGGAGTACGATCCGCGCCGCATGGTGCTGCTCGATGAGGCCCCGGCGACCGTCGGCGCCGCCACCGCATCGGCCCCGGCCGCCGCGCCACCGTGGGACGCGCGCATCCTTGAGGACGCGCCCGAGCGGGTGCGGATTGCCGCGCGCGCTCCGGTGGACGGCTTTGTGGTCCTGGGCGACGCCTTCGCCCCCGGCTGGAGCGCCGCGGTCGACGGCGCCCCGGCGCGCCTGCTGCGCGCCGACGGGCTGTTCCGCGCCGTGCCGGTGACGGCGGGCGCGCACGAGGTGATCCTGCGCTACCGGCCGCCCGGATTGTTCGCGAGCGCCCTCCTGAGCGGCGCCGGCGCTCTGCTCGCCCTGCTGTGGTGCGTCGTCGACAGGCCGCGACGATGAGCGCCGCCACGCGGGGCGATCGAGGCCTGCTGCTCACCCTGATCGCCATCCTGGCGGCGGCGGCGTCGCTGACGCCGATCCGGAATTACGACTACTGGTGGCACCTGAAGGCGGGGGAGTGGATCCTGGAACACCGCGCCGTGCCGCGCGTCGATCCGTTCTCCTTCACCCGCGCCGGCGCGCCGTGGGTCGACCACGAATGGCTGTCGCAGGCGCTGCTCTTCCTGGGACACCGGACCATCGGGCCGGAGGCGCTGGTCTTCCTGAAGGCGATCGGCGTGGCGCTGCTGTGCGTCGTCATGGCGGCCCATCTCCGCCGCGCCGGCTGCGGCGCCGCCGCCGGCGCCGCGCTGCTGATGACGACGCTCCTGGGGGCGGCGGTCCGGCTGGACGTCCGGCCGGAGCTGGCGACCCTGCTCCTGGCGCCGCTCCTGGTCGACGTCGCCCTCCGCGCCCGCGAGCGTGAGGACGGGCGCTGGCTGCTGCTGGTGCCGCCGATCGTCATCCTCTGGGCCAATCTCCATCCGGGCGCGGTCGTCGCGCCGGTCCTGCTCGCCGCCGGCTGGGCCGGGACGGCGATCGCCGCCGTCGCCGGCCGGACCGCCGCGCGCCCCTTCAGCCGGCGGCTCGGGCTCGCCACCCTCGCCGCCGCCGTGGCAGTCGGCGTGAACCCGTACGGGTTCAAGCTTTATGCGGTGCCGTTCGAGATCTCCGGGCTGCTCCACCGCCTGCCCTCGGCGAACCTCGAATGGGACTGGCCGCGCCCGGCATCGTTCCCCGTGTTCTGGATGACGCTCATCGCCACCGTCGCGCTGTGCGCCTGGCGGCCGCGCCGGGTCGACCCGTTCGCCACGCCGATCCTCCTGCTGGCCGGGCTCCTCGCGGCGCGTCATCTGCGCAACGTCGGGCTGTTCTTCGTGCTGCTGCCCTACGGGGCCGGCGCGCCGCTGGCGGCGCTGGCCGGCGCCTGTCGCGCCCGGCTCGCCGCCTCGAGCGGCGGCGCGTGGTGGAGCGGGGGAGGAACGGCAGCCGCTCCGCGGGTGCGCGTCTCATTCGTGGCCGGTGCGGCGCTGCTCGCCGCGGGGGTGCCGCTCCTGGCCTGGCTGCCGCCCGGGATCACCTGGGGGATCGGCGTCGCCCCCGCGAACGAGCCGGCTGCGGCGGTCGATTTCCTCGATCGCGAACGGGTCGGCCGGCGGCTGTTCAACGACGTCCGATTCGGGGGCTACCTGATCTGGAGGCGATATCCCGAGGTGCCGGTGTTCATCGACGGACGCAACGAGGTCTACGGTCCCCTGATGGAGGAGATCTTCGCCGCCCTGAAGGAGGCGCCGCGCTGGCAGGCCCTGCTCGAGCGCTATGCCGTCGACGCCGCCTTGCTGCGCTACCCGCCGACCTTGCAGAAGGTCCTGATGCCGGCGCCGGGCGGCGGCCCGCCGATCCCGGCGGAACGCGCCTTCGCGGCCGTCTATTTCCCGAAGCAGGACTGGGCGCTGGTGTACTGGGACGATACGGCGATGATCGTCGTGCGGCGCAGCCCCGAATACGACAAGGTGATCGCCCGCTGCGAATACCGGTCGATCCACCCGGACGACTGGCGTTATCTCGCTGCGGGGGTGCGGGCGGGCGACATTCCGCCGGAGCCTATCATGATGGAGATCGACCGCAAACTGGCGGAGGATTCCACTTGCGAGCGCGCCAGAGGCCTGCGGCGCCTGTTCGAGTCGGCGTCCGGGCACGCAGGCCCGGGAGGGCCGTTCGCCGCTCCGGCGGGGGCAGGGGCTCCGCCCACGGGCCCGGCGGCGGCCGATGCCGCCGGCATCAGGTGACGCGCAATGTCATTGCGCCGATTTCCGGCTGACGCTGCGTGTTACTCCCCGGCCCGCACGCCGGTGCCGGGGATGATACGAATCCGCGATCGATGGAGCAAGGCCCGATGAATCAAGCGCTTATGAGGGTTGCTTCGGCGGCCGATGGGGGTGGCATCCCCCTTGCTGTTACAGGGAAGCCGAAAGGAGGCAATTCACATGCGGAAAGAGAAAGGCTTCACGTTGATCGAGCTCCTGATCGTTGTCGCGATCATCGGGATCATCGCGGCCATCGCGATTCCCAACCTGCTGAACGCGATCGACCGGGGCAAGCAGAAGAGGACGATGGCGGACATCCGTTCCATCGGCACGGCGGTCGAATCGTACGCGGTGGACAACAACCACTACCCGTACAGCTACGCGAACGCCAACGCGACCACGATGGCCACCAACCTGGCGCCCATCTACATCAAGACCATGCCGACCAAGGACGGGTGGAACAACGACTGGCACGCCGACTCCAACGCCTCCGGCTCGCTGTACACGGTCGAGAGCTACGCCAAGGACAACACCAACGACACGACCAGCGCCGGACAGACGACCGATTTCAACTGCGACATCACGTTCGCGAACGGTCAGTTCTACGCCTGGCCGCAGGGGACCCAGACCTAGTCCCCTTCCGGTACTCGAAACACGAGGCGGTGCCTCCGGGCACCGCCTCTTTTTTTGTCCGCGCCGCCTCGAGCCGGCGCGGCCGGGTCGGGCACCGTGCGACCTGAGCCGGGACGCGTCACGCTGGCCGCCGCGCTCATCCTGACGGCGCTAGCGGTCCTCGCCCCTCCCGACATCGTCCCCTGGTCGCAGTGTGCCTGCGCCCTGATCGCGGCCGCGGGGCTCATCGTCCTCGCCTTCGCGGCCGTCCCCGGTGCATGGCGGTCGGGGCCCGCGGCGGCCGCGGCGCCGCTCCTTTTCATCATGCCGTTCGCCCTGGCCTCCATCGCCGCGGCCGCCTGCCGCGCCCGCGCCGTCGATGAAGCGGCCGCCGCGGCGATGCTCCTGGTCGCCGCCGGGCTGGGGGCGGCGCTCGGCCGCGACCGGCGTGATCGCCGCGGCGCCGTGCTGGCGCTGCTGGCGGGGCTCGGCGCGGTCGTGGCGCTGCAGGCGATCGCCCAGGCGCAGGTCCTCTGGCCGCGGCAGGTGGAGGCGATGCGGGGCCTCGATCCGACCACCAACCCGCTCTTGGCACGTCTGCTCGATGGCCGTCCGTCGGGGCCGTTCTCGCTGCCGGCGGCGCTGGGCGGCTTCCTGGTGATCTCCCTGGCGGCGACCGCGGGGCTGCTGTGGGTGGTGCGCGGGGCCGCGCGGCGCTGGCCGCTCGCGGTGGCGCTGCTGCTTCAGTTATACGCCCTGTTCCTGACCCGCTCGTTCGGAGCGCTCCTGGCGCTGGTCGCCGGCGTGGCGGTGGTCCTGCCGGCCGCCGAACGCAGGGTGCGCCGCGCGGCGCTGACGGCGGCCGTGGTCGTGGCGCTGGTCGGCGCCGTCTGGTTCGCCCGCGGCCGCCGTGCCGAGTTCGCGGGGGCCGATCGCACCGATCCGCTGACCCTGCGCGCCGGCAATTGGGGTGCGGCGCTTCGGATGATCGGCGCGCATCCGATCCTCGGCGTCGGTCCCGGCGCGTTCGGGACCTTTTACCCGCGCCTCATGCGTCCGGGAATGAACGAGACGCGCTACGCCCACAACTCGTACCTTCAAGCGGTCGCCTGCTGGGGCGCCTGGATCGCCCTGCCGATCGGCGTCCTGCTGGTCGCTTTCGCCGGCGCGGCGCGGCGCGCCTGGCGCACCGGGGATGGTGCCGGCGCGTGCGGCCTGGCGGTCCTTGCCGGTGGCGGATCATTTCTGGCGCACAACGGCGTCGATTTCACCGCCTACCTGCCCGGGGTCGCCATCCCGGCGGCGCTCCTCATCGGCATAGCGATCGGGGGCACGGCGATCGGAGCCGCGGCGGGCGGAGGTCCCGGCGCCGGCGCGACCGGCGGCGAACTGTTGCCGGGGACAGCCGGCAGGGCCGGACGCGGCCCGGCGCGGGCCGCCGGCGTCGCGCTGGCCGTGCTGCTGGTCGCGCACGCGGCGGCGGCGGCGCGTTCACGGCAGGCATTGCTGCAGGCGCGCACGGCGGCGGAAGAGCGCGACATCGACGCGGCGGCCTCGCTGGCGCGCCGCGCCATCGCGGCGCGGTCGTGCGACCCCGACCCGCACCAGTTCCTCGCCGAGCTGATCCTGGCGGAACGACCGGAGACGCTGCGCGACGAAGGAGAACGCGCGGCCGCGGCGGCGGTCCGCCTCGATCGCGAATCGGCGATCCTGCATCACGACCGCGCCCTGTATCACCACCTCGCCGGCGACGGGGCGGCCGCCTACCGGGAGGAGTTCCTCGCCCACCGGCTCAATCCGCTCAAGCCGCTGTATCGCGAGGGGCTGCGGCGCGAGCCACCGGAGTCGGGGTCGCCGGCGTCGCTTGCGCCCGGGCGGGAGGGGGCGCCGTGAGCGGCGGAATGCGCGTCGCGGCGGCGCTCCTCATCCTTCTGGCGCCGTTCGGGGAGGGAGGCCGATCGCCCGGAATTCTCCTGACGTTGCAGATCCTCGCGCTGCTGTTTGCCACCCCGGCCACGGCAGGGTGGCTGCGCTCCCGTCCGGGGCCGGACCACGCCGACGATGGACCGGTCCGCCTGGTCCGGTGGCTGACGGGGCTGTTTCTGCTGCTCGCCGCGGTTGCGGCGCTGTCGGCCGCCTACCCGTTCGCCGCCGGGCTGGCGCTGCTCGATCTCGGCTGCGCCGCCGCCCTGTTCCTGGCGGCGCTCGCCGCGCCGGTGACCGGCTCCGATCTGGCGTGGCTGCGCGGCGCCACCGTGCTGTCGACCACGCTGCAGGCGCTCCTGACGATCGAGCGCTGGGCCGGATACGGCGCGAAGGAGGCCGGCCACGGCTTCCTCAATCCGAATCACCTGGCGGCGTTTCTCGCGCTCGGGACCCTGCTGTGCGCGGCGGCGGCGGCGGAATCATGGCGCGCCGTGGGCGGCCGCCGGCGCGCGGCGCTCGCCGGCGCCGGCGCCCTCTTGCACATCGCGGCCGCCGTGCCGCTGGCATCGCGCGGCGGCTTTCTGGGGCTTGGCGCCGGCCTGCTGGCGCTTGCGGCGGCGCGCTGGGGCCGGTGGGACGGCAGGACGCGGCGGCTGGCGGCGGCCGGGGGCATCCTGCTCGCGGTCCTGGCGGCGGTGGTCCTGACCCTGCGCTTCGAGCGGGGCTGGGACCCGCACGCCTTCCGGCGGCTGTCGATCTGGCGGGCCTCGCTCTCCATGCTGTCCGAGCGCCCGCTGCTCGGCTTCGGGCCGGGGATGTTTCGCCACGAGGCGCCGCGCTACAACTTCCCGCTCGAGGGGCCGATCCGCTTCGAGCGCCAGTTCGCCTCGGCGCATGATGCCCTGCTCACCACCGCCGTCGAGACCGGGCTGCCGGCGGCCCTCGCCATCGGCGCAGCCTTCGCCCTGACGGTCTGCATCCTGATGCCCGGCGCCGGGCCGCATCGCGGCGTGCGGCAGTCGTTCGGCGCGGTGCTCCTGGCGCTCGGGACGCAGGCTCTGGTCGACGACCTGCAGGAGAGGCCGGCGCTGATCTTCATCGCCGCCCTGCTCGCCGGCGGCGGCTGCGCGGCCCTGCGCCGGCGGCTGGCCGCGGCGGAGGCGCCGGGCCGGTGGCGCGCCGCGGCGGCGTTCGCGGCAGCCGGCTGCCTGTTCTGGGGCGCCATGCTGATGCCGTACCTGGCGCATCGCGACGCGCTGGCGGCGCGGCAGGCGGGACCGGCCGGCCTGTCGCTGATGCGACGGGCGGCGCGCCGCGACCCGCTGCAACCCGAGTACCGTCACGACCTGGCGATGGCGGCGATCAATTCCGGCCCGCCCGACCCGGACCGCTACGCCGAGGCGATGAATGACCTGCTTGAGGCGCGCCGGCTGAAGCCGATCGATGCGCGCTTCGCGCTCCTGCTTGGCCGGGTGGAGACGCGTGCCGGCGGGACCCTGTTCGCCGATCGCGGCGCGGCGCAGCGGGCGATCGGGTTCTACCGCGAGGCGGTGCGGCTGGCGCCGCTCGATTGCCGGCTGCGTCTCGAGCTGGCTCGGGCCTTGATCGGGCTCGGCCGCCTGCCGGAGGCGCTCGAGTCGATCCGGGAGGCGGTGCGGCTGGAGCCCTCGTTCCTGCGCGCCGGTCTCGAGGAGACGGCGCTGCTGCTGGCGCTCGGGCGCGTCGCTGAAGCGCGTCAGGCGCTGGCGCGCGGCGCGGCGCGGCGCGCCGCGCTGGCCGGCTTCAGGCCGGAAACCGCCTACGCCCGCGAGCTCGTCGCCGACGCCCCCGACCTGCGGGGCCGCCTCGAGACGGCGCTGTCAGGCGGCCGGCCGGGCGTCGCCCCGCCGCCGGCGCAGGGCGGCGGCGAACAGGGTGCGCTCGCGCCAGAGCCGCAGCAGGACGCCGGGCGAAGCCAGGGCGAGCAGGATGGCGGTGAGCAGATCGCGCCCGAGGATGAACGGCAGATCCCGTAGATAATCTCCCGGCGTGTCGTTGCGCAGGATCGTCAGGTAACGGTTCTTGACGATGTGGAAGCGGATGTCGGCCGGGCGTCCGAGGAGCGCCGCGACCCGGCGCAGCAGCGTCCCGCCCGAGGCGCTGCCGCCGCGCGCGTGATAGCCGACTGCCCGGTGCCGGTACGCGGCCGTCCAGCCGGCCCGGCGGGCCCTCCACGCCAGGTCGAGATCCTCGTAGAAGGCGAAGAACGATTCGTCGAAGGCGCCGCCGCCGGCCAGCGCCGTGGCGTCGAGCATGGCGCGGCGGTACAGGGCGGCGGCGCCGCAGGCCCCGAACACGTCGGCGTCGCGGTCGTACTGGCCCCGATCGCGCCGGCCGTAACCGCGATCCTTCGGCTGCCGCGAGCGAGCCAGGTCCTGGCCGCAGGAATCGAGGACGAGGCCGTCGAAGCGCAGCAGCTTGCCGGCGGCGATCCCCAGGCGCGCATCGTCGTCGAAGGCGGGCAGCAGCTCCTCGAGAAACGCTTCCGTGAGCCGGGTGTCCGGATTGAGCACCAGGACGAACGGGCTCCGGGTGCGGGCGATGCCGATGTTGTTGGCGCGGCAGAAGCCGAGATTGGCGCCGCACTCGACCATCTCGGCCTCCGGGAAGTCGCGGCGCACCAGCGCCGGGGTACCGTCGCCCGAGCCGTTGTCGACCACGATGATCTCGGCTGGACGGCGACGCAGCCCGCGCAGACTGCCGAGACAGCCGCCGATGTACCGCGCCGAGTTCCAGGTGACGACGACCACCGCCACCGGAGCGCGCGCCTCGCTCACCGAGCGACCTCGCAGAGCATGCGCTCGACGCGCTCGACGTGGCGGTCGATCGAGAAGGCGTCGCGGGCCCGCCTCGCGCCGGCCTCGCCGAGGGCGCGGCGGAGCGCCGGGTCGCGGCCGAGGCGCACGATCTGCGCCGCGAGTCCCGGCACGTCGGCGACCTCCGCGAGCGCGCCGGTCACGCCGTCACCGACCATCTCCGGCGTGCCGCCGGAGCGGAAGGCGGCGACCGGGCGGCGCGCCGCCATCGCCTCCAGGACGGTGCGGGGCAGCGGATCGGGCGCCGTCGTCGTCAGGCAGACGATGTCGGCGGCTTCGACCAGTCGCCGGCCGTCCTCCTGGGGCGGAAGCCAGTGGAGGCGGGCGGCGAGCGGCGACCCGTCGACGGCGCGCCTCAACCGTTCGACGTAGCCGCGCCGCCCGCGCCCGGCGATCGCGAAACGCAGATCCGCCTGCGAGCGCAGGGCGATCGCCGCCGCCTGCAGGAACAGGTCGACCCCCTTGTGCGGCAGAATCTGCCCGAACAGACCGACCATGCAGCCGTCCGCCGGCAGGCCGAGCGCGCGCCGGGCAGCCGCCGCGTCCGGTGGCTCGTCCGGCACCGCCACGCCGTTCGGGATCACCTCGCACCGGTCGCCGAGCCCCTCCTCGCGCAGCCAGGCGGCGGTGGCCTCGCTGACGGCGGCGATGCGGCGGGCATCGCGGCGGAGGCGCGCCGCGAACAGGCGGCGGCGGCCGCCCGGCGGCATGATCTCGCGGATGAACCAGGCGACCGGACGGCCGGCGGCCCGGGCCGCGGCGGCGCCGCCGAGGTGCGGCAGGCAGTTGACCAGGACGGCGTCGGGCCGCAGCTCCAGGAGCCTGGCGCGCAGCCGGCGGGCGCCCGGGTCGGGCAGGGAAAACCGCAGCCACTTGAGGGCCGTCACGGCGGGGCCGACCGGTTCGTACGATGTCAGCCACAGCACCCGGCAGGGGATCACGTGCACCGTCGCGCCGGCGGCCCGCAGTCGCGGCGTCAGGGACCAGGCGCCGGGGACCACGACGTGCACCTCGTGGCCGCGCCGCCGCAGACCCTCGGCCAGGATCGCCAGGCTGAACTCGGCGCCGGTCGGGGCCGAGCGCGACGCCAGGTGCGACAGCAGCGCCACCGACAGCCGGGTCGTCATCGCGGCGCCGCCGGGGCGCGGTCGAGGACCCGCTGCTGCCACGCCTCGAGGCTGAGGAGGAGCCAGAGCGTCGCGCCGTGATCGCGCTCGCCCGACAGGTGCTCCTGCACGAGCGCCCCGACCGCCTGCGGGCGGAACAGACCCCGGCGCCGGACCGCCGACTCGGCGAGATGATCGAGCAGGGCGTCGCGCAGGGGGCCGCGCAGCCAGCGCCCGATCGGGACGTCGAAGCCCTGTTTGCGCCGCCGGCCGATCTCCGGCCCCAGCAGCGTGGCGGCGAAGCGTCGCAGCGCCCGCTTGTCGCGCCGCAGGCTCGTCTTGAGGCGGCCGGGCAGGGTGATGAGCAGATTGACGACGTCGTCATCGAGGTAGGGGACCCGCACCTCGAGCGAGTGCGCCATGCTCATCCGGTCGACCTTCGGCAGCAGGTCGCCGGCCAGGAACAGGCGGCGGTCGGCCTCGAGGCGGGCGCGGAATTTGTCGGTCGTGGCGCTGCGCGTGAAGGCCTCCGCCTCGATCGCGAGCAGCTCCAGGAGCGCCTCCTCGTCGGCGCACGGCGTGGCCGCCAGGGATGCGATCGCGTCGGCGGAGAGGATGCGCGACCAGTCCAGGTAGCGCCGCAGCCCGGCGGGCATCTTCAAGCGGAGCGCCAGGGCGGGGGAGACCCGCTTCCCGGAAGCGCGCAGCAGAACCGGCAGCAGGTTGCGGCCCATCGCTC
Organism: Acidobacteriota bacterium; assembly: GCA_018606725.1. GTDB lineage: Bacteria > Acidobacteriota > Polarisedimenticolia > Gp22-AA2 > Gp22-AA2 > JAGYID01. The sequence continues at coordinate 21,308 of JAGYID010000013.1, forward strand.
CGAACCGATCGAGGGCGCTGTCGTAGGCCTGGCGCGGGTAGCCGCCGAACACTTCATCGGCGCCTTCGCCCGACAGCGCCACCGTGACCCGCTCGCGCGCCAGCCGCGAGATGTACCAGGTGGGAATGGCGGTCGCGTCGCCGAACGGCGCGTCGAGGCGGGACAGGATCGCCTCCAGATCGGACGCGACCCGCCACGGGTCCATGACGATCTCGCTGTGCTCCGTCCCCAGGGTCGTGGAGACTCGTCGTGCGGCGGGCAGCTCGTTGGCGACATCGTCCGCGTCGAAACCGACCGAGAAGGTCCGCAGCGGCCCCTCGCCCGCTTCGCGTACGAGCGCGGTCAGCGTGCTGGAATCGACGCCGCCGCTCAGGAACACCCCGACCGGCACGTCGGCCACGAGCTGACGGCGCACGGCGGCGCGCAGCGCCGCGGCGATGCGCACCTCGATCTCGGCCGGGGACCCCGGCGCGGGGTCCTGCTCAGGCGGATCCCAATAGCGCGTCAGCCGCTCCCCGCCGGGGCCGATCTCCAGCATCATCGCCGGCGGCACCGACGCGACGCCGGCGAGGATCGACCCGGTCGGGGAGATGTACTTGTACGCCAGGTAATGACGCAGCTCGACGGGGTCGAGCATCCTGCGCTCCGGATACCCGCCGGCGAGCAGCGCCCCGGCCTCCGACGCGAAGGCGAGACCGTCGGCCTGACGGCAGACGAACAATGGCTTGATGCCGAAGCGATCGCGCGCCAGGTAGAGCGTGCGGGCGGGGCGATCCCAGATGGCCAGCGCGAACATGCCGCGCAGCCGCTTCAGGCAGGCGATGCCCTCCTCGGCGTAAAGACGCAGCACCACCTCGACGTCGCCCGTGCTGCGGAACGTCTGGCGGCGCTCGAGGTCGCGGCGCAACTCGCGGAAGTTGTAGATCTCGCCGTTGAGGACGATGACGGCGCGGTCATCTTCGAGCCGGATCGGCTGGGCGCCGGTCTTGAGGTCGATGACCGCCAGACGGCGGAACCCGAAGCCGACGCTGTCATCCGAGTAAAATCCGCGGTCGTCGGGGCCGCGGTGGACGAGCGCCGCGGTCATGCGCCGCACCCGCTCATCGCGGACGCCCGTGTCTCCGTTGCGTGCGAGGATGCCGGCGATGCCGCACATGCCGAGAGTCTAATCTAGGAGCCTGGGTGGGCGCGCGCAATCCCCCCGCCCGCCGGTCCCGTCCCGCCGCCGCGCCCCAAGGGGTGCACGAAGGCGCGCGCGACGTTGGCGAGGAACGCCGGCCGCGCGCAGCAGGCGAAGACGAACCGGGCGGCGGCGCGGGCGGGTCGGCCGCGGCGGACCTCCACCTTCCCGAGCAGCCACAGCCGTTCGGCGCGGGCGCGGCGGCGCGCGGCGCCGGACAGACGAAGCCCGGCGAGGGCGCGGGCGGCGCTCTCGGCCGCCGCCGCGAAACCGCAACGCAGCATCAGATCGCCGCGGAACACGAAGCCCGCCACCACCGCCGCGTCGATCTCCTCCCCGGAGAGTCCGCCGTCGATCAGGAAGCGGCGATCGATGCGGGCCACTCCCTCGGCCGGGTCGGGTTGTCCGGCGCCGCGCGCCCGCGCCGCGCGCTGCGCCCCCAGCGTCGAGATCACCTGCTGCTCGACGTGCGCGAACGACACCTGCCCCGGATGCAACCGGAGATGGAGGACGGTCTCGGCCAGGTTGGCCAGGTCGGCACGCTCGGCGAGGCGCAGCCAGAGATCGTAGTCCTCGGCGTGCAGGAAGGCGGGCCGGTAGCCGCCGGCGGCCAGGACGGCGGCGCGCCGCATCAGCACCGTCGGGTGGACGAGGCAGGAGCCGCGCGGCAACGCCGCGCGGATCGCCTCGGGGGCGCACGGGTGGCGCAGCTCCAGCGGCAGCGGGCCCCGGTCGTCCATGTAACGGGCCGCGCCGCCGACGGCCGCCACGGCGGGATGGGACTCGAGAAAACGCACCTGGCGCTCGAGCCGGTCGGGCAGCGCCACATCGTCGGCGTCCATGCGGGCGATGAGCGCGCCCCGCGCCTCGGCGAGGCCGCGGTTGAGGGCCGCGATCAGGCCGCGATTGGACTGCTGCAGCAGCCGCAGGCGGGGATCGCCGCCGGCATGCTCCCGCACCGCGGCGGCGCTGCGGTCGGTCGAGCCGTCGTCGATCACCAGCAGCTCGCAGTCGGTGTAGGTCTGCGTCAGGACGCTCGCGATCGCCGCGCCGACGGTGCGCTCGGCGTCATGGACCGGCAGGAGGACGCTGACGGAGACGGCCGGGCTCATCGCCGGCCGGCCCCTGCCGGCGCGACGCGGGGCTGCGGCCGGAGGCGCATCTCAGGCGACCTCGACGGTGGTGCCGGGACGCGGCGCCCCGGCGAGAAGCGTCGCCGCCGGCGGCGCCGGCAGGCCGACGGCCGTGAAGATGTCGGTGAAGCGGTGCACATAGGTGTGCTCGCGCAGCGTGCGATCCAGGCCGGCGCGGGCGATGGCGGCGCGCTCCGCCTCGGCATCGAGCCAGCGCCGGGCCGATTCCACGAGTCCGCGCAGGCCGCGGAACACGGCGATCTCCCTGCCATCCCGGTAGAACCTCTCCAGCTCCTCCGCCGGCTCGGTGAGCATGAAGCCGCCGCATCCCGGGACCTCGAAGTTCCGCCCCTTGACCTGGCTCGGCAGGGCGAAGACCGCGTCGAGATCGGCCGGCCCCCCGTCGCCTCCGGCCGGAGGGGCCGGGAACGTCGCCGGACCGGAGCGCGGCGGCGGGGCGGCGCCCGGCGGCGTCGATCCGGCCCGCGACAGCGCCGTCCTGAGGGAACGCTTCAGCCGGTGCCCGTAGGGGAGCGCGTCCAGGGCGCGGGCGGCGAGGCGGCGGGCCCGCGCCGCGGGGGGCGCCGGCGGCGCCGGTGCCGGCGCGCTCGATGTGTTCGACAGGTTCAGGTTGATCCGGCTCTGGTTGAACACCTCGATCATGCGCTCCTGCGACAGCCGGCCGGACTCCCATCCCTGCCCCCAGGCCTCGACGCGCAGTCCGGCGTCGCGCAGCGCGGCGATGATCCGGCGGCGGGCGCCGTGCGGCTGGCCGACGAAGGTGATGTCGTGCCGCAGCGGCAGGCTGAGCGGGCGGTACTGGAAGTGGTTGCAGGCGTACTGGCTCCGGATGACGCGCGGCACGCCGAGGGCGGCATAACGCGGCAGCGCCGAGGCGCTGGTGGTCACGGACCAGTCGAAGTGGGGGGCGTAGTGTCGGGTCAGATCGTCGAAGCGCCACACATCGTCGCAAAACCAGCTGACCGTCGGCGTCCCCGCCGCCGAGACGCGGCGGACCGCCGCCGGGTCGATCTCGTCGCGGAACAGCACCGCGAACATCAGGTCGGGACGCTCGGCGCGCGCCACCTCGGACAGGCGGCGGTTCATGACACGCCGGCCGTGCGTCTCCAGGAGACCCATGAAATCGAAGTACAGGACATCGTGACCCATCGCCCTCAGGGAGTCGTAGAAATTGCAGTGCTCGAAGCTGAGGCCCTGCTCCCGCCGGCCGTAGTCGTATTTCATCGCGACGTAGAGAATGCGCATGATCGGGGATCCCGCTAAATGCGCGGCAGGACGATTCGCCGGAAGTAATCGACCGTCGCCCTCAGCCCCTCGGGGAGCGGCACGCGGGCCCGGAAATCGAACAGCTCCCGGAGCCGGCGCACGTCGCAGTGGCGGCGCGGCTGGCCCTCCGGCCTGGCGGTGTCGAAGCGCAGGCTCTTGCCGGTGCCGGCGATCTCGACGATCAGGCGGGCGGTTTCCGCGATGCTGGTCTCCTCGTCGGCGCCGATGTTGGTCGGCTCGGGGTCCTTCGCACGCTCGCAGATCCGCAGCAGGCCGTCGACGAAGTCGCCGACGTAGAGGAAGGAGCGGCTCTGGCGCCCCGATCCCCAGACCTCCACGGCGTCGCTCTTCGAATCGAACGCCTTGCGGATCAGCGCCGGGATGACGTGCGACGAGGCGGGGTCGAAGTTGTCGCGCGGGCCGTAGGCGTTGTACGGACGGGCCACGACGATCGACATGTTGAACTCGCGGGCGTACTCGGCGGCGAGATATTCCTCCATCCGCTTGCTCCAGCCGTACCCCTCGTTGGTCGGCTCGGGGCGGCCGCGCAGTCCCTCCGCCTCCGGTGTCGGGATGGCGCAGTCGCGCGGATAGACGCAGGCGGAGCTGACCGCCAGCACCCGGGGGACGCCGGCCCGGCGTGCCGCCTCGAACGTGGACAGGGTGACGGCCATGTTGTCGCGGAAGATGCTGGCGTGGTGCGCCTGGTTATAGGCGATGCCGCCGACGTGCGCCGCCAGGCAGAGGACGACGTCGGCGCGGCGGCAGGACTGATCGGCGATGGCGGCATCGCCCAGGTCGCCGCGCAGGAGGACCACGTCGGACGCCAGCGCCGCCAGGTGGCGAGGCCGCCCCGACTGCCGGGTCGGCACCACCAGGGCGCCGCACAGGGGCAGCAGCCGCTCGACCACGTGACTGCCGATGAAGCCGGTGCCGCCGGTCACCACGACACGCTTGCCGCGCCAGTAGGCGGGGTCGGCCAGCGGTGGCCTCAGAAACGTGTTCATCAACCGAGCCGTTCCGCGAGCTCCGGGTAACGCTGGGGGTCGACGCCGAAATCGCCGAGGTCCGAGGCGAGCATCATGGCGGCGAGGCGCTCGAACCGCACCTGCGCCTTCCAGCCGAGCAGGCGCTCCGCCTTGGACGGGTCGCCTTCCAGCGCATCGACCTCGGTCGGCCGGAAATACCGCCGGTCGATGCTGACGATCCGTTCCGGGTCGAGCCCGACCAGGTCGCAGCACAGGCGCAGCCAGTCGCGCACCGAGTGCGACGCGCCGGTGGCGATGACGAAGTCATCCGGCCGGTCGGCCTGGAGGATGCGCCACATCGCGTCGACGTAGTCGCCGGCGAATCCCCAGTCGCGCCGGGCTTCAAGATTCCCCAGGTAGAGGGCGCGCTCGCGCCCGGCCAGGATCATCGCCAGACCTCTGGTGATTTTGCGGGTCACGAAGGTCTCGCCGCGCCGCGGCGATTCGTGGTTGAACAGGATGCCGTTGGCGGCGAACAGCCCGTAGGCCTCACGGTAGTTCACCGTCTGCCAGTAAGCCGCCACCTTGGCGATGGCGTACGGGCTGCGCGGGCGGAACGGCGAAGTTTCGGAGAGCCGCCCCCGGGTGTCGCCGTACATCTCGGAAGACGACGCCTGGTAGAAGCGCACCGGCCGGCGCCCGGAGAAGTTGCGCAGCACCTCGAGCAGCCGCAGCGCCCCGACGTACGCCACCTCGGCGGTATAGACCGGCATGTCGAACGACACCCGCACGTGGCTCTGGGCGGCGAGGTTGTAGACCTCGTCGGGTTCGATGCGATGCACCAGCGTCGCGGTCGAGTCGGAGTCGAGGATGTCTCCGTAATGCAGCACCAGGCGCGGCGAGTCGCTGTGGGGATCCTGGAAAATGTTCGACAGGCGGTGGGTGTTGAACGTGCTGGCGCGGCGGATCAGGCCGTGCACGACGTACCCCTTGCCGATCAGGAGCTCCGCCAGGTACGAGCCGTCCTGTCCCGTCACGCCGGTGATCAAGGCGGTCTTCATGCCGCGACCTCCCGGGCGAATGCGTCGAGCGTCTCCGCGAAGTAGACCACCTGGGCGTCGGTGAGGCCGGGGTGCAGGCCGACGTAGATCGCCTGCTCGTGCAGGCGGTCGGCGCCGGAGAGCGGGCCGGCGACGCGGTGCGCGATCCGCCCCAGGGCCGGCTGCCGCGCCAGGTTGCCGGCGACCAGCGGCCGGGTCTCGATGCCGCGCCCTTCGAGAAATGCCGTCAACCGCGCCTTCGGAGCCGCCGCCGGCGCGCGCAGCAGCAGCGGGAAGGCGAACGGGCTGGCGCCGGCCGCGAAGCGCACCGGCTCGAACAGCCGCGGATGCCGCTCCACCGCCGCCTCCCAGGCGGCGGCGATCCGACGGCGACGCTGCAGGAACTCCAGCCGGCGCGGGAACTGCACCAGCCCGAGGGCCGCCTGCACCTCGGTGCCGCGCAGGTTGAAGCCGGCATCGACGAACAGGAAGCGGGGATCGAGGTCGGGATGGCGGCGCGCGAGGGCGGCGCGCGTCTCGTCCGGCAACTGCCGGCTCCAGCCGTGCGACCGCAGCACCCGCAGCGTGTCGGCGTCGGCGGCATCGGCGCACAGGATCATGCCGCCCTCGATGGTGCTGATGTGATGCGAGAAATAGAACGAGAAGGTCCCGACCCGCCCAAAGGTCCCGACCTTTCGATCGCCGACCGCCGCATCGAGCGCCTCGCAGCAGTCCTCGACCACCGTCAGGCCGCGCGCCGCGGCGATCCGGCCGATCTCCGCGGCCGGCGCCGGAATGCCGAGCGTGTGCACCACGACGATGGCGCGGGTCTTCTTCGACAGCGCGCGCTCGACGGCGTCGACGGTGAGATCGAGCGTCGCCGGGGAGACATCGGCCAGCACCGGCACCGCGCCGACCTGCGCCACCGGCCAGACCGCGGTCGACCAGGTGAGCGCCGGGACGATCACCTCGTCCCCGGGGCCGAGCGCCGCCGCCGCGCCGCCGGGCCCGGGGCGGGTCAGCAGCGTCAGCGTCAATAAGTTTGCCGACGATCCGGAGTTGCAGAACACCGCGGCCGGCGCGCCGTGGGCCGATGCGAAGGCCGCCTCGAACGCCGCGACGCGCGGTCCCTGGGTCAGCGGCCCGCGCACCAGCGCCTCGAACGCGGCCGCCATCTCGAGGTCGCCGAAGGTGCTGACGGTGAGCGGCAGCCGGTACGGCGAGGGGGGATCCGGGTGGAGGCGCCGCAGCTCGCGCGCCGCCTGCAGAAACTCCTGGGGGATGTCGGGCCGTCCGGGGTTCATGATCCCGCTCCGTGCCGAGGCTCGAGCGCGGCAGATCATAGTGCATCCGCCCGGGTCCCGCACGGCCCCCCGCGTTCACACCGCCGTGCGGAGAAACCCTGCGCGCGGGGGCGGCCCGGGGTGCGCCTCGCGGGGCACGCGGTCGCGCCGCCCGGATGCGGCACAGTACGCCGCACAGGCGGCGCGCCGCTCTCTCTCCCGCGCCCGGCCGCCGAACAGCGGCGGCCTACGGGCGCGGTCCGCGATCGCCCCGCCACCCCCACTCCGGGCCGCCCGTCACCCCCGGGGATTTCTCCCCACCACCGCCATCGCGGGTGTTCGGGCTGGTCCGAGGTATGAAAGGGAGTTCTTTCCCACCTGGCAACCTCGGTGGCGCGATCGACGTGGAGTGACTCCGCGGTGACGGAGCGGCGGCGTGCGCATCGCGGGGCCGTCGCGCAGCGCGGCGGAGCGAGCGCTTTGTAGCCGAGCCCGCCGTGCGGAGCGCGAGCGAGCACCGCCCGTCGGCGCTCTTCAGCCGATCCGGGCGGCGCGCAGCGTGCCCCGCGAGGCGCAGGCCGCCGCCCCTCCACGATCGATCTCTGGGCGCGCTCGTTGGCGGCGCGCCGGTTGACGGTTGGTGGAGGGTGCAGTAGATTCGCCGGCCGATGCCCTTCGAGCCGACCGCGCCGCCGCCGGAAGGGGTTCCACGGACGCCGGCGACCGCCCCGCGCGACGTCTGGGAGGCGCGCGCCGTCCCGGCGGCGCTCCTGCTGCTCGGCGCGCTGCTCCTCCAGGGATTGATGTTCATCGGCGAGTCGTCGCAGACGAGCGACGAGGCGGTGCACCTGACCGCCGGCTACTCCTATCTGAAAACCGGCGACTTCCGGCTCAACCCGGAGCACCCGCCCCTGATCAAGGAGATCGCGGCCCTGCCGCTCCTCCTGACCGACCTGTCGTTTCCCTGGGGCCCGCTGTGGGAGCAGGCCGAAGAATGGAACGCCGGCCGCATCTTCGTGCACGAGAACCGGCTGTCGAACGACACCATCCTGCTGCTCGGCCGGCTGCCGATCTTGATGCTGTCCCTGGCGCTCGGTTGGGCGATGTTCCGCTGGGGGCGCCGCCTGTTCGGCGCGCGCGGCGCGCTGCTGGGCCTGGCGCTGTACGTCCTTGATCCCAACGTCGTGGCCCATTCCTGCCTGGTGACCACCGATCTCGGCATCACGCTGTTCATCTTCCTGTCGGTGTATGCGCTCTGGGCGTGGGCCGAGCGGCCGCACCCGGCCCGGCTGTGGCTGACCGGCCTCGCGGTCGGCGCCGCCTTCGCCGCCAAGTTCACCGCCCTCTGGCTGCTGCCGATCCTCGGCACACTGCTGCTCGCCGTGGCCCTGTTCGGCACGCCGCTGCCGCGCCGGCCGGCATGGCGGCGTGCCCCGCTGGTCACCGAGGCCGACGGCTGGCGCTACGCCGCGTCTCTGGGCTCCGCTGCGGGCGTCATCGCGGTCGCCGCAGCGGGCGTGGTCCTGGCGACCTACGCATTCCGCGGCGTCCCGGCGTACGTGGACGGCCTGCAGATGGGCCTGTCGCACTCTTCGACTGGCCACCTGGCCTATCTCATGGGGCGCCTGTCGGAGAGCGGCTGGTGGTACTACTTCCTGTTCGCCTATCTGATCAAGACGCCGATCGGCACTCTGGCCATCGTGCTTCTCGCGCTCGCCGCCTTCGCCCTCGGTCGCCGGCGGCCGATCCTGGACGAGATGTTCCTCTGGCTGCCGGTGCTCGTGGTGGTCGCCATCACCTGCGTCTGGAAGATCAACATCGGGCTGCGGCATCTTCTGCCGATCTACCCGTTCCTGTATGTCGCCTGCGGCCGGCTGCTGGCCCCCGCGGCGAAGCCCGGCCCGGCGCCGGCGGTTCCCGCAGCGTCGCCGTCCGCGCGCCCGGCGCGACGCCTGGCGGCGACGGCAATGCCGTGGGTCGTCGGCAGCCTGCTGGCCTGGAGCGCCGGGGAGATGGCGTTCATCGCCCCCTACCACCTGGCGTATTTCAACGAGCTGGTCGGCGGCCCGCGCAACGGCCACCTCTACCTGCTCGATTCGAACCTCGATTGGGGTCAGGGGGCCAGGGCCGTGCGGCGCTTCGTGGCGGAGCAGAACGTGCCGGTCATCCATCTGGCGTACTCCGGCAACTCCGACCCCTGGTACTACGGCGTCGTCTACCAGTACGCCCCCGGCTCGGGGAACCTGCCCAACGCCAAGCAGCGCGAGGCACGCGTCCCGGCGGGGTTGCCGCGCGAGCTGTTCGCGATCGCGCCGACGGTGCTGCACTCCGTTCACTTCACCGATCACACCCTGTACGACTGGCTGTTGTCGCGCCGGCCGATCGCCATGCCGGGATACTCGTACCTGGTGTACGACCTCACCGGGGATGTCGAGGCGCACGCCCGCCTGGCGGTCCTGTGCTACCTCTTCGGGCTTCCCGATCTGGCCGGCTACGAGGCGGACCGGACGCTCCGCCTCGATCCCCGCAACGCCGACGCCCACAAGGTGCTCGACGCGATCAGGCAGGATGCCGCGACGGCCGCGGCCCCCGGGACCTGAGCCCGGCGGGGGATCGCGGGCCCGTCCGGATGCCGGGCAGGCGCCTCAGGAGGGTCCGCGTCAGGGACGACGCAGCTCGCCGAGAACCCGTCGGGCCTCGGCGTCCATGACCTCGCCGCGCGGATCGAGAGACGCGGCCTGCTCGAGCGCCGCGAGCGCCGCCGCCCGATCGCCCAGCCGGAACATCACCAAGCCGAGGTTGCGGAGCGGGATCGGCACGCCGGGCGCCAGCGCGATGGCGGCGCGATATTCGGACACCGCCTCCTGCGGCCGGCCGGCCGCTTCGAGGACTTTGCCGAGCTGATTACGGGTGACCGGATTGTCGGGGGCCAGGGCACTGGCGCGACGATACGCCTCGACCGCGGAGCCCGGCTCTTCCATCCGCTCGCGCGCCAGGCCGAGGTTCGTCCAATAACCGGGATTGACCGGCACCAGGCGGACCGCCTCGGCATAGGCCCGCTCCGCCGCCCGCGCATCGCCGCGCAGCAGTTCCGCCGCCCCGAGCGTGGTGTACGCCTGGTCGGACGATGGGTCGATCTCGATGGCGCGGCGCAGGAGCTCGCGCGCCTCGTCCGGCTGGGCGGCGCCGTTCAGCGCGTGCGCCAGGTTCACCAGATACTTGACGTTGGCCGGCTGCTGGCGGAGCGCCGCCCGGTAGTGCGCCGCCGCCGCGGGCCAGTCGCGCCGCCGCGCCAGGACGCCGGCGAGGTTGTAGTGGGCATCGGCGAATTCCGGCCAGATGGCGAGGGCCTTCTCGTAGGCGGCCGCAGCCGCAGCGTCCTCCCCCCGCTCCTCGCACGCCGATCCGAAATTGAACTGAACTTTGACGCTGCGCGGCGTGACGGACAGGGCGCTCTTGAACAAGGTGTAATCGTCCTGCCAGTCGCGCAGCCGCACCTGGCTGCGGGCCCCCAGGAGAAGCACCAGGATCAGCAGCGCAGCCGGGGCGAGCCGGGCGCGTCGTCCCGCCTCCGGCCCCGCAGGCGCGGCGCAGCCCGCCGCCAGCAGCAGGCAGAAGCCGGCCGACGGCAGGTAGAGCAGCCTCTCGGCCATGATCGTGCCGATCGGGAAGAGGAGGTTCGCCACCGGCAGCAGCGCCGCGCCGATCCACGCCAGCGCAAACGCCGCCTCCGGACGGCGACGCCACGCCATCGCCAGGCCGGCGGCGTAGACGCCGACCGCGAGGGCGCCCATGAGAAAGCCGGGGTCGAGCCATCCAGGCGGAGACGGAATGGCGTCGTAGGAGTAGTCGACCGACAGCCGCAGCGGCGCGACCAGCAGCCCCGCATAGCGCCCGAGCACCTCGACGGCGGCCCGCCTCCCGGCCGCGAACGGCAGGTGGGCGATCGGATTGTCGACGAAATGCACCAGCCCTTCCGAGCCGATCCGCCCGATCACCATGTGGCGCGCCAGGAGCAGGATCGCCAGCGTCGCGCCGCTCGCCAGGTGGACTCTCCATGCCGGGCGGCGCCGTACGATCAGCAGATCGGCGAGCAGCGCCAGGGCGGGGGCCACGACGGCATTCTCCTTGGCGAGAAAGCCGAGCGCGAAGCAGGCGATCGACAGCGCGAACAGCGGGGCGCCACCGGCCTGGCGATCGCGGCCGCGCAGGAACAGCAGAACGCACAGCAGCGCGCCAGCGGTGGCCAGGAGCTCGGCGCGGCCGACGACGAAGCCGAGCACTTCGGTGTGGACGGCGTGGACCGCGAACAGCAGCGCCGCGGCGGCGGCCGGGTCGACCAGGGCCGCGACCATCCCCCCGGGCGCGGGCGCGGTGCGACGGGCGAACAGGCGGCGCGCGAGGGCGAGGACCAGCAGCGCGACCGCCGCGTGCAGCAACAGATTCACCAGCCGATAGCCGAGTGCGCCCGGTCCCCCGATGGCGCGGTTGAGGGCGAACGACAGCATCGTCACCGGTCGCCAGAGGTCGGGCAGCGGCCGATCGCCGACCGCCCAGTAGGCGCGGCCGAGCAGCTGGGGCAGACCGGCGAGGCTGTTCAGCAGCGGGTTGTTCTCGACGATCGGATGATCGTCCTGCAGGAACCCGGGGACGAGCGCCGGCAGGTTGGCGGCGAGGGCGAAGAAGACGACGAGCGCCGGCGCCACCCAGGAGCGGCCGGCGGAGACCGCCGGCTTCACGGCCGAGTCCCGCCGCCCACGTAGCCGAGCGAGCGGAGACTTTCCTCCAGCTCCGGCGGCAACGGCGGGTTGTCCCGGTCGTCGCGCCCCGGATCGGAGGCGAGCAGCGCCAACAGGCGGGCGCGCAGCGGCCCGGCGACCTCGGGCCGCGCGGCGTAGAGGTTCGTGGTCTCGCCCGGATCGGCCTTGAGATCGTAGAGCTCCCAGATCGGCTCTGGGTCTTTCGGGATCAGGATCAGCTTGAACGCGTCGGTGCGCAGCATGCGCCACTTGCCGGCCACGCCGTCGATGAACTGCCGGGGGTTCTCCGGGTAGAAGTTGCGCCCCGACTCGCTGTAGGCGTCCGGCGCCGGCCCCTCGACCTCGCCGCGGGCGCGCGCCACCAGGCTCGCGCCCTGCAGGCCACCAGGCACCGGCAGGCCGGCCAGCTCCAGCACCGTCGGCACGATGTCGACGGTGCGCGCCTGGGCCTCGACCATCCGGCCGGCCGGCAGCGCGCCAGGGAGAACGACCACGAGCGGCACGCGCACCGTCGGTTCGTACAGGTAGGCGCCGTGCTCGAAGAAATAGTCGTGCTCTCCGAGGCTCTCGCCGTGGTCGGCGGTCAGCACCACCATCGTCCGATCGAGCTGCCCCTGGCCGGCCAGCGCCTCCAGAAGATCGGCGATGGCCCGATCGCTGTAGGCCACCTCGCCGTCGTAATGCGCCGAGGCGTGCTCGACCTGCCGCACCGGCAGCCGCGTCCGGCCGAAGATGATGTCGCCGCGCTCGGCCCCGGGGGCGCGTTCGTCGTTGAAGGTGTGCGGGCCGCGGTAAGCCGGGTCGAACATCTCCGTGTACGGGGCGGGGGCGTCGTAGGGCCAGTGCGGGGCGATGTAGCGCAGCCAGAGGAAGAACGGCCGGCGCGCCCCGGCGCGACTGCGCAGCCACTGGATCGCCTTCTTCGACGCCTCCCGATCGTTGCGCGCCGGCAGGTACACCTTGTTGCCCTGCGGGTCGAGGTAGATGTCGGGGTCATACATGTCGAAATCGCGATGCAGGCCGACATTGAGCCCCTGGGTGACGGCGAAGGAATCGTAGCCGCCGTCCTTCAGGATGCGCGTCAGGGTCAGCCGGTTGGCCAGAATGTCGCTCGACTGCCCTTCGTAGCGCAGGCCGTGCACCATCGGGTAAAGACCGGTCAGGATCGACGGGAACGACTGCACCGTCCGGCCGGCCGCGGTGAGGGCATTCCGGAACACCACGCCGCGCCGGGCCAGGGCGTCGATGTGGGGGCTCGTCGGCCGCGCATAGCCGTAGCAGCCGAGACGATCGGGGCGCAGCGTGTCGACGGTGATCAGCAGGACGTTGGGCCGCGCCACGGGTGCGCCGGGGCCGCCCGCGCAGCCATGCAGAAGCGCCGACCCGACGCACAGCGCGAGCGCGGCCCCGAGGACCGGCCGTGCGGCCGCGTGGCGGGCGGCCGGGCCGTTCCGATCAGGCATGTCGGGGCTGCGCCGTCCTGCCCCGCACCGCCGCGATCGTCGGCGGGCCGCCGTAACGCTCTTCGAACAGGCGGCCCCACTCGGTGGCGCGGAAGGCCGCGATCCGGCGCCGGCCGATGGTCGGATACCAGAGCCAGTCGTGGTAGAAATTCGACGCCGCCGGCGCCCAGACGACCAGCGGCGAGTGCAGGGCGATCTTCTCAAGGAAGCGCAACGGCCCCTTGCGCAGCATCTGGTCGCCCCAGATCACCAGCGAGCGCGACACCTGGAAATGCAGGTCCAGGCCGCAGATGTCGTCCCCGACGAGGTCGATGTCGCGCGGGTCGGCGACCCCCAGACCGCGGTCGTGGCACATGCGCAGGTAAGGAATGGTCAGCGGGTCGAACCCCATCAGGCGGGCGGCCACCGCATCGATCGCCACCGAGTCGGCGCCCGCCAGGATGACGTTGCCGATCACCGGGATCATGGTGCGCGGTCCGGCGCCGTTGCCGCAGACGGTGCCGTCCATGACCGTGAACATGGCAGGGTGCAGCTCCTTCTGCATCAGCACCAGGTCGACGAGCACCTCGTGCATGTACTTGTGCGCGTAATGCCGGACCTCCTTGAGCAGCCCGCCGAAGGCGTTCTTGATCGAACCGGTGGTGACGGCGTGGCCATGCGTCTTGACCGTCGGCAGGTGGAGGATGTTCTTGCCGGGATAGAGGGCGGGGATCTCGATCCCCTCCGGGAAGATGTCGTTGAGCTTCAGCAGGGGCGCCCTGAACTTGAAGACCGTCCACTCCACCTCCGGCAGGGCCGTGAAGCCGAGACCGTGGCGTTCGAGGACCGGCAGCCAGCGGTTGTTGGCCGCGCCCTGCCACGGGTCGGTGACCACCGTCTTGTTCTCGACCGGGATCAACCGCTCCGGCCGGTAGCCGTCCTCGCGCATCGCCCGGACGACGCCCTCGACCTGCCAGGGCTGGCTGGAGCAGGACGGGAAATACTTGGTCCACGACAGGTTGAGCTTCAGGAGGGTCGGGATCGACTGGTCGAGCACGCGCCGGTAGTCGGCCAGCCGCATCAGGCGACCGTAGTCGTCGAGCACGCGTTCCGGCGAGGTCTTCAGGGCGGCGATGCGCGGGCGTTTCACGCGGATTCCTTTCGGGCGTCGGCGGTCGTCAAGGGGCGGGAACGGCGAGATAGAGCAGCGCCACGACCGTCAGGCCCCACAACCCGACGCAGATCAAGAGCGGCCGATCGGTCAGCAGGGCCCGGGTGGGATTGCCGCCGATCCCTTTCTGGTGCACCAGGTACAGGTAGCGAAAGATGCCATACAGCACGAACGGCACGGTCAGGTAGAGATGCTTCGTCCCAAGCTTCATCTCGACTTCGGGCGATACCGTGTACAGCAGATAGGCCACCAGCGTCGACGGCGTGACCACGTTGATCATCTGGTCGATGAAGTCGATCGAGTACTCCTTCAGGATCTCCCGGTGACCGTGTGGATCGTCGAGACCGACCAGCTCCTGCCGGCGCTTGCAGAAGGCCAGGAACAGCGACAGGAGGATGGTGCAGATGATCAGCCAGTGGGAAATCGGCACGTCGATCACCAGAGCGCCGCCCAGGGCGCGCAGCACGAATCCGCTGGCGATCACCATGACGTCGAGGATGACGACCTCCTTGAGCCACAGCGAGTAAACCGCGTTGGTCGCCACGTAGATCAACAGCACGGCGCCGAGCGGCGGCGACAGGGCAAAGCCGGCCATCAGCGCCCCGGTGATGATCAGCGCCGCGGCGCTCAGGGCCGGCACCACCCCCAGGGCCTTCGCGGCGATCGGGCGGCGCGACTTCGTCGGGTGCCGGCGATCGCGGTCGGCGTCGAACAGGTCATTGACGATGTAGATCGCGCCGCTGACGGCGCAGAACAGCAGCGCCGCGAACGTCGCGCGCGACAGCAGCGCCGGGTCGGTGAGCTTCTTGGCGAAGACGAGCGCCGCAAACACCACCAGGTTCTTGATCCACTGGCGGGGGCGCATCGAGATGATGATCCCGGTCAGGGTGACGGCGCGCGCCCTCAGGGTCAGCTCCGCGGCTCGCTCCAACTCGGCACCTCCGTGACGGCCTGGACGCGGCACCCGCCGCGGCGTTTCGGAAGGGGCGTATGGTAGCACCCGCCCCGCGGACGGTCAAAGACCGCCCGCGCCGGGACCGGCGCCGGTCTCCGGCTCCTGTAATATGGGCCGTCATGCGCGTCGCTGCCATACTCCCCGCCCGCAACGAAGAAGCGGCGCTGCCGCTGGTGCTCCGGGCGATCCCGCGCGCGCTGCTGGAGGAGATCGTCGTCGTCGACAACGGCAGCACCGATCGGACCGGCGCGGCGGCGCGCGCCGGCGGCGCCACGCTGATCTTCGAGCCACGGCCCGGCTATGGCGCCGCCTGTCTTGCCGCCCTGTCGTACCTCGACCGCAAGCGGCCCGATGTCGTCGTGTTCCTCGACGCCGATTACAGCGACCACGCCGAGGAGATGGAGTCTCTGCTCGCACCGATCCGGAGCGACCGGGCGGACCTGGTGATCGGCGCGCGCGTCCCCGGCCGTCGCGAGGCGGGGGCGCTCCCGCCGCAGGCCCGCTTCGGCAACTGGCTGGCAACCCTGCTGATGCGCCGGCTGTATGGCGCGCGGTTCACCGATCTGGGGCCGTTCCGGGCCGTCCGCTTCGAGGCGCTGCAGCGCCTCGCGATGCGCGACCGCGGTTGCGGCTGGACCGTCGAGATGCAGGTCAAGGCGACCCTGGCGGGGCTGCGCGCGGTCGAGGTGCCGGTCTCCTACCGCCGCCGCGTCGGCCGCTCGAAGATCACCGGCACCTTCCGCGGCACGATCAGGGCGGGCTGCAAGATCCTCTGGGTCATCGCCCGGCACGCGCTCTGACGAGGGCGGGCCGGGCCGGGGCCGCGACGGCGGCGCGCACGGCGATCATCTCAGCCACGATGCTGACGGCGATCTCTTCCGGGGTCTCGGCGCCGATCGGCAGGCCGATCGGGGCGCGCACCGCCTCGAGGTCGGATGGCCTGGCGCCCAGCTCGGCGGCGCGCTTCAGGACGGTGGCGATCTTGCGGCGGCTGCCGATCAATCCGAGGTAGGCGGCGCCGCGTCCGGCAACGTGGCGGACCACCTGAAGGTCGGTGCGATGGCACCGCGACACGATCGCCACGGCCGCACCGGCGGGGACCTCCGGAAGCCCGGCGCCGTAGTCGGTCTCGACCCGGAGGCACCGCACCCCTTCCGGGAAACGCTCCGGGGCGAGGAACGCCGCGCGATCGTCGATGACGGTCACTTCGAAGCCGCAGCGCGCCGCCAGCCAGGCGACCTCGCGACCGACGTGCCCGGCGCCGAAGATCAGCAGCGGCTGCGGCGGTCGCACCACTTCGATGAGCACCCGGGCGACGCCGCCGCACACCATGCCGGTGGCGTCGTCACCCTGCTCGGCGAAGCGATAGCCCTTCTCGAAGCCGCGCCCGGTCCGCAGCGCCTCCCGGGCGTCCTCGATCACCAGCGCTTCGAAGGCGCCGCCGCCGATGCTGAACGACGAGTCTCCCCCCTCGTCGACGATCATCTTGGCGCCGGCGCTCCGGGGCGTCGAGCCTTGACGCCCGACGAGCGTGGCGATGGCGATCGGCCTGCCGGCCCGGAGACGGCGCAGCACCTCCTCGTAGAATGCCAGGCTCACCGGCCGCTCCCCTGCGCCGGGAAGCGGTCGCGGTTGCGCTCGAGCCAGCGGGTCCACGCCTCCTGGCGAGGCCCGAGCGCCTGGCCGGTCAATCGACCGAGCACTTCGAGGATGGTCGTCCGCGCCTCGGGGTCCGCCTTCGCCAGCAGGCCGATCAGGAATTCGATGCCCGCGGCGGACTGGTCCGCACCCGCCTGTCGGATCGCCCCGAGCCGGATCTCCCGCTCGGGATCCGAGGTGGCGAGCGACCGCACGATCTGAAGCGACTCGGTGTCGTGGCGCAATCCGAGGGCCGACAGCACGTCGCTGCGCACCTGCGGCGCCGGGTGCGCGGCGGCAGTCCGGAGCAGGGGCACGACGCCGTCGTCATTGATCCGGCCGAGCGCCTGCACGGCGGCACGCACGACCTGGACGTCGTCGTGCGCGATCATCCGACCCAGGAACGCCAGCCCCCCGGGATCGCGCAGCGCCCCGAGAGCCAGACAGGTGCCGGCGAGGACATCGACCGACTGGCGCTCGTCGACGCCGCGCGTCAGCTCCTCGACCGCCGCCGGGTCGCCGCCGTGCAGGCCGATGAGATTGGCGATCAGCACGCGGCTGTCGGTCCGCTCGGCGCTCGGCTTCATCCGGATCGGATTGAACGGCAGCAGGACGCGCTCGTCAACGCCGAGCAGGCGGCGCAGGGCGGTGTGCGCCGCGGGCGTATCGATGCGCGCCAGGTACAGGATCGAATGGACGCGGACCATCGGAGTGGCGCTGCGGGCGCCGCGCTCGAACACGCCCGCGTCGCCCTTGCGGACCAGAGCGTCCAGCTCGGCGGCGGCATCCTGCTGTGCTTCGGCATCCTCGCTGGCCATGTCGCGGAACAGCGACTCGGCGTCGCGGGCCGGCGCGCAACCGGCGACGGTCGCAGTCAGGGCCAGGGCGCCGGCGACCGCGCCCGCGAGGAGACCACGCATCACTTGGGGGCCCTGTCGTGCAGAGTTTCCAGCTTGACGATCTCGTAGTTGCGGGTGCCGGCCGGGATCTTGATGATGACCTCGTCTCCCGGCCGGTGCCCCAGGAGCGCCTTGCCGATGGGCGAGGTCACCGAGACGAACCCCTTGGCGAAATCGGCCATGTCCGGCAGGACCAGCTCGTAGACCACCGTCCGGTCGCCCTCGCCGTCGTACAGCGACACCCGCGATCCGAGCGCCACCTTGTCCTTCGGCAGCGCCGCGATGTCGACCATCGCCAGCTCCTTGAGCTGCCGCCTCACGTGACCGATGCGGGCCTTGACGAACTGCTGCCGCTCCAGCGCCGAGTGGTATTCGGAGTTTTCCCGGAGGTCGCCCATCTGCAGCGCCCTCTGGATCTCCTTCGGGAGCTCCTGCCGGTACTCTCGTTCCAACGTCTTCAGTTCTTTCTCAAGCTTGTCGCGGGCCTCATCCAGCATGCGGTGTCGTCCGTCCTTTCGGTGGAGTGGAGGGCGCGCAGAATGTACCACCCGTTTTCCCGGCTTGTCAAAAACCCGCCGACCGGTGCGGCGTCCCGGCGGCGCGCGAGGGAAAGGCGGGTGGGGGGCCTTTCGGCCCCCCGAGCTTTGGATGGATTGTCGGGAAGGATTCGGGATTCAGGCTCTTTGCTTACATATGTGCTTTTTCTGATATTACTTACTAGTCCAAGAAAAGCACATATCCAAGCGACTGCAACGTAATGTAATGTCCCCCGCTCCAAAGTCAAGCCGGCCGCGAGGATGACGCGCCGAAAGTTCCCCTGTTGCCCGTGGGCGGCCCGGAGTGGGTTTGGCGGGGACGCGGTCGTTGCGCCCGCGCCCGGCCGCCGAAGAGCGGCGGCTTGCGGGCGCGGTCCGCGATCGCCCCGCCACCCCCACTCCGGGCCGCCCGTCACCCCCGAGAACTGCCAGTACGTCCTCCTCTCGAGCACAGCGGCGACGGGTGCCAAAGGACTCGATGGTCACGGGGCGGCGGCGTGCGCCTCGCGGGGCCGTCGCGAAGCGCGGCGGAGCGAGCGCTTTGTAGCCGAGCCCGCCGTGCGGAGCGCGAGCGAGCACCGCCCGTCGGCGTTCTCCAGCCGATCCGGGCGGCGCGCAGCGTGC
>JAGYID010000159.1 GCA_018606725.1 Acidobacteriota bacterium
ACGCTCGCCACCACCGGCACGATGTCGCTTTCGGGCACATTGCCGCTGTGGCAGGCGCCCAGGAGCGCCGCCGTGGCGGCGATCACCAACCCGCTCGTCAGTCCCTTGACTCTCATCGGTCTCCCGCCGGAATCCGGCCGATCGCGCCGCTCCGACGGCTCGACGGGCCGGCGCGAATGGCGGGGAGTATACCGGCGCCCCGGGGCAGCGGCAAGGTGAGTTCGCGGCGGGTGCGCAGGCGGCGCTGCGGCGCCGCAGCGCCGGGCGCGTCCGCCGGCGGACGGGGATCATCTATAATCGCCGGCCGTGCAACCCCCTGGCGCCGCCGCGCGCGGCAACGCACTGACGAGGTGCCGATGACCAAGACCCCTTTCACCATGCTGGTGGCCGGCGCAGTCCTGCTGCTGGCGGCGGCTCCGGCGGCGGCGCAGGAGATCCGCTTCAACGTCGTCCCGTACCGGCTCGACAACGGGCTCAAGGTCCTGGCGCTCGAGGACCATTCGGTCCCGTCCATGACCTACTACACCTTCTTCCGGGTCGGATCGCGCAACGAGCGGCCCGGCCGCACCGGCATCTCCCACCTGTTCGAGCACATGATGTTCAACGGCGCGACCAAGTACGGCCCCGGCGTCTTCGACCGGCAGCTCGAATCCCGCGGCGGCGCCAGCAACGCCTTCACGACGGAGGACATCACCGCCTACTACGACGTCTTCCCGGCGGAGGCGCTCGAGCTGGTCGTCGACATGGAGGCCGACCGGATGGCGGCGCTGCAGATCGGCGAGGAGAGCCTGAAGTCGGAGCGCGAGGTCGTCAAGGAGGAGCGGCGGCTGCGGACCGACAACGACGCCGAGGGGTCGTTGTTCGAGCTGCTGCAGGGGACCGCCTACCTGGCCCACCCGTACCAGTGGCCGGTGGTCGGCTGGATCGCCGACCTCGACGCCATCACCGTCGACGATTGCCGCGACTACTTCCGGGCGCACTACGCCCCCAACAACGCCACCATCGTGCTGGTCGGCGACTTCAAGCCGGAGAAGGCGATCGAGCTGATCAGCAAGGCGTATGGATCATTGCCCGCCCAGCCGCCCGTCCCGGCGGTGGTCCGGGACGAGCCGGAGCAGAAAGGGGAGCGGCGGGCGGTCCTGAAGCGCGAGGCGGAGCTGCCGGCGCTGGCGATGGCGTGGCACGTGCCGGCGACGCCCGCGGCGGAGATTTACGCCCTCGACCTGCTGGAGATCCTGCTCGGCGGCGGCGAGTCGTCGCGCCTGGTGCGCAGCCTGGTGTACGACAAGGAGCTGGCGACCAAGGTCTACGTCAGCAATGAGTGGCGCCTCGATCCGTCGCTGTTCTTCATCTACGCCGAGGCCAAGCCGGGGGTCACCGCCGAAGCCCTGGAGGCCGGCATCCAGCAGCAGATCGACGCGGTCGTCGCCGGCGGCGTCACCGACGGCGAGCTGCGCAAGCTGAAGAACATCCGCACCACCTCCCTGGTCAAGCAGATGAAGACGAACGAGGGAAAGGCGGAGCAGATCGGCATGTTCGATGCCTACTTCGGCAACCATCAGAAGCTGTTCACCGTGCTGAAGGATTACGAGGCGGTCAAGGCCGGCGACCTGGCGCTGGTGGCGGGACGTTTCCTGCGCCCCGACAATCGGACGCTGGTCAGCCTGGTGCCGGCGCCGCCGGGCGGGGCCGCCGCCGGGGCGGAGGTGCGGCGGTGAGCCGCCGCGCGCTCGCCGCGCTCCTGACGCTTCCGGGGCTGCTGCTCGCCGCGCCGGCCCCGGCCGCGACCCCGTCCGCCGCGGCCCCCTCCCAGGGAAAGCCGGCGGGCGGTTTCAGCATCCCGGCTCCCACCCGTACCCTCCTGAAGAACGGTCTCACCGTCCTGGTGCTCGAGCGTCACGGCATCCCGCTCGTCGAGTTCCGCCTGCTCATCAAGGCCGGCTCGGCGTTCGACCCGGCCGGCAAGGAAGGGGCGGCGGCGCTGACGGCGCGCCTGCTGAAGCGCGGCACGAAGATGCGCACCGCGGTGCAGTTCGCCGAGGAGGTCGAGTTCGTCGGCGGCGAGGTGGAGGTCCGGACGGGGGTCGAGACGACGTCGATCACCGGCGAGTTCGCGTCGCGCGACCTCGAGATCGGGCTCAGCCTGATCGCCGATCTGGCGCAGAACCCGGCGTTCACCGACGCCGAGTTCGACAAGCAGAAGCGCCTGCACCTCGCCGACATCCTGAGCCAGGAGGACGAGCCGTCGGCCATCGCCGAACAGGCCTTCCAGGGCTGGGTCTACGGCGGCCACCCGTACGGCAAGCCGCAGGACGGCACGCGCCGGTCGGTCGAGACCCTCTCCAAGACCGACATCACCGCCTTCTACGAGGCGCGCTTCGCTCCGAACAATGCCATCCTGGCGATCGTCGGCGATGTCTCGGCGCAACAGGCGACGCAGCGCGCCGCCCACTTCCTCGAGGGCTGGAAGCGCCGCAACGTCGCCGAGCTGAAGCTCCCGGAGGCCGTGCCGGTCGCCGGCCGCAGGGTCCTGCTGGTCGACAAGCCGGACGCCACGCAGAGCCAGATCCGCTTCGGCAATCTCGCCATCAAGCGCAGCGACCCCGACTACTTCCCGCTGCTGGTCGGCAACGGGGTACTCGGCGGCGGCTTCACCTCGTGGCTGGTCGACGAGGTGCGGGTCAAGCGCGGCCTGACCTATTCGATCCGCAGCGCCCTGGAGCCGCGGCGCGCCGCGGGCACGGTCTCGGTCAGCACCTTCTCGCGGAACGCCACGGTGCTGGAGACGATCAACGTGGCGCTGGATCAGGTGGCGCGACTGCGCGAGGGCTCCATCCCGGCCGACGATCTGGACAAGGCGCGCAACTATCTCGCCGGGCTGTACCCGCTGCGGCTGGAGAGCCCGGACGCGCTGGCGGCCGAAATCCTCAATGTGGAGTTCTACGGCCTGGGGGCCGACGAGATCAACATATACCAGAAGCGGGTGCGGGGCGCGACCGCCGAGGCGGTCAAGCGCGCCGCGCTGCGCTCCATGCCGCTCCGCGATGTGGCCTTCGTGGTCGTCGGCCCGGCCGCCGAGCTGAAGAAGAGCCTCGAGGGGCTCGGCCCGGTCACCGTCAAGTCGGTCGACGCGGTCATCGGCGGGTCATAAGGGCTGGTCCGGAGAGCGGGCGTGGCTGCCGGCGGGGAGACTATTTCAGCCGGGAGGCGATCAGCGCATTGACCGCCTTGCCGTCGACCTTGCCGCGGTGGCGCGCCATGAACTCCTTCATCGCGCGCCCCAGATCCTTCTTCTCGGTGATGCCGAGCTCGCGCAGCAGATCGTCGACCGCCTTCGCCGCCTCCTCCGGGCTCAGGCCGGCCGGCAGATAGCGCTCGATGACGGCGATCTCCGCCCGCTCCTTGTCGGCGAGGTCCATCCGGGAGCCCTTCTCGTACTGCTCGATCGCCTCGCGGCGGGTCTTGACGGCCCGCTGCAGGAGCACCAGGTAGTCGTCGCCGGTCAGATCACGCTTCGCCTCGATGCGGGCGTACTGAGTCTGCGAGATCAACATGCGCAGCGTGCCGACGGTCGTCGGCTCGCCGCGCTTCATCGCCGCGGTCAGGTCCGCCTTGAACTTGTCGATCATGCGTCCTCCGGTGGGAGCCCGTCCGGATCCCGGGACGTTATCGTACAACAGCCGCGAGGTCCGGAGTCGCGGGCATTCTCAGGGGGCGGCGGCACCGCCACCGGCCGCCCGCCGGCCGCGGGCCACGTCGACCCCGGACAGCAACAGCAGGCCGACCAGGAAGAACGGCAGGATCGACAGGATGGCGGGACGCTGGCCGCCGGTCAGGTCGGCGACCAGGCCGTAGACGAGCGGCCCGGCCACCGCGGAGATCTTGCCGGTGAAGCCGTAGAAACCGAAGTACTCGGCGCTGCGTCCCTCGGGGATCAGCAGGGCCATCAGGCTGCGGCTGGCGCACTGCGTCGAGCCCATGCCGATCGACGCGGCGATCGCCACCGCGAAGAACGACGGCACGCTGCGCGCCAGGAACGCCGCGACGACGACCGCGCACCACAGCACCAGGGTCGCGGTGATCGTCGGTCGCGCCCCCCAGCGATCGACCAGGACGCCCGCGGCGAGGGAGCCGGCCAGAGCCGTCCACTGGGTCACCAGGAAGAGCGCGTACACCTGCGTCATGGTGAACCCAAGCTCCTGTCGCGCGTAGATCGCCGAGAAGGCGATCACCGTCGTCATCGCGTCGTTGTAGACCACGAAGGCAAGCAGGAAGCGGAACAGGTCGCGCAGCGTCCGCACATGGCGGAACGTATCGGAGAGCCGGCGCAGCCCGGCCCGGGCATAGGCGAGCAACGGCTTGGAGCCGCGCGGCGCGCGCTCGCGGAGACGCAGGATTGGCAGGGCGAAGACGAGATAGAACAGCGCCACGACCAGGAAGGTCGCCCGGTAGCCGCCGTCGCCGCCGGGGGCGTCGGCCGACCGGATCAGCGGCGTCGTCAGGGCCAGGGCCGCGAAGCCTCCGAGATATCCGATGCCCCAGCCGAGACCCGAAACCCGTCCGACCTCCTCGTCACTCGCGATCTCCGGCAGGAAGCCGTTGTAGAAGATGTGCGCCCCCTCGTAACCGACGTTGGCGATGATGAAGAACAGCATCCCGGTGACGATGTCGCCGGCGTGCACGGTCGACAGCAGCGCCGTGAATGCGATGGCCGTGCCGGCGTAAATCGCCAGGAACAGCTTCTTGCGGCCGGCGGCATCGGCCACGGCGCCGAGCACCGGCGAGGTGAAGGCGACCAGGATCATCGAGGCGGCGATGCACAGGCCCCAGTAGAAGGTGGCGCGCTCGCCGGCCTCCGCCGCCACGACGGTCCGGAAGTAGCTGCTGTAGGCCACCGTCACGATGATGGTGGTGAACGAAGAGTCGGCGAAATCGTACAGGCACCAGGCGAGGATTTCCCGGCGGCTGGCCCGCCGGGCCGGCGCCGCTTCGGCGGCGCTCACGCCGCCCTCCGGACCCGGGCCGGCCCCTCTGGTATAATCACGCCCCGCCCGGAACGAC
This sequence comes from Acidobacteriota bacterium, assembly GCA_018606725.1. Taxonomy (GTDB): domain Bacteria; phylum Acidobacteriota; class Polarisedimenticolia; order Gp22-AA2; family Gp22-AA2; genus JAGYID01. The sequence goes on from JAGYID010000159.1 coordinate 5,062, forward strand.
GGGCGCAGCGGGGAGGCCGGTGGAGGAGACGCAGCAGCAGGGAGGGGAGAGCGGTCCGCCGCCATCGTCGCGCCCGGTCAACCTGGCGGCGCTGGCCGGGGCGGTCATCCTCATCGGCCTGGTCGCCTTCGCCGCCTACCGCCGCGGCCATCAGGCCGGACCGTCCGCACCCGATGCGGCGACCGCGCCGGCGGCCGGGTCGACCGGCCCCGATCTCGGCACCGCGATCACCGCCCAGGTGCCGGTGCATCTGACACCCGAGGCGAGCATCATCGCCGAGCGGTACCGCTGCATCTGCGGGTGTAACGATCCGCT
>JAGYID010000068.1 GCA_018606725.1 Acidobacteriota bacterium
CCATGTCCATTTCGAGAACTACTTCATTCAGGAGGACGACACAGGCCGCGAGTTCGCGGCGGCGTTCATGGCCAAGGCGCGCGACGGCGTTCGCGTGCGGCTCCTCTACGACTGGTTTGGCGGCTTTGGGAGGACCTCGCGGCGGTTCTGGAACGCGCTGCGCTCGGCCGGCGTCGAGGTCCGCTGCTACAACCCGCTGCGCCTCTCGAGCCCGCTCGGCTGGGTATCGCGCGATCACCGGAAGTCGCTCGTGGTCGACCACGAGGTCGGCTTCGTCACCGGGCTGTGCGTCGGCAGCATATGGGTCGGCGACCCGGGGCGCAACATCGAGCCCTGGCGCGACACGGGGGTGGAAATTCGGGGCCCCGCAGTCGCGGAAATTGAATCGGCGTTCGCGCGCATGTGGGCGCTGACCGGCGATCCGATTCCGAACGATCATCCCGCCGGCACGCCAGCTCCCGCCGGCGAGGTGGCCCTGCGCATCGTCGCCAGCGAGCCCGCCACGGCCGGCATGCTTCGACTGGATCAGCTGGTGGCCGGGCTCGCGCGCGAGAGGCTGTGGCTGACCGACGCTTATTACGCCGGGACCTCCTCGTATGTGCAGGCGCTGCGGGCGGCGGCGAAGGACGGCGTGGATGTGCGGCTCCTGGTGCCCAACGCGACCGACGTTCCCTTCATCAGGCCGTTGTCGCGGGCGGGCTACCGGCCGCTCCTGGAGGCGGGGGTCCGCGTCTTTGAGTGGAACGGGTCGATGGTGCACGCCAAGACGGCCGTCGCCGATGGACGGTGGGCACGGATCGGCTCCACCAACCTCAACGTCACGAGCTGGCTTGGCAACTGCGAGCTCGACGCCGTCATCGAGGACCAGTCGTTCGCGGCCCAGATGGAGGACTTGTATCGGCGCGATCTCGCCGGCGCGACCGAAGTCGTGCTCGATCGGCGGCGGAGGGTGCGCGCCCCGGGCGAACCTCGTCACCCGCGCCGTGCCACAAGGAGGCGATCCGGAAGCGCCAGCGTGGCCACGGTCGGGGCGCTTCGCGTCGGGAACACGATCGGCGCGGCCCTCATGAACCGCCGCGTGCTCGGCCCCATCGAAGCGCGCCTGACGTTCGTCACGGGCCTGCTGCTGTGCGTGCTGTCGGTGCTCGTCGCGGCTTTTCCGCGTGCCCTGGCCTATCCGGCCGTCGCGTTGGGACTCTGGGGAGGGGTCGCGCTCCTATGGAGGGGATTTCAACTGCGTCGCAGCAGGAACCAACGGCCGCCGCCTGAATGAGGGCTCCTGTCAGGGCCGCGTCAGCACCACGGCGCGCGCCCCCGGGAAGGGGAACTCGGCATCGCGTTTGAACCCGGCGCGTGTCGCGGCCACGATCGACCGAGCAAAGTCGTCCTTCGACACGTGACGTTTCGGCTCGGCGAACAGCAGGCGTCCCCCGGGTCGCAGGACGCGGTGCGCCTCGGCGAAGAACGCCTCGGCCTCGGGCAGTTCGTGTACGACGAAGATGCCAAGGACGACATCGACGCATCCCGCGAGATCCTCGACGCCAAGCCGGTCCGGCTCCGCCCGACGGATGTCGATCCGCTCCGCGAGTCCGGCCTTCAGGGCGCGACGGCGCAGGACCTTCAGCATCCTCTCCTGAACATCCACGGCGACGACACGGCCGGCGGGGCCGACCATCCGGGCGAGGTCCAGCGTGAAGAAACCCATCCCGGGCCCGGGCTCCAGCACGGTCATGCCATCCCGGACGAGAGCGCCGAGAAGCTTTCGCGGGTTCTGCCGGATCCTTCGCAGAGGCAGGAGGAGGAGATACCCGAGCCACCAGGGACAGACGCGGTGCGACATCCGGGTGCAATCTTCGCTCAGAAGCCGGCGTGCCCGCCAGCCCTCCGGCACCAGTTCATTTTCGCTACTCCGATTCCGTCAGCGCTTGCAGCTGATCCAGCGTCGCGGTCCAGCCCTGCTGCGCGCCCCTGGTGCGAGGCTCGGTCTCCGGGGTGAGGACCGAGAACGTCTGACGCACGGTCAGCCGGGTCTTCGTCCGGGGAGCGCATCGCCATGCGGAAGTGGCCGCCCGGACGGAAGCGCGCGCGGCGCGTCGATGACGCGGGTCATGACCAGCTCGAAGGCCGGCACCTCGGCGGATTTCATGAGTTCTCGCCGAGGTAGGCGTCGAAGCGCTCGAACGTTCCGCTCCAGCCCTCGTTCATGCCGGCCATGCCGTCGAGGAAGGTCTTGCGCTCGGCTTCGGTCGCGTCGAGCGGCGCCCAGTACACGGTGACGAGCGTCTTCGGCCCGAAGTCCTGGAAGAGAATCGTCGACAGAGTCTGCTTCGGCCAGGTCGGCGCCAGGGGGTGGACGCCCGGGCCGCCTTCCTTGTTGGAGAATGACTGCACGAAGCCCAGCTTCGCGGGCACCTCGATCTCGCTGAACACCCACTTACCCCACATCTCGATGCCGTTCCCCTTGATTCCGTAGTGGTAGCTCCCCCCCGGGCGGAAATCGAGCTGCGCATGGAAGGTCTCGAAGCCCTTCGGGCCGAACCACCTCCCGAGTTCGGCAGGATCGGTCCACGCCTTCCAGACGCGCTGGCGCGGCGCGTCGACGAGGCGCGAGATGACGAACTCTCCCTGCACGAGCGCGGCCAGGCGCGACAGCGTCTGGTTGCCCCCCTCGATCGCGCCGTACTGCTTGACGGCGTGTTCGCGCATCGCGGCCGTGTCGAAGACGGCGCGCATGGTGATCTCGGTCTTGCCGCCCCGGTGCTTGAAGGTGACCGTCGAGCGAAAGTGGACGCCGGGCCCGTCCTCCTTTCCGCCGCCGTTGGTGTAGACGATGCGCTCCTTCTCGACGATCTCCTCGTACTTCGTCGTGTTCGAGTAAGGCGTGCCGTCGGGTCCGATCATCGTGTGCTTCCACAAGCCTCCCGCCTTGAACTCGCGGTGGTTGGTGTCGGTCGTGAAGCCGTGCGGCCCCCACCACCGGACGATCTCCGCCGGGTCTGTCCAGGCCCGCCAGACGCGCTCGAGCGGCGCGTCGACGAGGCGAGTGATGACGATCTCGCGATCGGAGGCGTTCTGAGCCGGCTTGGCGATGGTCATGTCAGGGGTTCTCCTTGAGATAGCGCTCGAGGGCGTCGAGGCGGTCATTCCAGAATGTCCGATAGCGCTCGATCCAGGCTTCGGCCTCTTTCATCCGCTTCTGCTCCAGGCGGCAGCGATGCTCGCGCCCGTGCTTCGTCCTCGACAGCAAGCCGGCCTGCTCCAGGATGTGCATGTGCTTGCTGATCGCCGGCGCGGAGACCTTGAAGGGCCTGGCGAGCTCCGCGACGGTCGCCTCGCCCTTCGACAGGCGCGCCAGGATTCCGCGCCGGATCGGGTGCGCGAGGGCGCCGAAGGCGAGGTCGAGATGACGTTGACTATAGTTAACCATACGGTTAAGTATTGAACATGGCCCCGGGGATGTCAAGCCCCCCTTTTCGGCGAGGCGTGTCCCCCGCTGTGTCCCCGTGTGCCGAACAACTGCTCAGCAGCTGGCTGTTCCAGAACGAGCTGGATGTCTCAATCCGATCTCACGCGCAGGATGGCGGAACGGTTGCCTTTGTGGGGGTGAGGTCGCAAATGATGCCTGACGAAACTCGGTTCATCGCTGTCTACAGCGAGCGGACCGGTCCGGAACTCTGGCGCAGGGTCGCGGGGTTGGGACAGCTGTCCCAGGGTGTCATCGCCCAGGGCCGGGTCTGCGAGGCCGGGGCCGAACGGCCCCGGTCGATCATTTCATCAATTGCTCGTAGACGAGCCGGTATGGTTCGGGGCCGATGCCAAGGTCGCCACGGAACGGGTGGTCGAGTGCCACGATCACGAAGATCACGAGCCCTACGAACAATGCCAGCAGGGCCACAAGAATGGTGTGCAAGCGCACGTCCTCGACGCGGAAGCAGAACGACGCGGCCAGACAGATGAGCGCGCCCGCCAGCACGACCGCCCACAGGACCCCGGGAAGCGCGGTCCCCACTGCGTCGAGCCGCAGTCGCCGCATGTTGATCAACTGGTTGTAGGCGCTGAGCGTCTCGGCGTGCAGGATTTTCTGCGCCTCGGTCGCCGGCTCGAATGAGAACAAGGCCGCCTGGAATCGATCCATCCGCCCGACACCGCCCCCGGGTACCTGCCCTTTGCGCTGCAACGGCCATGCTTCGTGGATGACGTACTCCGTGTAGCCGCGCAATTCGCCGCGCGTCTGTCCGCGGACGGGCTCCGGATAGCCTCCCAGGTCGCGCCACAGCGAGGCGATCGCGGTCGCCTCATTCGAGACGAGGTGGGACACATCCGAATAGGTTTCCCACACCGCAACCGTGATCAGCGCCACGGTGAGACCGTAGAAGACCGCCACCGTGTGCACCATGGTCCCGATGAAGTGGGAGTCTTCGGAGTGAATGGTGAGACGCGGATGGAGGAGACGGCGCGCCAGCAGGAGTCCGCCCCACGCGTACAGCCAGAGCAGCACGATCAGGGCGGGTCCGGTGACGAACAGCGGCAGATCGAAAATGAAATCGCACATGACTGCCCAGTCTCTCCAGCGGCGAGGCGCGCTACGCGCAAGCGTACCGGCGTTCACCGGCGCCAGCGCGGCGGAGTATACACGTAGGCACGGGGTGCCGCGCGCGGGGGACGGCGCCCCCGAAGCGACCTCCCGGCCTGGGCGCGTTGACATCACAAGCGCCCGCGGCTTATAAGGGGCCCACGTATTGTTCACTGCCATAGAGGGACAGCCGGTCAGGGAACCCTTCGAGTCGGGCGTCGCCTGAGAAGGCGCGTTTGTGCGAGGCCGGCCCCGGTCCATCTGCCGGGCCGGCTTCCAGCAGCCGCTCCCGGGGAGGGAAGGATGGCACTCGTCACCCTCGGACGGATCCTGGCGAGCACCGCGTGCCCTGCCTTCGCGACGGATGGGAAAGGGAAGCTCCTGGGGATCAACGGACCCGCCGAAGCGCTTCTCGGATACGAGAGCTCATCGGTACGCGGCCGCCGTTGCAGGGAGGTGTTCGCCGGGCGCGACCTTTTCAATAACCTATTCTGCCTCGAGCGCTGCGCGTTGCGGGATATGGTGGCGAGAGGCGAGCCGGTGAATCCATTCGAGATGCGCCTGCGGGTGGCTTCCGGAATGATGCTCGAGGCCACCATGTCGGTCGTCGCCGTGTCGGCCTCGGACGGCGGGCGCGACGCGATGTTGCACCTCTTAAGGCCGGTGCAGCGCCTTGCTGAAAAGATAGGGCGGGAAGCCGGCCAGCTGGCCGACCGCGATGCCAAGGCGCCCGCGAACAACCGCCTGGTCCCGGTCGGTGCGCGATCCAGGGGCCTGACGCCGCGGGAGCATGAAATCCTCGCCGTCCTGGCCAGCGGTAAGAGCTGCCACGACATCGCGCGCGCGACCGGCATCAGTCTGGTGACGGTCCGCAACCACCTGAAGCGAATCTTCCCCAAGCTCCAAGTGCACAGCCAGGCCGAAGCGGTGTCGTTCGCCTTCCGGAACAAGCTGATCTGAAGCGGCCGCGAGCCCCGCGTTTCGCCGCGAATCCGCCACCGACGGCCTGGCCCGTCTTGGAGAGAGCCGGAAAGCGCCGCTAGGGCGCCCCGTCCGCCTGCGCCTCGTCTTCGTCGCCGGTCGGTGCCACGCAGACGCGGTCGCGGCCGGACTGCTTGGCCCGGTACATGGCGCGGTCGGCGCGCTTGATGAGGGCCTTCACATCGTCGCCGTGCTCGGGGAAGGCGGCGATGCCGATGCTGATGGTGGTGCGCAGCGCCGCGCCGTCCGGATCGAAGGTGCGCCCGGCGATCGCCTGGCGGATCCGCTCGGCCGCCTGGTGTGCCGCCTTCACGTCGGCTTCGGGAAGGTAGGCGATGAACTCCTCGCCGCCGTAGCGCGCCGACACGTCGACATCCCTGATGTTGTCGCGGATCAGGACGCCCACCTCGGCGAGGACTCTGTCGCCGGCCTGATGTCCGTGCTGGTCGTTGACCGTCTTGAAGCGGTCGAGATCCATCATCACGATGGCGAGCCGCGATCCGTAGCGCCGGCAACGCTGCAGCTCGGTCTCCAGCGCCAGGACCAGCGACTCCTTGGTCAGCAGACCGGTCAATTTGTCGTAGGAGATGCGGCTGCGGATCTCCTCCTGGTACTTGGCCTCGATCTCGTCCAGGACGACGAACTTGAGGACGGCCTTCCCGACCTGGATGCGGTCGCCGTCGCGCAGCGCGACACTCCGGGCGCGGCGGTTGTTGATGAACGTGCCGTTGGTGCTCTTGAGATCGACCAGGCGGTACGTGCAGCGCCGCCGGCTCCTGTCCCAGCGAAAATCAATCCGGGCATGCTCCCGCGACACCAGGTCGTCGAGGACGCGGATTTCCGCTTCCATGCCGCGCCCGATGATCATGCCGTTGCGGCGCAGCCGGAAATCGCGCCCCAGCTCCTCGCCCTTCAACAGGACAAGCGAGGCGTGTTTCTTGCGGGTCGGCTTGGCGACGGCGACGACCTGCCGGCCACTGACCAGGGTCTGATCCATCGGCGCTTGGGCCGCGGCCCGGTGTCCGCGCCGCGCCGCAGTCCGGCGGCGGGCCGCCGGTCGCCGAACGGCGCGCAGCCGGGTCCTGCCGGATGCCCGCCCGGATCCGGCCGTGCCCCGGGGACCCGCCGTCCGCCGGGGTCGATTACGCTTCTGTACGCGTCCCGCCATGATTCCTCACGCAATGTATGTCGCCGGCGCGCCAAGTCCACAAGCGAAGGCAGGCGACGGAGGGGCAGCTGCTCGACGCCGTGGCGGTCGGCCAGGTGACGCCCGGTCCGCTGTTCACGATGGCGACGTTCGTCGGCTATCTCCTGGGCGGCCTTCCCGGCGCCGCCGTCGCCACGCTCGGCATCTTCCTGCCGGCGTTCCTGTTCGTCGCGGCCAGCGGCCCGCTGGTGCCGCGGCTGCGGCGCTCGCCGACCGCCGGGGCGTTCCTCGACGGGGTGAACGTCGCGTCGCTGGAGCTCACGTTCGTGGTGAGCTGGCACCTGGGGAGGGCGGCGATCGTCGACCTTCCCACCGCCCTGCTCGCGGCCGCGAGCGCGTTCCTGCTGCTCCGCTTCCGGGTCGGATCGGCCTGGCTGGTGGCAGCGGGGGGAGCGATCGGCCTGCTGGCGTGGACGCTTCGATGAACGGCGCATGAGGCACGCAGGCGGCTCGTGCACCCGGGCACGATTGACGGTGAAGCCGGGGTGTCGTACATTTCGTCATCGGGCGAAATGTAGGAGCGGGCCATGCGAGATTTCGAGGTGGCACTCAAGGCGGCAGGAGATCCAACCCGAACCCGGGTCTTGAAGTTGCTCGAAAGCGGCGAGCTGTGCGTGTGCCAGATCCAGGGGATCCTGGGGCTGGCGCCGTCCACCGTGTCGAAGCACCTGGCGGTGCTCAAGGCGGCGGGATTCGTCGACGATCGCCGGGAAGGCAAGTGGATCTACTACACCCTCGCGCCGGCGAGCCGGAACCCCCACGTGCTCGGCGTCCGTGCCCTGCTTGGCGGCCCGCTCGACCGCGATCGCACGATCCTCGGCGACCGCAGGAGGCTGAGGGCGCTCCTGAGAGTTCCGCTGGCGGAGATCTGCGATCTCATCTCGGCCCGCACGCTCGCACGGCCGCTCACGAGGCGGCCGCCGGCAGAGCGGCGGAGTTAGACGTGTGAGCGACGCCGCGCCGGCGAAGCGCCTGAATCTTTTCGAAAGGTACTTGACGCTCTGGGTGGCGGCCTGCATGGTCGCGGGCGTCGCGTGCGGCAGACTATTCCCTGGACTCATCGCGGCCATTCGAGGTCTCGAGTTCGGCGAGGGGAGCCGGATCAACGCCCCGATCGCCGTCCTGATCTGGCTGATGATCTACCCGATGATGCTGAAGATCGACTTCGGCAGCCTCGTCGGAGTCGGCAAGCGCCCGGGCGGCCTGTTGATCACGCTGTTCGTGAACTGGCTCGTCAAGCCGTTCTCGATGGCGTTTCTGGGCTGGCTGTTCTTCAAGCACCTGTTCCTGCCCTGGATCGGACCGGCGCTGGCCGACCAGTACGTCGCCGGTGTCATCATCCTCGCGGCGGCGCCCTGCACCGCCATGGTGTTCGTCTGGTCGTACCTGACCGATGGCGATCCCGCCTATACGCTGGTGCAGGTGTCGCTCAACGACCTGATCATGCTGGTGCTGTTCGCGCCGATCGTCGGGCTCCTGGTGGCCGGCGCCAGCAACCTCCGGGTGCCGTTTCAGGTGCTCCTCTACAGCGTCATCGTCTTCATCGTGATTCCTCTGGCCCTCGGCAGCCTGAGTCGCCGGCTGCTGATCCGGGCGAAGGGCCGATCCTGGTTCGAGAGCCGCTATCTGCCGTTCTTCCAGCCGGTGACGACGGTCGCGCTGCTCGCCACGCTGGTGCTGATCTTCGCGTTCCAGGCGGGCAATCTGACGGGGCGGTCCCTCCACGTGCTGCTGATCGCCATCCCGATCCTGATCCAGGTGTACTTCAACTCGGCGCTCGCTTACGGCTTGATGCGGCTGTTCAGGGTCCCGTACGACATCGCGGCCCCCGGCGCCCTCATCGGAGCGAGCAACTTCTTCGAGCTCGCCGTGGCGGTCGCGATCACCCTGTTCGGGCCGGACTCCGGCGCGGCCCTGGCGACGGTCGTCGGGGTTCTCGTGGAGGTGCCGGTCATGCTGTCGGTGTGCGCCGCCTGCAACAGGACGCGCCACTGGTTCCAGCCGGCCTGGAAAGCGCCTGCGGGACGGTGATAGAGTGCCGGAAATTTCACATTTCCGAGTGGAGCCGCCGATGAAGCACGCACCTCCTGTAGCGATCATCCTGCTCGCCATCGGACTCGGGACCGCCTGGGCCGACGAGCCGATCGTCGGTGATGCCCGCACCGCGCGTCGCAACTACCAGCGGCTGGGGATTCCGCTCCCCGACGACCTGGAGACGCTGGTGGCGCGGGGCGAGGCCCTGTTCTTCCGCGAACGGTTCGGTGGAAACTCGCGAACCTGCGGGACCTGTCACCCGGCCACACACAATCTGACGATCGATCCGGCGTTCATCGCGACGCTGCCGCCGGACGATCCTCTGTTCGTCGCCGAGTTCAATGACGACCTGAGCGGTCTCGAGCGGCCGGCCGCGATGCGGCAGCACGGCCTGATCCTGGAAAACCTGGATGGGTTCGAGGCGCCGGGGGTGTTGCGCGGCGTTCCCCATACGCTCGCGCTCGGAACCTCGCTCGCCGCCGCCCGGGGGGCAGCCCACAACCTGGGGTGGGGCGGCGACGGCTCGCCCGACCCCGGTGACCTGCGTTCGTTCTCCACCGGCGCCGTCCGCCAGCACTTCACCCGGTCGCTGCGCCGCGTCGAAGGGGTGGACTTCCGCCTGCCGACGGGGGAGGAGCTGGACGCGCTGCAGGCGTTCCTGTTGTCCACCGGGCGATCCTCCGAACCGGACCTCGCGGCGTCGCGGATGGTGGACGAGAGGGCGGAGAAGGGGCGCATGCTGTTCATCGCCACCGATACGCTCGGCGGGACCAGCGCGGCGGCCAAATGCAATCTCTGTCACGTCAACGCGGGTGCCGGGTCGCTGCTCGAACCTGGGGTCAACATCCTGATCGATACCGGGGCCGTCAATGACGACAGGGGGCCGGATGGACTGCCGACCGACGACGGGCTCGGAACCGGGACGGGATTGTTCAACGCACCGCCGCTGGTCGAAGCGGCCGACACCGGTCCCTGGTTTCACGCCAACAGCCGGCAGACCAGCCTGAAAGACGCAATCGCCTTTTACGACAGCGACGCGTTCAAGCGAAGCCCGGCCGCCGCTCTGCTGCGCACCCTGGACAGCGGCGGTCTGCTGTTCAAGGGACTGGAGTTCGATGCCCTCGAAGCGCTCCTGCGCGTGCTCAACGCGGACGAGAACATCCGCTCGGCCCTGCGGTTTCAGGAGCGTGCGCTCACGCACGCGCAGCCCGCCAAGGTCCTCGCCCTGGCCCTGGTCGATCTGGAGGATGCGATCAGGGTCCTCACCGAGCGCAGCCTGCATCCGGAGGCGGTGTCTCACCTGAGAGTCGCCCACGGTCTGACCAGGCAGGCGGGGGCCGCCGAGGATGCGGAAACCCGCAGCGCGCTCGTCGACAGCGCGGCCCTCGAAGAGCGAACGGCGCGCGGCTTGATGATCGTCAGGCCGTCCGATGACCCAGGCGCCCCGACGCAGGGCGATCAGAAACGCTGAGCGCCCGCAGGGCTGCGGCGGGCAACCCGATCAAGGGCAGGCGCGGCCGTGCCTTTGGTGACCGTCGGAATCGGCGCCCAGAGGGCCGTCGCCGCCGGGGCAGGAATCGGCGGGCGGGACGGCGCCCCGGTGAGCGAATGCTACAATCCGCGGACCGCCATGCGCTCCGGAGCCTTGAAGGTCGTCCCGGTCCTCGCCTTCGCCTCCGGCGCGGCCGCCCTCACCTACGAATCACTCTGGATGCGTTCCTTCGGGTTGATCTTCGGTGTCACGACGCACGCCGTGAACGTGACCCTGGTGACGTTCATGGGCGGCCTCGCCCTGGGCAGCGCGCTCGCCGGCCGGATCAGGTTGCGGCGGGCTCTGCGCGCCTACGCCTGCGTCGAGATCGGTATCGGGGTTTCGGCCCTCCTGACCTACCCGCTGCTGCGGTCGTTGCCGGCCTGGTACGGGTCGATCCTGCAGGGGAGTCCGATTCCGGAGAGCCTCGCGATCGGGTTGCGGTTCGCGGCCGCGGGGTCGGTCATCCTGGTGCCGACGCTGCTGCTGGGGGCCACATTCCCGCTCCTGGTCGAGGTCCTGGCGCGGGGCGGCCGGGAGTTCCACGCCAGCCTCGGACGGCTCTACCGCATCAACACTCTCGGCGCGGCGGCCGGCGTCTTCCTCGGTGCGTTCGTGCTGCTGCCGATCGTAGGGGTGTTCCGGACGCTGCTCTCGGCCGCGCTGGCGAACGTGACGGTCGGGCTGGTCGCGCTGGCCGCCGAGCGGCGCCGCGACCGGGAGCCGCCGGCGGCCGGGGTTCACCCCGGCGGTCCGGCCACGCAGGCGCTGGCGGGAGCCTCCCTGCCACGGGCCTTCATCCTCACGGCCGCAGCGACCGGAGCCTGTTCGTTCGGGCTGGAGATCCTCTGGACCCGCTCGCTGGCGCTGGTCATCGGCTCGTCGATCTACTCGTTCAACCTGATGCTCATCGCGTTTCTGCTCGGGATCGTTCTCGGAACGGCGATCTACGAGCGCCTGCGGCCGCGCCTCACCCGGCCCGCCGCGTGGCTGGCGGTGGCCGTCGGCGGCGCCGGCCTGCTTATCCTGGCTGATGTGCTGCTGGTCGGCTGGCTGCCATTGTTGTTTTTCAACCTCATGCGCGTCATCCCGGCATCGTTCGCGGCGCACCAGGTGGCCGGCTTCCTGCTGTGCCTGCTGGCGATGCTGCCGATCACGACTGCCTTCGGATTGACCTTCCCGCTGCTCGTCCACCTCGTCGCCATGGATGGACGCACTCCCCAGGAAATCTCCGGGCTGCTCTATGCCTGGAACACCCTGGGCGCGATCATTGGGGCGCTCGGCACCGGCTTCATCCTCGTTCCGGCGGCCGGGATCCAGGCGTCCTATGTCTGGATGGCGGCGCTGCCGCTCCTGGCCGGAGCGCTCCTGCTGGCCGGGGCCCGCTCCTGGGGGGCGCCGGTTCGGGCGGGCTGCGTAGCGGCTCTGACCCTGGCCGCGCTGGGACTCGCTGCGTGGTGGCGCCCGTGGGATCTCCGGTTGATGACCGCCGGAGTCTACAAGTACGGTCCCGACTGGGCGGTCACCGCGCCGTCGGGATTCTTCTGGTTGCGTGACGGTTTGCGCGAGTCCCGCACCCTGCTGTTCTACGAAGAGGGCCGGGAGGCGGTCGTGTCGGTCGTCCGCTCCGGCGACGGCGACTCGATCTTCGTCAACGGCAAGTCCGACGGCGGGACCAGCCGCTGGGATTCGGCGACGCAGAGGCTCCTGGCGCATGTGCCGCTGTTACTCCATCCGCATCCACGCCGGGCGCTGGTCATCGGGTGGGGGACCGGCGGGACGGCGGGCGCCGCGGCGCTCCACTCCCTGAGCGACCTGCACGTCGTCGAGATCGAGCCGGCGGTGTTCCGCGCCGCCCACCTCTTCGCCGGGATCAACGGCGGCGTCGACCGCGACCCGCGCTTCCGGATCACTTTCGACGACGCGCGCACCGTCCTGCTGACCTCGGTGGAGCGCTACGACGTGATCATCTCCGAACCGTCGAACCCCTGGATCTCGGGGGTGTCCAACCTGTTCACGGAGGACTTCTATCGCATCGCGCTGCCACGCCTGGAGCCGGATGGGATCTTCTGTCAGTGGTTCCACTACTACAACATGACCCTCGACGACATTCGCACCCAGGTGCGCACCTTCACGCACATCTTCCCGCACGCGTCCCTGTGGGTCATCCCGCCGCCCCCGCCCGGGGAGGGGCCTTCGAAGGTCGGCGGCGATGTCCTCCTGATCGGTGGCCGCGTCCCGATCCTCCTCGATGTGGCCCGGGTCCGCGGGCGGTTCGCGGACGAGGCGATCGCCCGGAGCCTTGCGGCCGCGGGGGCGCGCGATCCGATCGATCTGCTGCTCGACCGGGTGATGGAGGGTGACGACCTGCGAGCCTTCGCGGGGGAAGGGCGGCGGAACACCGACGATCGACCGGTCATCGAGTTCTCGGCTCCGCGCGGCCTGTTCCTCGGGACTGGCGAGAATGCCCGGATCTACGGCGTGATCGAATCCGGCAGTCGGGATGCTGTGCCGTCACTGATCGACGACCCGGGGGCGCCCGCGCCGGCCGGCCCGAAGGAGCGTGCCGCCGCCTACGTCCGCCTCGCGCAAGCGCTGCAGCGCAAGGCGATGCTCGAACGGGCCGCGCGCCTGCTGCGGGAGGCGATCGCCCTGGACGGCGAGTCGGCGGCGGCACGCGCGGCGCTGGGCGAGATCCTGTACATCCAGAAGCGACCCGACGAGGCGGAACGAGCGCTGGCCGAGGCCCTCCGACAGGACGCCGGCCTTGAGCGGCCCTATGTGATCCTGGGATTTCTCTATCTCGAGCGCCGGGATCTCGCCGCGGCGCGGCGGATGTTCGACGCGCTCACCCGGCGCTTCCCGGACGACGCCACCGGCTACTACGGCCAGGCGCTCCTCGACGTGGAGGATGGTCAGTGGGCGCGATCCGGTGAGCGGCTGCGGAAGGCGCTGGCGCTGCGGCCGGATTTCGATCAGGCACGGGCGCTCCTCGACGAGGTCGAGCGGCGATCCCCGGCACCAATGTGACCGGAGTTACAGACCGCCCGGGTCGCAGGGAGTAGGGTCAAGGCAACCATGGCCCGCACCCCTCAGCCCAATGGAGGGACCGTCCCCCTCCGGTCCGGGGAAGACGTTAACTGAGCTGACTGTCGACCCGGGACCGGAGGGCGGACACCTCGGGAGGGACGATCCTCTCCAGCGCGCCGCGGTCCAGAATCTCGATCTTCTTGCGGCCCAACCGGAGCATCCCCGAGTCCTGAAAGGCTTCCAGAGTCCGGCTCACCACCTCGCGGGTCGTCCCGAGCTCGTCGGCCAGCATCTGATGGGTGAGGGCGATCGGCTCCCGGTGGAGCAGCAGGCGCGAGGCGAGCCGCTGGTCGACCCGCCGGAAGGCGACATCGTCGATCAACGCCATCAAGTGGGCCATCCTCCGGGAGAGTGTCTCGAACACGAACACCCGGAAGGCCGGTGACCGCAGCACCAGCTCCACGAACAGGCTGCGGGGAACTCCGTACAGGGTCAGCGCCGTCTCGGCTGCGCCGATCGCGGGATAGGACGTCTCGCCGAGCAGCGCGACGACCGTGATCACGCAGCTCTCGCCCGGATGCAGCCGGTAGAGGAGGATTTCGTGGCCATCGGGGCTGGATTTCGATGCCTTGATGACCCCGTCGACCACCAGAGGGTAGTGGGTGCACAGGCTTCCCTCGCCGAACAATCGACGGCCGGCCGGCGCGTGGATCGGCACGGCCGTCTCCTCGAGCCTCCGAAGCAGGTCGGGAGGCAGTTTTTCGAGCACCGGATAGCAGCGACGGAGCCTGTTACGTTCGGTCGCGTTCATCTGTCGGAAAAGCCTAGCACAGGATGATCATCCCGGAGCCGGTCATGACGACGCATCCAGCGTGGCCGGCGCCGCCTCCGGCCCCCGCCGCCGCATCGCCAGACCGGCGACGGCCCAGAGCAGGAGGGCGATCCACTCGGGACCCGTGAAATGCCCGGGTACGCCGGGAATCAGCTTCATCAGGACGAGGAGGCCGGCGACGGTCATGCCGGTGACGGCGAGCGCCCGCTCCCCGGAGGCGCGCCGCCGGCAGAAGTAGGCGGCACAGGTCGCCAGCCAGCCGAGCGCCGAGGCCATCGAGCCGACCTCGGTGATCGGCACCAGGATGGCGTCCCCCAGACAGGTGGCGAGGGCGGTGACTCCACCCAGCGCCAGAATGGCAACGGTCGGCGTGCGAGTGCGCACGTGGACCCGCCCGAGCAGGGGGTGCACGAGGCTCCGCCTCCCCAGGGCGAACAGCAGCCGGCTGGCGGCGACGAAGTTGCCGTTGAAAATCTTCAACAGCGAGATCAGAGCCGCCAGGAGGAGAAGGTCGACCATGCGGCGACTGCGGAACGCCTGCTCGAAGGCGACCGCCGTGGCGAACCGCTGGGTCGCCAGCGACTGCCAGGGGCGCAGGTAGGCGACCAGCCCGACCACGACGACGTAGAACAGGACGCCCACGACCAGCGACAGCAGGATGGCCCGGAAGAAGCCCCCGCTGCGGAACTCCGGGCTGGCCTCCTCGGCGCACTTGGGGACCGACTCGAACCCGGTCATGAAGTACGGAACGACTTGCAGCATGAGGAGGACCGACAGGGTACCGCCCTGGCTGAACGGCGGATGGAGGTTGTCGAGCGACCCCCTGCCGATGGCCGAGCCGGCGAACAAGGCGAACATCGCCAGGAGGGAAAACGTCATCCATTTCTGGAACGACGCACTCAGGCGGATGCCGCGGAGATTGATCACCGTGATGGCGGCGGTGAGCCCCAGCCCGAGCAGGAGGCTCGGCAGGTACACCGGCTTCCCGCCGACCCGGTAGAGCTCCAGCGCCTCGAGCCCCGGGAACACGTACGACGCGAGCCTGCCGATCGCCACCGCCTCCCACGGACAGACGATCAGGTAGGCCAGCATCATGATCCAGCCGGCCGCGAAGCTGGCGCCCGCGGGGAAGACGCCGTCGGTGTATGCGATCTCGCTGCTGGCGTCAGGGATGGCGACCACCATGCGGCCGTACACCAGCGCGATCGGCAGGAGCGCGACGCCGCCGATCGCGAATCCGAGCATGACGCCGGCCGGGCCGCCGCGCCGCAGCCAGTCGTCCATCAGGACCAGCCAGCCGACCCCGACCATGGTCCCGAATCCGAGGGTGAAGTAATCGACCGTGCGCAGGCTGCGGGCGAGCGTCGTCACGCCGGCGTTCCCGGGGTCGCGGGGCGCAGCCGCCGCAGCCGGGCGGCGGCCTCGTCGAGAGTGACGTCGCGCTTGCAGAAGGCGAACCGCACCTGGCGCGCCCCGTCGGCGGGATCGCTGTAAAAGCTCGAGCCGGGAACGACGGCGATCCCCAGGTCGCGGACCAGGTGCCGGGCGAAGCTCAGGTCATCGGCGAAACCGAAGGCGCCGATGTCGGTCATGATGTAGTAGGCGCCGCGCGGCGTGAACGCCCTGAACCCCGCCGCGCGCAGGGCGGGAAGCAGACGGTCGCGACGGGCGCGATACCCCTCCGCGAGGCGGCGGTAGTAGTCGTCGGGCAGGGCGAGGGCGGCGGCCCCGGCTTCCTGCAGCGGCGCCGGCGCCCCCACGGTGAGGAAGTCGTGCACCTTGCGGATGGCGCCGCTGATCGCCGCCGGCGCCACCGCCCAGCCGACGCGCCAGCCGGTGACGCCGTAAGTCTTCGACATGCCGTTGATGGTGATGGTGCGCTCGCGCATCCCGTCGAGACGGGCGATCGACAGGTGCTCGCGGCCGTCGTACACGATGTGCTCGTAAATCTCGTCGGTGATGGCGAGCGCGTCGTGCTCGAGGCACAGGTCGCGGATCAGCTCCAGCTCCGCCCGCGCGAACACCTTGCCGGTGGGGTTGTTCGGCGTGTTGAGAATGATCGCCTTGGTCCTGGGGCCGAAGGCGGCGCGCAGCTCCCGCTCGTCGAAGCTCCACTCGCCGTCCGGATCGGCGGGCGGGCGGAGCGCCACGAAGCGCGGCCGGGCGCCCGACAGGATGGCGTCGGGGCCGTAGTTCTCGTAGAACGGCTCGAAGATGACGATCTCGTCGCCGG
>JAGYID010000160.1 GCA_018606725.1 Acidobacteriota bacterium
GCGCACGGCATCGATCTCCTCGGATCGGTGAAGAGCCCCCTGCTGATCCGCGCCTGGACGGATGGCGCGCTCCGTCCCGGTGTGCTGTTCGCCGCCGGGCGGCGCGGCATCGTGCGCCGCGTGAGGCTGGCCGCCGGCTGCGGAGGGGATGCGACGGCGGCGTTCCTGTCCGCCATGCTGCTCGGCGAGCGGGACGAGATGCCGGCGTCATTGCGCGACGCGCTGCAGCGGGCCGGGGCGTTTCACATCGTCGCGCTGTCCGGGCTCAATGTCGCACTGGCGATGCTGGTTCTCCAGGCGATCGCGCGGCCCCTGACACGCCGGCCGGCCCGGCGGCGCGGCTGCCTGATGATGGCCATCGTGGTCTACTGGGGCCTGGCGCGGGACAGCGGCTCCATGAGCCGTGCCGCCCTGATGGCGCTTCTCATGCTCGCCGGCGGCCTGTGCGGCCGGCGGCCGTCGCCGGCTGGAACGTTGGGGGTCGCCGGCGTTCTGCTGCTCGCGGCGCGCCCTGCGCTTCTCGCCGACGCCGGCTTTCAGCTGTCGTGCCTCGCCACCCTCGCGCTCCTGCTGGCGGCGCCGCCGGGACGGGCGGCTGTCGCGGCGGATCGCGGCGGTATCGCCGGATGGGTCGGCGCATCGCTGCGCGCTTCGGCCGCCGCGCTGCTGGCGACCGCGCCCCTCGGGGCGCGCCTGTTCGGGCGGCTGGCGCCCGCCGCGCTGGTCGCGAATCTCTTCGCGGTGCCGATCGCCGGGCTCGTGTTGATCCTCGCCGCCGGAGTCGTGGCGCTGCAGCCGCTCTGTCCTTCGGCGGCGGCGGGGCTGTGCGACGTCGCCGCGCGGCTCACCGAATGGCTCGGGCGGGGGTGCGCCGCCACCGCGGCGCCGCCTTTCATGTCGTTCTTCGTGCTGCCCCCTCCGGGTTGGAGCGTGCCGTGGATCGCGGCGGCGCTCGGGCTCGGCGCGCTGGCGCGCACCCCGGGCTGGCGCCGCGCCGGTCTGGCCGTCGGGGTCGCGGCCCTTCTCCTGATCGCCGCCGCCGGTCGCGGCGTATCACCGACGGGGCTCCTGGAGATCGTTCCCCTCGATGTCGGCCAGGGAGACTCCATCCTGGTGCGGTTCCCGAACGGTGCCTCGATGCTGGTGGACGCGGGCGGGCTCGGTCGCGGCGATTTCGATGTGGGCGCCAGGGTGGTGGCCCCAGCCCTGCGCGCGCTCGGTCTGCTGCGTCTCGACCTGCTGGCGATCACGCACGCCCACCGTGATCACCTGGGCGGGGCGGCGGCGATCATCCAGCAGTTCGATCCGGGCGCCGTGTGGCTCGGCAGGATGCCTGTCGGCGAGGCGGCGATCGACGCGCTGGTGCGCCAGGCGGCGGATCGCGGGATCCCGGTGGTATTGCCGCGGCGGGGAGCGCGCCTCGTGCTGGGCGGCGCGCGGGTGGAGATTCTCAATCCCGGTGCGGGCGGTGTTCCCTCCAGCGCAGAACGCAACGACGAGTCCCTGGTGCTGCGATTGACTTTCGGAGCGGAGAGCGCCCTGCTGACCGGCGACATCGAGGCGCCGGTGGAGACCGAGCTGGCCAGCGGGCCACTCGAGCTGCAGGCCGGCCTCCTGAAGGTGGCGCACCACGGCAGCCGGAGCAGCAGCACGGCCGGATTTCTTCGACGCGTGCGCCCGTCGCTGGCGGTGATCTCTGCCGGCGCTTCGAACCCGTGGGGCCATCCCGACGCCGAGGCCCTGGCGCGGCTGCGCGCCGCCGGTGCGACGATCCTCATGACGGCTGCGGACGGCGCCGTGCGCTTCGTCACGGACGGCGAGGCCGGCTGGAGCGTCATGCGGTTGTTCGAATCGCCGGAAATCCGGGGGGAGGAGCGACCTAGGAAACCCCGATCCCGTCCACCATAATCGTCAGCAGGAAGATCACGAGCGCCAGCCAGGCGATCGCCTGCCGGCCGGGCCCCAGCGGCGTCCGCTCGTCCAGGAGGGGCGGGTGCCGGTAGCCGACGATGGCGAACAGGACGGCGAAGGTGACCAGATGATACGCGCCCCGCCAGACGCCGACGGCGATCATGATCGGGATGCCGAACCGGGACACCGTGGTATGCCAGCGTCCCGACACGGCGTAGAGGATGTGGCCGCCATCGAGCTGCCCGATCGGCAGCAAGTTCAGCCCGGTGGCCAGCAAGCCGAGCCAGGCGGCCCAATAGGTGGGGTGCACCATGACCGTGCGGTCGGGATCAACGAGGGCGGGGTAGAGAGAACGGCCGACGATCTCCAGAAGGAGACAGGAGGGGAAGCTGATCCCCTCTCCGGAGGGCGGCTGCGACACGACCGGCGAGTGCGCCAGGGCGAAGAGCAGCACGGGGACCGCCACGACGAAGCCGGCGATCGGACCGGCCACGCCGATGTCGAACAGGGCGCGCCGGTCGGTGATCGGGGCGCGGATCCGGATGACGGCTCCGAAGGTGCCGAACAGGTGCGGCGCCGGGATGAAGAACGGCAGGGTGGCGTCGATGCCGTAAAGGCGGCAGGCGACGTAATGCCCCATCTCGTGGCAGCCGAGGATCATCAAGATGCAGGCGGCATACGGCCAGCCGAACAACCAGAAGTTCGGGGTGACGAGCAGGTCGCGGACGGTGGGCCAGCTGGCGTCCTCGATCGCCAGCACCGCGCCGGCGATCAGGGTGCTGTAGACGGTGAGCAGGAAGCAGGCGAGATTGACGATCGGGTGCATGCGCCGGCGCGCCCGCCGGGAAGCGTAAACCGGTGGCGGTGCGGCCGGCGGCAACTCCGGGCCGGCACCCGGGGGAGCAACCGGCATGTCCGGCTGGATCGGATCGAGGCTCAACGCGGCGTCAGCGGAGGTTGCGGAGGTCTTTTCCCGGCTTGAAGCGGATCGTCTTGCCGGGCGGGATGCGCACTTCAGTGCCGGTGCGCGGGTTGCGTCCGATGCCCTTCTTGCGCGGCTTGACCTGGAAGACGCCGAAGCCGCGCAGCTCGATCCGCTCGCCCCGGCGCATCGATTCCTTCATGGCGTCGAGGATAGCCTCCACCGCGACCACCGCCTTGACGCGCGTGATGTCGGCGTTTTTGGAGACATTGTTGATGATATCGGTCTTGATCATGCCCCGGGCCTCCCGAATCGGTCCGACATCCCCACGTAAGTTGCTGCAGTATAAAAAGCTAGCCGCCGGCGTGTCAAGGCGGTCGGGGCCCGGCCGTGTGGTATATTTCGTTCCGCCACAAGCAGTTGCGCGGATCAGTACGGAGTTCATCCCGGATGCGCCTTCCTGTCGTTGCCATCGTCGGCGCCCCCAACGTCGGCAAGTCCACTCTTTTTAACCGCCTGGTGGGCCGGCGGCAGGCGATTGTGTCCGATCGTCCTGGGGTGACGCGCGACCGGCTCGCCGCCGCCTGCGACCTGTTCGGCACCTCGATCGCCCTCGTCGACACCGGCGGTGTCGTGACCGGGGAGGTCGACGATTTGACCCGCCGCGTCCGCGGCGAGGCGACCAAGGCGGTCGAGCAGGCCGATCTCATCCTGATGGTCATCGACGGTCGCGCCGGGCTGACCGGTCTCGACCGGGACATCGCCACGATGCTCCGCGAGTCGGGCAAGCCGATCATCCCGGTCGCCAACAAGATCGACGCCGCGTCGGTGGAGGCCGAGGGCTACGAGCTGTGGGACCTCGGACTGGGATCTCCCGAGCTGGTGTCGGCGGAGCAGGGCAGGGGGATCGACGGCCTCGTCGATCGCATCCGCGCCGCCCTGCCGCCGCCCGCGCCGTCGCCGGCGCAGCCGGGCGTGCCGATGGCCATCGTCGGCCGTCCAAACGTCGGCAAGTCGTCCCTGTTCAACCGGATCGTCGGGGAAGAGCGGGTCGTGGTCTCGCCCACCCCGGGGACGACCCGCGATCCGATCGACGTCACGTTCACCCATCACGGCGTCGTTTATCGCATCATCGACACCGCCGGCATCCGGCGGCGGGCCCATCGCGACGAGGAGGTCGAGTGGGTCAGCGTGCTGAAGGCCCGGCAGGCGCTGGAGCAGGCGGCGTTCGCCGTCGCCATGGTCGACGGCAGCGCCGGCATCGAGCACCAGGATCTGGCGATCATCGGCCTGGTGACGCAACAGCGGATGCCGGCCGTTCTGGCGGTGAACAAGTCCGACAAGTTCGTCGGCGGCGGGGCGGCGATCGAGCCCCGGCTGGCGGAGATCCGGGCCGCGCTGCCGTTCTGTCCCCACCTGCCGGCCGTCGCCATCTCGGCCCTGAACGGCCAGGGGGTCGATCGGTTGCTCGAGACGATCCACCGGGTGCGGCAGGAGAGCGGCCGCCGCTTCGCCACCGCCGAGCTCAACCGTGCCCTGGAGGAGGTGGTGCGCGAAAAGCAGCCGCCCGCCGACCGCGGGCGCCCGGTCCGCTTCTATTACATGACCCAGACGGGCGATTCGCCGCCGCGCTTCGTGGTGTTCAGCAACGGGCTCGCAGTCCGCGCGCCGTACCGGCGCTACATGGAAGGGCGCTTGCGCTCCAGGCTGGGGCTCGCGTCCTCGCCGCTGCAGCTCAGCTTCCGGCGCAGCCGCGAGCGTTGACGCTCCTGGGGGCGGATGCTATATTCGCCGTTCCTTGGGGAATGAATGGTTCTCTTCAACTACTCGACCCGTGAGCTGACAGCCAAGATCGTCTATTACGGCCCGGGGCTCTGCGGCAAGACCACCAATCTCCAATACATCTACGATTCGCTGCCCGACAACATCAAGAAAGGCAAGATGCTGTCGCTGGCCACCAAGACCGATCGGACCCTGTTCTTCGATTTTCTGCCGATCGATCTCGGCAAGATCCGCGGCATGAAGACCCGCGTCCAGCTGTACACGGTGCCCGGCCAGGTGTTCTACAACTCGACCCGGAAGCTGGTCCTGAAGGGGGCGGACGGAGTCGTCTTCGTCGCCGATTCGCAATCGAAGATGCTGGAGGCGAACGTCGAGAGCTACAAGAACCTCGAGGACAACCTGCGCGAGATGGGTCTGCGGCTGGAGGAGCTGCCGGTGGTCATGCAGTTCAACAAGCGCGACCTGCCGAATCTGGCCTCGGTCGAGGAGATGAATACGCAGATCAACCGGCACAATGCCCCGTTCTACGAAGCGGTGGCGACGACCGGCATCGGCGTGGAAGATACGCTGAAGGCGATCACCAAGCTGGTGCTCAACAACCTGGCGCAGAAGTACAAGCTCGAGGGCGCCCCCGCTCCCTCCGACTCGCCGACGGCCGCCGCCCCGCCGGAGCCGGCGGCGCCGCGTCCCGGCCCCCGACCGGTGGCCGTGCCGCC
>JAGYID010000069.1 GCA_018606725.1 Acidobacteriota bacterium
GTAGGCCTGTTGCCGGTCGTCCTGGATGCAGCGCACCAGCCACGGGATGTTGTGCTCCACCAGCGTCGGGTCGGTGGAGCCGGCGCTCACCAGGGGCACTTCCGCCTTGAGGGTGCCGCGCGACAGGACGTGGTTGTGATTGCTGTCGATGCCGGAGACCACCGCGACGACGCGGTCCTCCCCGGCGAAGCGCACCAGCTCGTTGCTGGTCTGGCCCCACAGGACGAGGTCGGTGCGCGGCACGATCCGGAACGGCAGGCCGCGATAGCCGCCCTCGGCGTTCGACTCCTCGACGGCGAGCGTCGCGGCGCGCAGCATCCGCCGTCCGACCCCGGTCTTGAACGGATCGCTCGGCACCGGGCGGACGCCGGCCGGCAGCTGAGCGCCGTCCTCCACTGTGAGCGGGCCGATGAAGCCGATCGGCACCGACGCCAGTCCGGGAGCCTCGGGCTCCTCCCGCCCCGGACCGCGGAACTGCGAGCGCTCGGTGAAGAAGTCCTTGTAAGGCAGGTGGCCGCGATAAGGGAGAAGAGGCTCGGGCGTGGCGGCGTAGTGAAAGCGCGCGCCGCCGCCTATCGTCGCCGGCCGCTCCGGGGGTTCGCCGGCCGGCGCTGCGCGCGGGACGGCGCGGTCGGCCGCCGCAGCCGGCGGGCCCACGCGCGTGCCGTGGCTGACGCCGCCGGCTGTCGCCGCCCAGACCTCGTCGCCCCTGGCATCGACGCCGAGGACGTAGTTGTGGGCCAGTCCGCGCTCGATGACGCGGCGACCCGCCGGCCGCGCGCCCCGCGTCAGCCGGATCTCGGTGCGGCCGTCGTCGAGCCGGCGCCAGGTGATCCAGTCGTCGCCGTCGGTGAGGCTCAAGCCCTGGTCGGTCGCCAGCCAGGCGAACCGCCCCTGGGAGCGCACGAAGTTGATGAAGTTGCCGGCCAGGCCGCTATCCTCGGCGTAATACGACCGCCAGTCGCGGCCGTCGTAGCGCGCCAGGCCGACGTACGTCGCCGCCCACAGGAGGCCGTCGGCGAAATCGACCCCCGAGGTGACGTCCGAGACCGGGAGCCGGTGCGCAGGTCGAGGCGGCTCGCGCCCATGGCGGTGGCGGCCCACACGACGTCCTCGTCCGGGTCGCAGCGCACGGCGTGCACGAAGTCGTTCGACAGGCCGCTGTTGAGCTGGCTGAACGCGTCGATCCGGCCGGCGGAGAGACGCGCCAGGCCGCCCATGGTGCCGACCCATAGATCCCCGGTGCGGGGGCTGACATCGAGCGACAGGACGACCTCGTTGGGCAGGCCCTCGGCCGTGCCGAAGCGGTGCCAGCGGCCGCCCTCGTACAGGGCCAGGCCGCGGTCGGTGCCGGCCCAGACCTTCCCGCCGTCGAGGCGCACCGCGAACACCTTGTTCGACGGCAGCCCGTCCCGCGTCGTGAACGTTTCCCAGCGCAGGTGCAGCGGCTGGTCGAGCACGCCGGGGGCGGCCGCCGCCGCGGCCGGCAGCAGCGCCACCGCCGCCAGCGCCAGGAACGCCGGCCGCGCCCTTCGTCCCTTCGCCATCGAGCCGCTGCCGCGCACGTCCCCCTCCTACAGGGTCTTCAGGAACTCGACCAGATCGTTGAGCCCCGTCTTCCCCAGGTCGCCGGTGACGCCGTGGGTGTCGTTAGGGCTGTACAGGGTCCAGATCTCCTCGAGGGTCAACGCCCGGCCGTCATGCAGGTACGGGGCGGTCATCTGCAGATCGAGCAGCTGGGGGGTGTCGAATACGCGCTCGTCGTCCGACGGCCCGGCGCTGCCGACGTCGGCGACGCGGCGGTCGGTATACAGCGGCGCCGGGTGGCAGGTCGAGCAGCGCTGCGCCGGCGGGATCGCGGCCCCGTCGCGGCGCCGGGCGCGCTGGAAGATCTCCCTGCCGCGCCGCTGCGCCGCCGTCAGGTCGTGGCCTTCGGCCAGGGCGCCTTCCGGGGCCCGCCCCGGCCGGGTCCGCGGCTGCAGCGATGAGATGAAGGCCACGAGCGCATTCAGATCGTCGGGCGGGAACGGCTCGGAGCGCGTCAGAAACCGGGCGAAGCGGATGCCGCACTGCATCCAGAGGCTGGTGTTCCGCCCGTTCCACTTGAACGGACCGGTGCGGTCGATGCCGAGGAGGGTCCGGTTGTCGACGATGTTGCGACCCAGGCCGTCCGGCTCCAGGTCGTACTGCAGCCGGTCGACGTGGTCGTTCGGGTGGCAGCTGCGGCAGGAGAACTGCCCCTGCAGGGTGGCCGAGGCGCTGTTGAACAGCCGCTCGCCGCGACGCCGCACGGTGATGTGACGCGGCCCGCCGAGGTCGATGCTCCCGGTCTTCTCCAGGCTGTCGAGATCGATGATGCCGATCCGGTCGTCGAGCCGCTCGGCGACGTAGAGGCGCCGCCCGTCCGCCGAGACCGCCAGCCCCCGGGGGTTGGCGCCGACCGCGATCCGCTTCACGACGTAGCGTCGCGAGACTCCGAGGTCGTCGGCGAAACCGGCGAGCTCCGCCGCACCGGCCCCGGACAGCAGGCGGCGCAGGGCGGGCAGATCGATGACGCTCACCCGATCGACCCCGGCGTGGCTGATGAAGGCATACCGGCCGTCCGGGCTGACCGCCACCCCCGCCGGGTCGGCGTAAAACGCGTCGATGTCGTCGAGCGGCATCTGGACGACGCCGCCGCGCCGCAGGTCGACCACGGCCACGCCGCCGGTCATCATCCAGCCCCTCTCGACCTGCAGCGCCGGGACGAGGTTCTTCGGCCGCACCAGCGGCACGAGGGCAAGGTCGCCCTCGGGCGTGAACGCGACGTCCTCGAGCATGTGGGCGTTCTCGACCTCGTAGCGGGCGGTGACCCGCGCGGCGCGCGGGTCGATCACGGTGATCTCGCTGACCGGCGGCTGCGGGAACCGGGCCGGTCGCGACAGCTCGTTGGCGACCAGGAGCGCGCCTCCGTCCGGTGACAGGGCGACGGCGTTCGGATTGCTGCCGGCGAGGAGACGCAGCCCGGGGTCGCGCCCGGTCGGATCGACCACGGCGACGTCATTCTCCAGCCAGTCGGCGACATAGAGCCGGCCGCCGCCGGGGGCGACGGCGAGGCCGTGCGGCGCCTCGCCGGACGGCAGTGACCCGATGCTCCGCCCCCGCGCGAGATCGACGACCGAGACCGCATCGTCCTCCTCGTCGCTCACGTAGGCGAAGGCGCAGTCGCGATCGATGGCGATGGCGTAAGGGCGGCGGCCGACCGGGATCTCCGCCACCACGCGGCCCGCCCGCGCGTCGATCGCCAGCAACGCGTCGGCGTCCTGGGCCACGGCATAGAGCCGGTCGTCGGCGCAGGCGGCGATATCGATGGGGGATCGGTAGCGCGGCCGCAGGAACCGATCGCGCAGGGTGCCGCCGCGCGCCTCGAAATGGCAGGAGGCGCAGTTCATGGTGCGCGGCGCGTCGCCGGTGTAGTAGGTCACGTGCCGGGAGGCCATGAAGTGCGCCCCCATGCCGCCCGCGACCACGACCAGCGGCGTCACGACCAACAGGAGCCGGAGCCGGCGGCTACGGACCATCGGCGCCTCCCGGCGAATCGGCCGGCGACGGCGGCTGCGATCGGGCTAGCTTGACCGGCGCCTGGCGGACCGCCAGCGGCTGGCGGTTCTCCGGGGAGCGCTGCGGCTCCTCGTGGCAGCCGATGCAGCCGCGGTTCTCGTTCGGCCGCACCCACAGGCCGCTGGCGAGCGCGGCGAAGGCACCGCCGTCGGCGCGCAGGAGCGTCAGGCGAAGCGGCGTGTCGGCCGGGACCTCGATCAGGAACGAACCGTCCGGGTGGACCGGCGCCTCGCCGAGGCGCTGCGGCTCCCCGCCCGTTGTCAGGCGGTCGACCCGCACCCGGGCGATGGCGCCCGGCGGCGCCGCGGCGACGGCGGCGAGGCGCGACCGGCGGACGTCGAGGCACAGGAGCGTCCCGGTGGCGCGATCGGCGCGCACCACGCTGGTGAGGATCGGCGGGCGGCGCGGCGGTCGATCGGGCGCGCCGGTGATCGGGAGCTGCGCGCCGGCATCGAAGCTCACGCCCGTGCCGTCGGGGTGCACCGCCATCCGGAGGGAGGCCGCCCCCGGGGCGGCGTCGAGCGGGCGCCGCTCGAAACGGACCCGGCCGTCCGGCAGCAGCGCGGGTCGATCGTCGCGGGTCGGCGACCAGGTGACGCGCCGGATGTCGGAGCCATCGGCGGCGCAGGAAAACAGCGAGCGCGAGCCGGAGCCGGCGTCGCCGGCCGGGATGTCGCTGTAGATGATTCTCCCGTCCGGCAGCCAGGCGGGGTCGGCGGGATCGCCCTGGCCGGCGGTGATCTCGCGGAGACCCGAACCGTCCTTCCGGACGGCCCACAGCCGCGCCCCCGTGAGGTCCTCGCGGTGACCGGACAGGATCAGCCACCGACCGTCGAAATCGATCACCGGCGTCGAAGTGGCGGACAGACCCGGCGGCGGGAGGGTCGCAGCGCCGCCGCCGGCGCTGATCCGCCCGCAGCCCGCCAGGGGCAGGGCGAGCCCCAGGAAGCCGAGGACGGCCGCCAGTGCCGCGTCTCTACCGGGCCGGTTCTTCAATGACGATGGTCCTGCCGGTCGGAACATTTTCGATCACCTGGGCCCGGCCCGAGGGCCAGGCAACCTCGACCCGTTGCGCCGCCTGGCTGTCGCCGAGCCCGAAGAGAAGACGCGGATCGTTCTGCGACAGATAGCCGCCGCTGGAGCGTTTCTCGGCCACCCGCACGCGGCCGGCGGCGGTGACCCGGACGCGCGCCCCGACGCCGTCGCGGTTGCTGGCCCGGCCGACCAGGCGGAGGATCAGGCTGCGGCCGCGGTTGCCGCCGTCGTTGCGCAACAGGACCGCCGCGCTGCCGAGGTTGTTGATCGCGATGTCGGGATCGCCGTCGTTGTCGAAGTCGGCGAAGGCCGCGCCCCGGCCCATGCGCGCCTCGCTGAAATACGCCCCCATGCTCCGCGCGCTGTCGCGGAACCGTCCGGCCCCCAGGTTCTCGAACACCTGGTCCTCCTGGCCGAACAGGCGCGACAGGTCGCTGTTGGCCTTGAAGATGTCGAGGTCGCCGTCGTTGTCGAAGTCGAAGAAGAACGCGCCCCAGCCGACGAACTGGGCGCTGGCACGGGCGATCCCGGCTTCCGGGCCGATGTCCTCGAAGGTGCCGTCGCCGACGTTGCGGTACAGGGAGGAGAGCGAGCTGTCCGATACGAAGATGTCGAGGCGGCCGTCGCCGTCGAAGTCGCCGAAGTCGACCGCCATGCTCGAAGTCTGGTCGCCCATGCCGTTGTACGCGACCCCGGCCTCCGGCGCCCGATCGATCAGGGAGCGGCCCGCCTGGTTGCGGTAGAGGAAGTTCTCGGTGGCGTCGTTGGTGACGTACAGGTCGTCCCAGCAGTCCCCGTCAAAGTCGGCCGCCGCCACGCTCATCGCCCGACCCGTCTTGACGAGACCGGCGCGCGCCGTGATGTTCTCGAAGCTGCCGTCGCCGCGGTTGCGGTACAGGGTGTCGGCCTGCGGCGGGTAGGCCAGCGGCCCGGGGAAGCCGTCCGGGGGATAGAACCGGACGTACTTCGGATCGAGGTCGATGTAGTTGCCGACGTACAGATCGAGCCTGCCGTCGCGGTCGAAATCGAACCACACCGCCGCCACCGAACAGCCGGGATCGCCGACGCCGGCCCGCGCCGTGACATCGGCGAACGAGCCATTGCCGAGATTGCGGTACAGGACGTTGGCGCCGTCGTTGGTGACGTACAGGTCGGTCCAGCCGTCATTGTCATAGTCGGCGGCGGCCGCGCCGACCGAGAAGCAGGCCTCGCAGCCGACGCGGGCGGTGCGGGTGACGTCCTCGAAGGTGCCGTCGCCGCGGTTGCGATACAGACGGTTCTGCGGCCGGACGCGGGGTCTGTCCCCCTCGCTCAAACCGGGAGTGAACTTGCCGGTGACGAAGTAGAGATCGAGGAAGCCGTCGTTGTCGTAGTCGAGCCAGACGACCCCGCCGCCGGTCGCCTCCACCAGGTTGCTGAAGCGGCCATCGCCCCACGAGTGGACGAAGGCGATGCCGGCCTCGCGGGTGACATCGGCGAAGCGGACGCCGCTCGCGGGCGTCCCCGGGTCGCGCGCCGGTGCGGCGGCGGGCGGCGGAGCGGCGAGCAGTGCGAGCGCGAAGCTGATCGTGACGGCGGCGGCCCGTTGCACGGGGACGTGACGCTGCATGATGGCGCATGCCACAGCAGCATTCGTGCCACACGGACGCGGCCCATCCCGCTCGCGCTCGGGCCCGATCAGCCGGGCGTTTGCGCGCGATCAGGGCCCCGCGGATTTTCTATGAATGACGCACAAAATATGACAGTGAAAGGTTTGCGGCTGACGGCGCGCCGCGGGCCGGTGGCGCGAAAAACTTGCCCGCGGCCCGGCCGATGACTCCCACAGCTGCTAGCCGCCAGCCACCGCCGGGATGATGGTGACCTCGTCGCCGTCGGCGACCGGCGTCGTCGGGCCGGACAGCAGGCGGATGTCCTCGTCGTTGATGTAGATGTTGACGAAGCGGCGGATCTCGCCCTGCGGGCCGCGCAGCTTGCCCCGCAGGCCCTCGTAGCGCGCCTCGAGTCCGTCGAGGACCTCGCCGAGCGTGACGCCATCCAGCAGAACCATGTCTTCACCGTTGGTCTGCCGCCTGAGGACCGAAGGAATTCTCACCTGGATTGCCATGAGGACCTCCCTGCTCCCGGCGCGCCCGACGGGGCCGCCCCGGGTGAAAAAGTGGATGAAGACGCGACCGTCGATGAGATGGATGAGGCCGCCTCGGCGCCGACGGCCGCCTCGAACGCCTCCAGCCGCGGCTCGATGACCGGATAGGGCCGCGCCGTCGGCTGCAGGGCGTCGATGGTCTTCAGCCCGTTGCCGGTGATCACCAGGACGATCGGCTCGCTGCGCGGGATGCGGCCGGCCGCGATCAGCTTGCGGGCGACGGCGACGGTGACGCCGCCGGCGGTCTCGGTGAAGATCCCCTCGGTCGAGGCGAGCAGGCGGATGCCGTCGACGATCTCCGCGTCGGTGACGTCCTCGGCCGCGCCGCCCGACTCGCGGATCGTCCGGGCGGCATAGTAGCCGTCGGCCGGGTTGCCGATCGCCAGCGACCGGGCGATGGTGTTGGCCTTGACCGGCTTGATCTCGCCGCTGCCGTCCTTGACGGCGGTGACGATCGGGTTGCAGCCGGCCGCCTGGGCGCCGTGGAAGCGGGTCGCCGCGTCCTCGACCCAGCCGAACATCTTCAGCTCGTCGAACGCCTTGGCGATCTTGGTGATCAGCGAGCCGCCCGCCATGCAGCAGACCAGATGGGCGGGGAGCCGCCAGCCGAGCTGCTCGGCAATCTCGTAGCCGACGGTCTTGGAGCCTTCGCCGTAGAAGGGGCGCAGGTTGACGTTGACCAGCCCCCAGCCGAACCGATCGGCGATCTGGCTGCACAACCGGTTGACCTGGTCGTAGTCGCCGCGCACGCCGACCAGCCGGGCTCCGAACACCGTGGTGCCGAGGATCTTCGCCTCCTCCAGGTCGTGCGGGACCAGGATGCAGGTGTCGAAGCCGTGCCGCACCCCCTGCGCCGCCACGGCATTGGCGAGATTGCCGGTGGAGGCGCAGCCGACGGTGGTCATCCCGAACTCGCGCGCCTTGGTCAGGGCCACCGATACGACCCGATCCTTGAACGACAGGGTGGGGAAGTTCACCGCATCGTTCTTGATGTACAGGGCGCGCACGCCGAGTTGCGTCGCCAGGCGATCGGCACGCACCAGAGGGGTGAAGCCGACTTCCGCGCCGAGGATGTCGTCGCCGTCGATCGGCAGGAGCTCGCGGTAGCGCCACATCGACCGCGGCCGGGACTGCAGCGCATCTCGGTCCAGGCGGCGCCGGATCCCCTCGTAGTCGTAGGTCACCTCAAGCGGGCCGAAACACTCCTCGCAGATCGCCCGCGGGCCGACCGGCAGCACCGCCCCGCATTCCCTGCACTTCAGTCCCTGCACGTCGCTCATCGACCTTCTCCCTTCAGCCGGCCGCGATTTCGTTGAAGGCGGCGGCCGCGCGCCGCATGTCGTCCTCGGTGTTCAGCAGCCCGACGCTGACCCGCACCGTCCCCTGCGGGAACGTCCCGAGGTGCTTGTGGGCGTACGGGGCGCAGTGCAGCCCCGGCCGGACCGCGATGTCGAACCGCTCGTCGAGGATCGCCCCCGCTTCCGCCGGCGCGAAGCCCGGCAGGTTCAGGCTGACCAGGCCGACCCGGCCGTGGTCGCCCGCCGCCGTCGCGCTGTCCACCGCGGTTGCCGCCAGCGCCGCGTCGGCGCCGTGCCATTGATAGCGCTCCGGCCGCTCGAGGGCGCGGTAGAACGCCGCCAGCAACCGGCGCTCGTGCGGCAGCACCGACTCGACGCCTCGGGCCAGCAGCAGCTTGACCCCCTCGCGCAACCCGGCGATCCCGAAGACGTTCGGCGTGCCGCCCTCCAGCCGGTGCGGAAACTCGGACGGCTGCACAGGGGAGGACGAGTCTCCGCCGGTGCCGCCTTCGCGCCACGGCGCCACCTCGGCGCGCTCGCCGACCACGAGCCCGCCGGTGCCGGTCGGGCCCAGGAGTCCCTTGTGACCGGTGAAGGCGAGCAGGTCGATGCAGTCGCGCTCGACGTCAATCGGCACGACGCCGGCGCTCTGCGCCGCGTCGACCAGCAGCAGCGCGCCGCGCTCGCGCGCCAGCCGGCCGATGCCCGCGACCGGCTGGATCGTGCCGGTGACGTTGGACGCGTGGGTGATCGCCACCAACCGCGTCTTGGCGGTGAAGGCGCGCGCGGCGTCGTCCGGGTCGAGGCGGTGCCGCGCGTCCGCCGGCAGCCGGGTGAGGGTGATGACGCCGTCCGCCTCCAGCTGATTGAGCGGCCGCGACACCGAGTTGTGCTCCAGGACCGAGGTGATGACGTGGTCGCCGCGCCGCAGTACCCCCTTGATCGCCATGTTGAGACCGTCGGTGGCGTTGTGAGCGAGGATGACCCGCTCCGGGCGCCGGCAGCCGAACAGCTGCGCCAACAGCCGGCGGGCCTCCTGGATCATCGCCTCGGCCTCGATGGCGCGCCGGTGACCGCCGCGGCCCGGATTGGCGCCGGCGGCGCGGGCGAAGCTCTCGATGCCGCGATAGACCTCCTCCGGCTTCGGGTAGCTGGTGGCGGCGTTGTCGAGGTAGATCATCTCGTTCTCCGGCGCGGCGCGCGCCCGTAGTCCTAGGTCCCGATGTAGCGGGCGTACAGCGACCGGGCCACCGAGGCGTCGGTCGTGCCGCCGATGATGGCGCGGCCGTCGGCGAACACCGTCAGCCGGTACGCGTCGATGTCGGCACGCAGCAGGAAGCGGTTCACCTCGACCTTCGCCAGCGGGCCGAGCCGGCGCGCCACCTCGGCGAGATCGAGCTTCGCCCCGTCGCGCCGGTTGATCTGCACCGAGTCTCGGCCGCACAGCCTGACGCTGTCCGAGCCGGCGGCGCCCTGCAGGTACTCGTAGACGCCGCGGCCGCAGCACGGGCACTGCGGGTCGCGCGGCGGCAGATCGATCAGGTCCTGCCGCCCCTCCCAGATGTCGATCACCTGCATCTTGCGGGTGATCGCCTGGCGGCGGCCGGCCAGGATCTTGATCGCTTCGGCGCACTGCAGCGAGGCGATGATGCCGACGATCGGCCCCAGCACGCCGGCGGTGTCGCACGACGGCGACAGCCCGGCCGGCGGGGCGCTCTCGAAGACGCAGCGCAGGCAGGCGGTCTCGCCCGGCAGCACCGGGAAGGTGAGCCCGTACGACCCGACGCAGGCGCCGTACACCCACGGCACGCCGTTCTTGACCGCGTAGTCGTTGATCAGGAAGCGGGCGTCGAAGTTGTCGGTGGCGTCGAGGATGAGATCGAAGCCGTCGAGCAGGCGGCCGATGGTCGATGGGTTGAGGTCGTCGACCACGCCCTCGACCTGCACCAGCGAGTTGACGGCGCGCAGCTTGCGCTCGGCCGCCACCGCCTTCGGCAGCACGTCACGCACGTCCTGCTCGTCGAACAGGATCTGCCTCTGGAGATTGCTCTCCTCGACGAAGTCCCGGTCGATGATGCGCAGCGTCCCGACCCCGGCCCGCGCCAGGAGCGACGCCTGCACGGTGCCGAGCGCGCCGCAGCCGACCAGGACGGCGCGCGCCGCGATCAGGCGCGCCTGGCCCTCGGCGCCGAGCCCCTCGAACAGCACCTGGCGGGAATAGCGGGCGGGGATGTCCGCCGCGGCCGCGGGGGGAGTCGAACGTTCTCGTCTGGTGTCGTCGCTCGTCATCGGGGTCCTGGGGGTCCCGGGGGCCCTGGGGGTCCTGAAATGAAAAAACCTCTTCGAGAAGGAGTCGAAGAGGTTCGCATCGATCAAACCTGCTTCTTCCGCCTCTCATCTACCGGGGCTCGTCGGAGCCCCGCAGGAGTTGGCACCTGCCGTTCCGACTGGAACGCGGTTGCCGTGGGATCATCGGGCCTGTCCCTCCCCCACTCTGGATAAGATGGAAGATATTTTTTTTGACGCCGTGTCCGGGTGCGGCACCCTCCATTGATGAATTCGCCGGGAAAATTACCACGCGCTCCGGGGCCTGTCAACCCTTCCAAAGCGAGCGCGTCGCCGTCCGGCCATCTTGTCTCGCATGGTGAATCAAGATCCCGCCACCACCGGCCGCCGGAGCCACATGCCGACCGGTCGGTCGGTAAAGCAAAGGTCTTGGGGGACTTGCGCGCATGACCCGGTCAGGAGGCCCCGGATCGGGGCAGTTTGCCCCGTGCCACAATGCGAGAAATGGAAGCTAAACGGCTGAAAAGATGTTGACAGCGCGCGCCGCCACCCGTATAAGTCACGCTAAGTCTATCGGGAGAAGTGCGTGTCCGATCGCATCCTCATCTTCGACACCACGCTGCGGGACGGCGAGCAGTCGCCGGGCGCCAGCATGAACCTCGAGGAGAAGGTGCGCATGGCCCGTCAAATCGACGCGCTGGGGGTGGACGTCATCGAGGCGGGCTTCCCGATGGCCTCGGAGGACGACTTCCAGGCAGTGCGGGCCGTAGCGAAGGAGGTGCGCCGGCCGATCATCGCGGCGCTGGCGCGCACCACACCGGAGGACGTCGAGCGGGCCTGCCGGGCGATCGAGGATGCGGCCCGGCCGCGCCTGCACACCTTCATCGCCACCTCCGACATCCATCTCCAGCACAAGCTGCGCAAGACGCGCGACGAGGCGCTGGCGATGGCGATCGCGGCGGTCCGGCAGGCGCGCGGCTACACCGCCGACGTGGAGTTCTCCGCCGAAGACGCAACCCGCTCCGACGTCGACTACCTGTGCCGGGTCGTCGAGGCGGTCATCGAGGCCGGCGCGACGACGGTCAACATCCCCGACACGGTCGGCTACACCATCCCCTCGGAATTCAATCGTCTGATCGCGACGCTGCGCCAGCGCGTCAAGGGGATCGACCGGGTCGTGGTCTCGGTCCATTGCCACAATGACCTCGGGCTGGCGGTGGCCAACTCGCTGGCGGCGGTGGAAGCCGGCGCGCGGCAGGTCGAGTGCACCGTCAACGGCATCGGCGAGCGCGCCGGCAACGCCTCGCTCGAGGAGCTGGTCATGGCGCTGTACGTGAGGCGCGACGCGCTGCCGTTCACGACCGGCGTGGTCACCACCGAGATCCACAAGTCGAGCCAGTTGCTGTCGAACATCACCGGCATGATGGTGCAGCCGAACAAGGCGGTGGTCGGTCGCAACGCCTTCGCCCACGAGGCCGGCATCCACCAGGACGGCGTCCTGAAGGAGCGTCGCACCTACGAGATCATGACGCCCGAGTCGGTCGGCATCCCCACCAACCGCCTGGTGCTCGGCAAGCATTCCGGCCGGCACGCCCTCGGCAAGAAGCTGGCCGAGCTGGGGTACAAGCTGACGCGCCCGGAGCTGGACAAGGTCTACAGTCGTTTCATCGAGATCGCCGACCAGAAGAAGGAGATCTTCGACGAAGACCTGATCGCCATCGCGCACGAGGGGATGAAGGAGATCCCGGAGACCTACCGCCTCAAGGTGCTGCAGGCGACCGCCGGCAGCCAGAAACCTTCGACCGCGACCGTCACGCTGCAGAAGGCCGGCGCCGACATGGTCGCCTGCGCCGTCGGCGACGGTCCGGTGGCGGCGACCTACAACGCCATCGACCTGATCACCAATTTCCGCGGCCGGCTGGTGGACTATGCCATCCGCTCGGTGTCGCGCGGGCGCGATGCCATGGGCGAGGTGTTCGTGCACGTCGATTTCGGCGGCCGCACCTTCACCGGCAAGGCGGCCTCGACCGACGTGGTGGACGCCAGCGCCATGGCCTACCTGCACGCCGTGAACAAGGCGCTGCACCTGTCGCACACGCTGGAGGCGGCGGTCGGCCGGGAGGTGGCCGCGCCGGTGCCGGCGGTGTCCGAGGGACCGGTGGCGACCCGCCTCGACGCCCCCGGGCGGACCGAGACGCCGGCCCGCCGGGAAACCGCGGCCGGCTCCCAGCGACGTGCGGTGCCTGCCGAGGACGGCCTCTCCGGCGGGGTGAAGGGCGCGGGCTCCGACAACATCCGACTGATTCGCCTCGTATAGCGCAGGCCGGTCCGGCCAGCACCGCGTCGCCGGACCGCGAACCTGCGCTTTACTTTAAGTCGGTGGTTCGGGATGCGGGACAGTTGGTGCGATGGATGGGACGGGGTGACGGCCACATGAACGGCACAGGGATGACGATCAGCGAGAAGATCCTGGCGGCCCACGGCGGGCGGGAGCGGGTGCGGGCGGGGGAGACCGTGCGCATCGAGGTCGACCTGGTCCTCGACGATTCCGACGGAGCGGCCGCGGCGGAGCGCGGCGCGGTGCGACCCGGCATGACCGTGCTCTGCGGCGAGGCGCCCGCCACCGGTCTGGGGGCGCTCGGGTGCAGCGCCTCGGTCGCCGGTCAGGACGCGTTGCAGGCCGCCCGGCTGTTCGGCCAGGCGACGGTCCGGGTGCCGGCCACCGTCAAGTGCCTGCTGCTCGGCGAGCGGCCGGCGGGGGTGCACGGCACCGACATCGGCCTGTCGATCCTGTCGCGTCTCGGGCGGGAGAGCACCGCCGGCCGGGCGCTCGAGTTCGGCGGCGAGGTGCTTTCGGGGATGTCGATCCCGTCGCGGCTGAGCCTGTGCGCCACGGCTACGGCCGGCGGCGCCTGCACCGGCATCGTGCCGGCCGACGGGGTCACCTTCCGCTACGTGTGCGCGCGGGCAACCGGGTCGTTCGCCTCGTACGAGTCCGACTCGGACGCCCGCTTCGACTCCACGATCGAGATCGACGTCGGTGCCATCGAACCGATGGTGGCGCTCGCCGACGTCGTGCGCGGCGTGCCGGTCGGGACGCTGAAGCCGGTGCGCCTGTCGCGCGCCATCCTCGGGCCCGGCGCCATGATCGAAGATCTCAGAGTGGCGGCGGCGATCGTCCGCGGCCGGCGCGTCGCCGAGGGCGTCGTCGCCGTGGTCGTCCCGGCGACCGGGGAGACGCTGCAGCGGGCGGAGGGCGAGGGACTTCTCGATCTGTTGCGCGCCGCCGGCTGGGAGGTGCTCGATCCGGCCGGACCGTTGCCGGAGAAGGGCGGCCCGACGCCATCGCCGGAGGAGTCCATGACGCTGTCGACCGTCCCTGGTGGCGGGTCGGCGGCGCAGCCCGGCCCGGGTCGGATCGCCATCGCCAGCCCGCTGACCGTGGCGGCGTCGGCGGTGCAGGGGTTCGTCACCGACCCGCGACCGTTCCTGCCCGCGGCAGGGGATCTCGGCGCGGGACCGACGCGGGACGACCGTCCGCGACAGGAACGACAGCGCGAGCGCGGCACTGTCATCACCGCCTTCCCGAGGGCGGAGTTTCGCAAGGAAGCAGGAAGGAGCATCCAACCATGAGAGGCAGGGCGCACCTGTTTCGTCAACCCCGGATCACCACCGACGCCATCCTCCCCTCCCGGCACGCCGGGATCGAGGGCGAGCGACAGCTGGCGGGTCACGTCATGGAGGGCGTCGACCCGGCGTTCGCGGCCCGCGTACAGAAGGGGGACATCCTCGTCGCCGGCGACGAGTTCGGCGCAGGGGCGGCGCGCGAGCAGGCGGTGTGGGCCCTGCGGGGCGCGCGCGTCGGCGCCGTCATCGCCCGCTCCTTCGGCCGCGGCTTCTACCGCGACGCGCTCAACAACGGCTTCCTGGTGGTGGAGTGCGCCGCGGCCCTCGACCGGGTCGAGGACGGCGACCTGCTGGAGATCGATCTGCGGGAGGGGCTGGTGAAGAACCTGACGAAAGGCGAGGCGTTCAAGTTCGCGCCGTTCACGCCGTTCGCCATGGAGATCCTCGAGGCCGGCGGCCTGCTGCCGTACGTGCTGCGCCAGACCACGGGGGCGTCGAGTGCCTAGACACCGGCGTTGTCGCGTCGTCCTCCTGCCGGGGGACGGGATCGGGCCGGAGGTGATCGCCGAGGCGGCGGCCGTCCTGCGCGACGCGGCGGCGCGCGCCGGGTTGCCGCTCGAGCTCGAGGAGCACCGCGTCGGCGGCGCGGCCATCGATGCGGACGGCGAGCCGCTGCCGGCGGCGGTGCTGGAGGCCGCCAAACGCAGCGACGCGGTGCTCCTCGGCGCGGTCGGCAGTCCCCGACACGATGCGCTGCCGCGCGACCGGCGGCCGGAGCAGGCGCTCCTGGGACTGCGTCGCGGCCTGGGCGTGTACGCCAATCTGCGGCCGGTGAAGCTCCACCCGGCGCTGATCGGCGCGTCGCCGCTGCGGCCGGAGCGAGTGGCCGGCACCGATATGCTGATCGTCCGCGAGCTGACCGGCGGGTTGTATTTCGGCCAGCCGCGCGGCATCCAGGGCGAGGGCGACGCCCGCCGGGCGGTCAACACGATGACCTACACTGTCGGCGAGATCCGGCGCATCGCCCGGGTGGCCTTCGAGGCGGCGCGCCGGCGGCGGCAGAAGGTGACCTCGGTCGACAAGGCGAATATCCTCGAGACGTCGATCCTGTGGCGCGAGACGGTGCAGGCGGTCGCGGGCGACTACCCGGGCGTGCGGCTCGAGCACCTGTACGTCGACAACGCGGCCATGCAGCTCCTGGCCCGACCGGCCGACTTCGACGTGGTTCTGACCGAGAACATGTTCGGCGATATCCTGAGCGACGAGGCGGCCATGCTGGCGGGCGGCATCGGCATGCTGCCGTCGGCGAGTCTCGGCGAGGGGCCCGGGCTGTACGAGCCGGTGCACGGCTCGGCGCCCGACATCGCCGGCAAGGGCATCGCCAACCCGCTGGCGGCGATCCTGTCGGCGGCGATGCTGCTGCGCCACTCGCTCGAACTTCCGGAGGAGGCGGACCGCGTGGACGCGGCGGTCGCCCAGGCACTCGACGACGGCGCCCGCACCGCCGATCTGGCGCGCCAGGGAGTGGAGGTTCTGACCACCCGCGCCATGGGTGACGCAGTGCGCGAGCGGCTGAGGCCGCAAAGCGCGGCACGGACTCAAGGAGGCACACGATGAAGGACATCCCCCAGACCGGCCTGCAGGCGGCGGGCGGGCGCACGGCGTCGCTGGGCGCCGCCGCGACCGCGCCTGCCGCGACACCGGCCGTCACCGCCGGCGCCGCGACGGCGGCCCACGCCGTCACGCAGCCGCAGCGCGGCGCGACGCCGCCGCAGGCCGAGCTGGCCGCCCCGGGCACCGAGATGCGCGGCGCCCGCGTCCTGATCGAGGCGCTCATTCACGAGGGGGTCGACACCATGTTCGGCTACCCGGGCGGCGCCATCCTGCACGTCTATGACGAGCTGGCGCGCTACCGCGATCGGATCAGCCACGTGCTGGTGCGGCACGAGCAGGGCGCCGTGCACGCCGCCGAGGGGTACGCGCGCTCCACCGGCAAGGTCGGTGTGGTCCTGGTCACCTCCGGGCCCGGCGCCACCAACTGCGTCACCGGCCTGGCCAACGCGCTGATGGACTCGACGCCGATCGTGTGCATCACCGGCCAGGTGCCGACCAGCCTGATCGGCAACGACGCCTTCCAGGAGGCCGACGTCGTCGGCATCACCCGCCCCTGCACCAAGTACAACTACCTGGTGAAGGACGTGCGCGACCTGGCCCAGGTCGTCAAGGAGGCGTTCTTCATCGCCCGGACCGGCCGGCCCGGCCCGGTGGTCATCGACCTGCCGAAGGACGTCACCGCCGCGAAGACCGCCTTCCACTACCCGGAGAAGGTGGATCTGCCGTCGTACCGGCCGCCCGGCCGGGGCGACGCCGGCCTGGTGCGCAAGGCGGTCGAGATGATGGTCGCCGCCGAGCGGCCGGTCCTGTATGTCGGCGGCGGCATCGTCAACGCCGACGCCAGCGCCGAGCTCATGACCCTGGCCGAGCGGCTGAACCTGCCGACCACCCCGACGCTCATGGGTCTGGGCGGGTTCCCGAGCGCCCACCCGCTGTCGCTCGGCATGCTCGGCATGCACGGCACCTACGCCGCCAACATGGGGATCTCGAACGCCGACCTGCTGATCGCCGTCGGCGCGCGCTTCGACGACCGGGTCACCGGCCGCCTGAAGGATTTCGCACCGCACGCCCGGGTCATCCACGTCGACGTCGACGCCTCGTCGATCAACAAGAACCGCCATGTCGAGATCGGCATCGTCGGCGACGCCCGCCTGGTGCTGCAGCAGATGCTCGAGTGCCTGGAGCGCGACCTGCGGCTCGAAGGGCCGCCGCCGCGGGCCGCCTGGTGGAAGACGCTGCGGGAATGGTCGCGCAAGCACCCGTTCCGCTACCGCAAGCGCCGGAACGTCATCATGCCGCAGGCGGTCATCGAAGAGCTCAGCCGGCTGACGGGCGGAGAAGCGATCGTGGCGAGTGACGTCGGGCAGCACCAGATGTGGGTGGCGCAGTACTACGGCTTCAAGCGGCCGCGCCAGTGGCTGAACTCCGGCGGGCTGGGGACGATGGGCTACGGCTTCCCGGCCGCCATCGGCGCCGCCAAGGCGCACCCGGACCGGACAACTATCTCGGCATGGTTCGGCAGTGGCAGGAGCTGTTCTACTCGCGGGTCTACAGCGAGGTCGGGTTCCAGTGGGTGCCGGACTTCGTCAAGCTGGCGGAGGCGTACCAGGCCAAGGGGCTCCGGGCGATCAAGGCGGAGGAGATGCGCCCGGTCCTCGAGGCGGGGCTGAAGGCCCCGGGCGTCGTGGTCATGGACATGATCGTGTCGCAGGAGGAGAGCGTCTACCCGATGGTGCCGGCCGGCGCGTCGCTGCAGGAGATGGTGCTCGAGCCGCCCGACGAAGGCGAGGACGAGCCCGAGCCGAGGGATCTCGCATGAACGGCACCAGCGAAACCCACCGGCACGTCCTGTCGATCCTGGTGGAGAACCGCTTCGGAGAGCTGGCGCGCATCGTCGGGCTGTTCTCGGGGCGCGGCTACAACATCGACTCCCTGTGCGTCGCGCCGACGCCCGACCCGGCCTTCTCGAAGATCATCCTGGTGACCGGCGGCAACGACGCGATCATCGAGCAGATCCTCAAGCAGGTCGGCAAGCTGGTGCGGGTCCTCAAGGTGATCGATCTCAACGAGGTCGCGCACGTCGAGCGCGACATGGCGCTGCTGATCGTCAACACGCCGTCCCCGGCCGACCGGCAGGAGGTGCTCAACCTGGTGGCGGTGTTCCGGGCCAAGGTGATCGACATCTCGGCCGACGCCATCACCGTCGAGGCGACCGGCAGCCAGGAGAAGGTCGACGCGCTGTTCGGACTGCTGAAGCCGCTCGGCATCCGCGAGATGGTCCGCACCGGCCCGGTCGCCATCCCGCGCATCAGCGCGGTGGCCGAGGCGGCGCTCGAGCTGCCGGCCCCGATGAGCGTGCCGGAGATCGAGAGCGCGGTGTGACGTTGACGAAACGAGGCCGACGAGAGACGAAGGAGGGATTTCGTGTCTGAAGCGAAGCTGGACATCTACTACGACCGGGACGCCGAACCGAAGCGCCTGCAGGGGAAGACGATCGCCATCCTCGGCTACGGCAGCCAGGGGCACGCGCACGCGCTCAACCTGAAGGACTCCGGTCATCAAGTGGTCGTCGGCCTGCGGCCCGGCAGCGCCGCGCGCGCCAAGGCGACGGCGGCCGGTCTCGAAGTGGTCGACACGGTCGAGGCGGCGCGCCGCGGCGACATCGTCATGATGCTGGTCCCCGACGAGCTGGCCCCGGAGACCTACGAGAAGGACGTGGCGGGGGGGCTGCGCGCCGGCAAGTACTTCGCGGTGGCGCACGGCTTCTCGATCCACTTCAAGAAGATCATCCCGCCCGCCGACGTCAACGTCTTCATGGTCGCCCCCAAGGCGCCCGGGCACCTGGTGCGTCACGAGTTCGGCAGGGGAGCCGGCGTGCCGATGCTGCTGGCGGTGCACCAGGATCCCGCCGGCGACACCCGCCAGGTGGCCCTGGCCTATGCCAGCGCCATCGGCGGCGGCCGCGCCGGCGTCATCCGCACCACCTTCAAGGACGAGACGGAGACCGACCTGTTCGGGGAGCAGGCGGTGCTGTGCGGCGGTCTGACCGCGTTGATCACCGCCGGCTTCGAAACCCTGGTGGAGGCGGGCTACCCGCCCGAGATGGCCTACTTCGAGTGCCTGCACGAGACCAAGCTGATCGTCGACCTGATCTACGAGGGCGGCATCCAGAACATGCGCTACTCGGTCAGCAACACCGCCGAGTACGGTGACCTGACCCGCGGCCCCAGGGTCATCGGCGCCGAGGCGCGCCGCGTCATGAAGACGCTCCTGGCCGACATCCAGTCGGGCAAGTTCGCCGACGAGTGGATGGCGGAGCACAAGGCCGGCAAGCCGAACTTCAAGCGTCTCGAGGCGGCGGGCAAAGAGCACCTGATCGAGCGCGTCGGCGAGCGGCTGCGCGGCATGATGCCGTGGCTGAAGGGCAATCGCCTTGTGGACAGGAGCCGCAACTGATGAGCCGCAAGAAGCATCCCGAGTCGGTCCAGCCGATCCCGCCGCCCGTGCCGGAGATCCACCCGCAGGGGCTCGACGACGCCGTCGGCGGCGAGGACGTCATGATCTACGACACGACGCTGCGTGACGGCGCCCAGTCGGAGGGGATCTCCTACTCGGTGGAGGACAAGCTGAAGATCCTCAGGGCGCTCGATCGCCTGGGGGTGCGCTTCGTCGAAGGCGGCTGGCCCGGCGCCAACCCGAAGGACGCCGAGTTCTTCGAACGCGCGGCGAAGGAGCCGCTGCAGCGCGCCGCGCTGGTGGCGTTCGGCAGCACGCGGCGGGCCCGTATGCCCGCCGCCGACGACGAGGGGCTGAAGACCCTGCTGTCGGCCGGCACGCCGTGGGTCACGATCTTCGGCAAGTCGTGGGAGTACCACGTGCGCGAGGCGCTGCGCACCACCATGGAGGAGAACCTGGCGATGATCTCCGACTCGGTGCGCCATCTGCGCGCCGCCGGTCGCCGGGTGATCTACGACGCCGAGCACTTCTTCGACGGGTACGCCGCCAACCCCCAGTACGCGCTGCTGACGATCATGGCGGCCGCCGAAGCCGGGGCCGAGTGGGTCGTCCTGTGCGACACCAACGGCGGGGCGCTGCCGGACCAGGTGCGGGCGGCGGTGACCGTCGCCGCGGCGCGCCTCGGAGCCGTGCCGCTCGGCATCCACGCCCACAACGACGGCGAGCTGGCGGTGGCCAACAGCCTGGCGGCGGTGCAGGCCGGGGCGCGCCAGGTGCAGGGGACGATCAACGGCTACGGCGAGCGCTGCGGCAACGCCAATCTATGCTCGGTGATCCCGAACGCCGAGCTGAAGCTGGGTCTGCGGTGCCTGCCGCAGGGGGCGCTGCCGCATCTGACTTCGACGGCGCGTTTCGTCAGCGAGGTGGCCAACCGGATCCCCAACAGCCACCAGCCGTTCGTCGGTCGCAGCGCCTTCACCCACAAGGCGGGCATCCACGTCAGCGCCATCGAGCGCAGCCGGCGCGCCTACGAGCACATCGACCCGGCGATCGTCGGCAACGCGACGCGCGTGCTGGTGTCCGACCAGATGGGCTCGAGCAATGTCCTGAACCGCGCCCGGGAGATCGGCATCGACCTCTCCGGGCGGCCGGAAACGATGCGCGTGCTGGTCAACAAGGTCAAGGAGCTCGAGTACCGCGGCTTCGAGTTCGAGGACGCCGAGGGCTCGTTCACGCTCCTGGTGCTGGAGGCGCTGGAGAAGCGGCCGCGCTATTTCACCCTGCTCGACCACCGCGTCCTGACGGTGATGAGCGGTCCGCCGGAGGCGACCGTGCGGGTGCGCGTCGGGGATGACGAGATCCACGCCGCCAGCCTCGGGGTCGGGCCGGCGCACGCCCTCGACCAGGCGCTGCGCCAGGCGCTGCTCGGCGTCTATCCCGAGATCCGCGACTTCCACCTGACCGATTTCAAGGTGCGGATCCTCGATGGCCACGACGGCACCGGGGCCCGCACCCGCGTGCACGTCGAGACCGGCGACGGCGACCGGACCTGGAGCACCATGGGGGTCGATCCGAACATCATCAACGCGACCCTGCACGCCATCATCGAGGGGTACGAGTACGGGCTGCTGCTGCGGCGCTCCGCCGACCTGTTGCCGGGCGGCTCGCTGCAGCCGTCCCGGCCGGAGGCGACGCCGCGGGCGGAAGCGCAGGTCAACAGCGCCACCGGCA
Organism: Acidobacteriota bacterium; assembly: GCA_018606725.1. GTDB lineage: Bacteria > Acidobacteriota > Polarisedimenticolia > Gp22-AA2 > Gp22-AA2 > JAGYID01. The sequence goes on from JAGYID010000069.1 coordinate 20,791, forward strand.
GCGGCCCCGACAACGTCAGCGTCAAACCGGACGGCGAGCGGCGCATGCCGATCGTCGTCCTGCACGAGGTGGATCCGGGCCGATCCGAGATCGGCGCCTGAACCAGGAGCGCATCGACACGCCTTGAAGCGCCGACCGGGCGCAAACGACGGCAGAGCGTAACACCGCAACAACCGAAGTTCCTCCCACCCAGAGCCCCCCGAAACCCGAGACAGACGCGCCCGGTCGGCGCCTGTCCGCCCACCGACCGGTCGGTAGCCCGCCGAGCCCCGCCAACGTGCGCTGCCGAAGATCCGTGGTGCGGGGGCGGCGGCCTGCGCCCCGCGGGGCACGCTGCGCGCCGCCCGGATCGGCTGGAGAACGCCGACGGGCGGTGCTCGCTCGCGCTCCGCACGGCGGGCTCGGCTACAAAGC
>JAGYID010000161.1 GCA_018606725.1 Acidobacteriota bacterium
TCGTCGCGAGACCGCGCAGATGGCCGTCATGACGGGCTCCCGCAGCGGCGAGGACCCGAAACGTATTCGACATACGTTGACGGGTGCGAGCCGCGAGGACGCCCGTCAGGGCGGGCAGATCCGCGGTCGCAGCAGAAGACCGGTGAGAAATCCGGGCTAGCCCGGCCGAATTCGTGGACAGGCTCCTGGCTTCCGGGTCGAAGACCCGGCTCGACTCGCAGCGCGCCGGCCATCTCCGCCGGCGTGGCTGATCCGCCGCACTCCGTGTCCGGCGGGACACGGAGCGAGGCCCCGGCGCGACCCGCGCCGGGCCACCGCCGGCGCGTGCGTTCCAGCGCCCAGGGCGCCATCTCCAGCGCAGCGCGTCAGTTGCGATCGGCGGCTCCGCCTCGTGCCGCCGCTGGCATCGTCCTCGCTTTACCCGACAACCGAGGAGGATGCACCCATGACCCTGAACAGAAGTCAGAAGTGGATCGCGTATGTGTGCGGCGGCGCGGTGGTGGCCGCGTCGGCCGCTGTGGTGATCGTCGGGATCGGCCAGAAGGGACGCCGCCCCGACCGGCAGGGGACCGGCATGGTCCCGGCGAAACTGGAGACCGGATCGCTGCTCCCGCCGCTGACCGAACCCGCCGGTCCCGCCGGCGCGCTGCCCGGCGCCCTGGTGCCGTCCGAGACGACGGCGCCGCTCTCGCTCGAGTCCGGCGAGACCTATTACGGCAAGGGCGAGTCGCTGTTTCTGGGCGGCGACTTCGCCGCTGCCAGCCGCTACCTGCAGGCGGAGATCGATGCGCACCCGGATCGTTTCTACCCCGCCTACCTGCTGGGGCTGTCGTTCTGGAAGCAGGGACGTTTCGACGAGGCGATCGTCTCGCTGACCAAGGCGGTGTCAATCGATGCGACCTCGGTCAAGGCCAACGTCAATCTCGGCCGCGTGCTCAACGAGACGGGTCGTTTCGACGAAGCGCTCGCGGCGGGCGATGCGGCCGTCGGCGCCGACCCGGAGAGCTCGCCGGCCCACAACCTGCGCGGCTGCGCCCTGCTGAATCTGGCCCGGCGCGCTGACGCGATCGATGCGTTCAATGCGGCGATCAGCAAGGACCCGGTGAACGCCTGGGCCCTGAACAACCTCGGCTACGCGCTGATCGGCGCCGACCGGTGCGAGGAGGCGGTGTCCTCCCTGGAGCAGGCGGTGCGGCTGAGCCCCGGGGTGGGCGTCTTTCACAACAACCTCGGCATGGCCTACGAACGGACCGGCCGCCGCGGCGAGGCGGTGACGGAGTATCGCGCCGCCGTCGGAGCGGGTGCCGTCGGCGCGGCGGAACGCAACCTGGAGCGCCTCGGCGGCGACGCGCCGGCCCCCGATGCGGGGAACGACGCGTCGGGAGACGCGCCGCACGCCCCGACCGAATCGGCGCCGGAATCAACGCCGGAGCCTCGTTGAGCGGGATCGGAGGCCTTGGAAATGCGGTTGCTTGACGGTGAGCGCGGCCTATATTAGCCTTGCGCGCCTTTACAGACGGACGAACCGGGGGTGGCGGACGACGCCACCCCCGTTGTCGTCGCCCCGGAGGGATGGCGGTCTTATGGACATGTTTTTGTTGTTCGTCGTCATTTTCCTGTGCGTCATGTTCGGCCTCGGAGCAGGGGCGTTGACGTTGTCGCTCCTGTTCAAGTTGATGGTCCGGCTGGCCGGCGATCGGGGAGCCCGTGTCGCGGTCGTCCCGGCTGCCGTGCCGTCGCAGTTACCCCGCAGCTAGGCTCTCCACCCGGAAGACTTCGCCCCAAGACCGCCCATGCGGAAACGATCCTGTAACCGGAATCGGGTCCGCGTCACGGGCGGTGTCCGTCGCCGCGCGGCCGAAGGTCGCCGTCGCCAGGCCCGGCCGATGACCAGGACCCTGTTCTAGGGTCAGGACCGCCTTCTAGGGTTCCGCGGAGGTGGCGTGCCGGGAGCGCGGCGCGATGGGGCCCGGCAGGCGGGCGCTCACCGGCGGGGGCGATCCCGCGGCTCCCTGGCCGCCGGAGAGCAACACGTAGAACAGATTGTCCTGGAAGCTGCGATCGGTCACCAGGAAACCGTGGGTCTCGCAGAAGAAGAAGGTCGAGGCAAAACGGCTGGTGTCGCGCGCCGGCGCCGCCGGGTCGCCGGGCAGCCCGGCGCCGAGCAGCGAGTCGGTGGTCACGGTGCCATCGCCCGGCACCATCATGATCGTCTCGAGGGCGCTCGCCTCGCCGCGGGCCGAACCGTCATCATTGAGGAGCGTCACCGTGCCGCCCGGGGTCGGCTTGAGCACCGCGCGGTCGAGAGTCGGGATGCAGTCCGAGCCGAACAGATGCACCGGCACCGGCGAAGGTCCGCCGTCCCGCTCGAGCGCCAGCTGGAAAGCGCGCGCCCGCTTCAGCGCGGCGCCCAGGAACCGCACCCGCGCCGCGAGCTCGTCGGCTGGTGGCGAGGGGCCGCGGTCGTACCGCGGGTTGAACACCGACCAGCCGTTGTCCACCCAGGTTGTCGGATTGTACAGGTCGACGTCGAGCGGCTGACCCTGCAGATCGACGAAGTGGCCCGCCCCCGGCTGCGGCAGGAGCTGGTAGATCGACGGCATGCTGAACACGACGCGCGGCGACATGGTGCGCGAGAAGCCGACGTTGAGGATACGGAATGCCGACATCGTGCCGCGGTGCGGCGTGCCGATCAGGGCCATGCGCCCGATGTCCGCCGCCCCCGCCCAGGTCACCACGGGCTCGACGCCGTCCGACAGGATGTCCACCGCGCCGTACTTGAGATAGTACTCGGCCACCAGGCCGCCCATGCTGTGGGCGACGATGTCGAAGCGCAGATCGGGCTTGTGCAGCCGGGCGCGGATGCGCGCCATGGCGCGCCCCAGGCCAATCGCCGACTCGACATTGTCGCGCCGCCAGTCGTAGTAATAGATGAAGCCGTCGTCGCCCGGGCGCGGATTGTTGATGTCGCCCATCTGGTAACGCCCGACTCCGGACAGCGCATCGATCATCGCCCCGTAAAACTTGACGCCGGCGACGCTCTCGTACATCGCGTAGGCCACCAGGTCGTCGCGGTTCTCGGTGATCGGCAGCCGATCGATCGGCAGTGCGAGATCGTCCCCCTCGACGTGCAGGATGGCGTTCTTGAACCGCCCCCACACCGATTCCTGGGTCCGATGATTCTTGAGCTTCGCGCCAATGAAACCGTGGATGAAGATCACCGGATTGCGGGGCAGGGCGGCCGACTCCTGGTGGATGCGAGCCACGTCGTACTTGCGGAACATGGCGCAGCCGGTCTGCGGGACGGCAGCGAGAGCCACGACGATCGCGGCGGCGGCGTGCAGCGCTCTGCGGCCGGGGACGTTGGTCACGATTTTGTCATCACCTCGCGCATCCTGAGTTGGTTGCAAGCGGGAATATAGGGGCGGCCGACGGCGTATTCAATGTCGCCGCGCCGGACGTCTGGATGCTGTCCGACGACGGCGGACCGTCACCTGACGGCCGCAATTGCGTGCGTGGAGCGGAATTCGGCCCGGGAGGAGACTCACTGCTCCATTGGCAGCTTGCCGGAATAGCGCAGCATCTGGGTGGTCAAGTCGGAGGTCGTTTCGACTCTGGCGTCGATAACATTCCCGTCGGCATCGCGGGTCGGCACGAGGTCCGGCATGACGTAGGCGACGTAGGAGGGGATCCCGGCGCGGTCGGCCCGGGCGACGACCTCGTCGCGCAGCGCCGGATCGACACGGATGGCGAAGCGTTCCATCAGCGCGCGGGCGGCGGCGTAATCGCCCTCGCCCTTGATGACCTGGACCTTGGCGAGCAGCTCGGCGATGCCGCGGCGCATGCGGTCGACATCCTTGACCCGGAAGTACGTCTTGTCGTCCGCCCGGACCGCCTCGACAGCACCGGTGACCTCGCGCAGGTAGGTCACGATCAGGTGGGTGGCCCGCATGTGGTCGTCCTCGAGGGCTTCGCCCTGCCGCACCCGCCGCAGCATGAACAGGTCGTGCGTGGCGTAGTCGCGGTAGGCCGCCTCGGCCACCGCGGGGGAGGAGAGGACGCCGATGTCGACCAGCCTCGGATCGAAGAAATGGTGCAGGGCGATCAGCTCGGCGCGCGCCTCCTCCAGCGCCGCGTAGTACTCGCGCAGATGGTCGCGCGGGTCGCCGCGCAGCGCGTCGCTGACCTTGCCCGAGGCATGCCCGAGGACCTCGTGCATGGTCGTCTGCATGAGGTCGGCCTCCGAGCCGTGTGCCTGCTGGAGGGGGCGATCCTCCGGCAGGAAGAACTCGTCGATCATCCTGGACTGTGAGGCCCGCACCCCGGCCTCCAGGACGTTGATCAGCGCCACGCTCTTGTTGCCGTAGCGCTCGCGGATCGCCTCTTCGTTTGGCAGGTTGATTCCGACGGGAGGCATCGGGCCGCTGTCGCCTGTGGCGACCAGCACCTTGATGGCATTGGCCACCGGCACGGTGAACCCCTTCCTCTTGTAACGATCCGGCCAGGGGGCGCGGTCCTCGAAGTACTGCGCCTCGGCGGCGAGCGCCTTCTGCAGACGCGTCATCCTCCGGTCGACGAAATGGACGATCGCCTCGTACGAGCCCTTCTGGCCGCGCGGGTCCTTGTAGGTCTCGATGAAGCCGTTGACGGTGTCGACCGGCGGATCCTCCTGAACCCAGGCGACGTTGTAGGCGCGGAATGTCTCCGGATCGCCGCTGGCGAAGTAATCGCAGAGAAGATCGATCGTCTTCGCCTGGCCCGGCTCGGCGTGGGCCCGCGCCTTCAGGAGGAACCCGACGATTTTCTTCAGCTCGACGGCGTAACGGCCGGCCGGAACGCCGTCGCGGCCGGCGCGGTAAACCTCCTCGGTCAGGCGTCCGTGGCTGCGGACGAGCCGGGCGTTGAGCGGATGTTTCTCCTCGAATCCGCGCAGGTCGTCGAGACGCACCCCCTCATAGAAGTTCACGCTGCTGCAGGTCAACAGGTCCTCCCCGGCGGGAGGCGTCTTGCAAGTCGACAGCGGCTCGTAGTCCGGATCGAAGATCGATCGGCGCAGGCGCGACAGCTTCGCCTCGAGCGTCTCCCCGAGGGCGAGCTTGAACGCTGCGCCGCGGCGTTCCGACGCCAGCGCGCCGCCCCGCAGATCCTCGAAGGTGAACTCCGGAACGAACTTGCGGCGGGTCCGGTCGTTGTGGTTGCCGTTATTGATCCAGTACAGCTTGAGGTAACGCAGCAACGCCTCGCGAAATTCGGGATGGAGCTCCTGGGGATGGGTCAGGATCTCCTCCAGCAGGTCGCGGATTTCCAGGCTGTCGCGCCCCATCTG
>JAGYID010000233.1 GCA_018606725.1 Acidobacteriota bacterium
GTTCGGCGGCAACTCCAACTGGCGGGGGCCGGTCTGGATGCCGGTCAACGTCGTGCTCATCAGGGCGCTCCTGAGCTTCTACCTGTACCACGGCGACAGCTTCAAGATCGAATGCCCGACCGGTTCGGGCCACCTGATGAACCTCTACGAGGTCGCCAAGGAGATCGCGGACCGGCTCAGCCGCCTCTTCCTGCGCGATGAGCGCGGTCGGCGGGCCGTCTACGGTGGTACCGCGAAGTTCCAGGCCGATCCCCACTGGCGCGATCACCTCCTGTTCTACGAGTACTTCCATGGCGACAACGGGGCGGGGCTGGGCGCGAGCCACCAGACGGGATGGACCGGCGTGGTGGCGAAGCTGATCCAGATCTTCGGATTGCTCGACGCGGGGAAGTTGCTCGAGGGTGGCGTGAGTGCCGGCTTTGTCCGCGGCAAGTCGGAAGGGGGCGCGACGACATGAAGGCCTTGCCCGTCTCTCCCTGGCGCTCTCAGGTCACCACGCGCGTCTGGCTGACGGAGCTGTCCCGGGCCCTGGGCCGGGCGGCCACGCTGGACGACATGCCAGACGCCGAGCTGGACCGGGTGGCCGGGATGGGGTTCGACGGGGGCTGGTTCCTGAGCGTGTGGCGGACGGGGCCGGCGGCACAGCCGATCTCCCGCTCGCATCCCGCATGGCGACGGGAGTGCGAAGAAACGCTGCCGGATCGGCGCGAGGCGGACATCGCCGGCTCCGGGCTCGCGATCACCGGCGACACGGTGCATCTCGGGCTGGGCGGCGATGTGGCGCTGGCGCGACTGCGTGGCGGCATGGGACGGCAACTGGACGTCGGACTGCTTCATCGCTCAAGCAGCAGTCCCCCCCGAGCAGCCCCAGGAGCGCCGGCTGCCCGTCACCAGCCACCCGTCCTGTCCGTGCCCTGCGGCGCTGGCCGGCTGCCCCCAGCCGCTGGCGCGATGGCGCGGCTGGGGGTGGGTTCCCGGTGGCACGGGGAGGCGTGGGCGGGGTGCTGGGAGGCTCTGGAGGGTGGGCTCGCGTGAAAAGTGGCTTTGTATTGCCTATATTCCCCCTGGATAACTCGGGCTTTAATCGCTGGTTGACACCGCGACCCAGCGCCACGGCCGGGAAAACGGAATTCACCTACAAGGGTGAAAACGTCGGAATTCCCTCCGGCAATGCGCCCAACATATTGAACAGAGACTACACCATCACCGCCGAGATCACCGTGCCCGAAGGCGGCGCGGAAGGCATGATCGTGACCTACGGCGGGCGTTTCGGAGGCTATGGCCTTTATCTGCTGCAGGGCAAGCCGGTCTTCGACTACAACATGCTTGACCTGAAACATACCCGCTGGGAAGGCGGCGTGGGTGGCGTGGTCGGCGCCGATGTGTTCGGCAAAGCGCTCACGCCGGGCAAACATACCCTCGTGTTCGACTTCAAATACGACGGCCCCGGCCCCGCCAAAGGCGGCACCGGCGTGCTCTCGGTGGACGGGAAGGAACTGGATCGCAAGAAGATCGAGCACACGATTCCGCTGGCGATGACTATTGACGAAACCTTTGACGTCGGCATGGACACCGGTTCGGGTGTAAATGACAGCTACGAGCTGCCGTTCAAATTCACCGGCACGATTGACAAGCTCACGGTCAAGATCGGTCCGTCGCAGATGCTGCCGGCGGATCAGAAGGCCGTGGATGAAATGAAGAAGCGTGTGAGTAACTAACTGAAAGGAGAGAACCAGATGAATCCAAATGATCATGGGCGACGACATCGGCTGGTTCAACATCGGCGCCTACCATCAGGGCATGATGGCGGGCCGGACGCCGAACCTCGACCGGCTCGCGGCCGAGGGGATGCGGTTCACGGACTATTACGCGGAGGCGAGCTGCACGGCGGGGCGGGCGAACTTCATTACTGGCGAGCTGCCGATCCGCACGGGCCTGACGACGGTGGGCCAGGCCGGCTCTCCGATCGGCATGCCGGCGGCGGCGCCGACCATCGCCACGGCGCTGAAATCGATGGGCTACGCCACGGGCCAGTTCGGAAAGAACCACCTGGGCGACCTGAACGAGTTCCTGCCCACACTGCACGGATTCGACGAGTTCTTCGGCTATCTCTATCACCTGGACGCGATGGAGGACCCGTGCCATCGCAACTACCCGCCGGCGCTCAAGGCAACGGTGGGTCCGCGGAACGTGGTCCACTCGTGGGCGACTACTGTCGACGATCCCACCGTGCAGCCGCGCTGGGGCAAGGTCGGGAAGCAGAAGATCGAGGACGCGGGAGAGCTGTGTCCGAAGCGCATGGAGACGGTGGACGACGAGATCCTCGACCACGCGATGAAGTTCGTTGACCAGGCGAGGAAGGACGGCAAGCCGTTCTTCCTGTGGCTCAATTCCACGCGCATGCACGTGCTCACGCACCTGTCGGAGAAGTACGAGAACCGGCGCACTCCGGAGAACGGCTGGTCCATCCAGGAGGCCGGCATGGCCCAGCTCGACGACATCGTCGGCGCGGTGATGCAAAAGGTGAAGGACCTGGGCATCGACGGCGACACCATTCTCGGGTTCACCACCGACAACGGCACCGAGAATTTCACCTGGCCGGACGGCGGGCAGACCCCGTTCGCCGGGGGCAAGGGGACGGTGATGGAGGGCGGCTTCCGCGTGCCCATGATCCTGCGCTGGCCGGGCAAGGTGCCGGCCGGCAAGGTGTCGAACGAGATCGTCTCCGGCCTCGACTGGTTCCCGACCTTCGTTGCGGCGGCGGGCAATCCCAACATCGCCGAGGAGCTGAAGAAGGGTAAGCAGCTCGGTGACCGCACCTACAAGGTCTACCTCGACGGGTACAACCAGATGGACCTGATCACCGGCAAGGGACCCTCCAAGCGCAACGAGATCTTCTACTTCGCGGAGGGTACGCTCGGCGCCGTGCGCATCG
>JAGYID010000014.1 GCA_018606725.1 Acidobacteriota bacterium
ACGATGTACAAGGAAATCGAATCCTTCAAGCCATCGGTCGTCATTCTCGACCCGATGACCAGCCTGCTGGTCGCGGGCAGCGAATCCGAGACCAAGTCGATGGTCACGCGGCTGATTGACTACTTGAAAAGCAAGGAAATCACCTCGCTTTTCACCAGTCTGACGCACGTCGGCAACCCGCTGCAACAGAGTGAAATTACCATTTCCTCGCTCATGGACTCCTGGCTGTTGTTGCAGGACATCGAGGGCAACGGCGAGCGCAATCGCGTTCTCTACGTGCTCAAGGCGCGCGGCATGGCGCACTCGAACCAGAGCCGCGAATTCGTGATTTCCCACCGGGGCATCGACCTGGTGGACGCCTACGTCGGTCCGGGCGGCGTGTTGACCGGCGCGGCCCGTGCGGCGCAAACCGCCCGGGACAAAGCCAGGGCGCTGGCCGGTCGGCAGGAAGCCGCTCGCAGCGAGCGCGAATTGGAGCGCAAACACGTTGCGCTCGAGGCGCGAATCGCCGCGCAGCGGTCCGAGTATGAATCCGAGAGAGAGGAGCTCCGACGCTTGCACGAACAGGGCGCCACGCGGACCCGCGTGGTGACCGCCGATCGCACGGAACTGGCCTCCTTGCGTCATGCGGATGCCGAGAAGGCGGGCGACGGGCGGCATAGACCGATCGCCAAGAAGAGAAAACGATGACACCCAAAAAAGAGAAGGGACGCGAATCCGACTTCAATGTTTCCTCTGCCGATGTGTGGCGACTGCGTCTTTACGTGGCCGGCCAGACGCCCCGGTCGCTGACGGCTTTTGCGAACCTCAAGCGGATTTGCGAAACGCACCTCAAAGGGCGCTATCGCATCGAGGTGATCGATCTTGTCGAGCAGCCGCATCTTTCAAAAGGCGACCAGATCCTGGCCATTCCCACGCTGGTGCGCAAGTTGCCGGAGCCGGTGCGAAAAATCATTGGCGACCTGTCCGACACCGAGCGCGTTCTCGTCGGGTTGGATTTGCGTCGCCCTCCTCCCCCGCGCGAGTGACAGTCGGTGACGAGCCATGAAGAGACATAGAACCAGCCGCGCGACGAAGTCGTTCGAAAGCGCCGTGGCTGCGGGACGCACCGGCAAGTATGTTCTGAAGCTCTACGTCGCGGGGGCCAGCGACCGATCCCGCCGGGCCCTCGCGCGCGCCCGCCACCTGTGCGACGTCGAGCTCTCGGGCAAATGCGTACTGGAAGTCATTGACGTCTATCAGCAGCCGATCCTGGCGCGCGAGGGCCAGATCATCGCGACCCCCACGCTCGTCAAGGAATTTCCGCTGCCAGTGCGCCGGTTCATCGGCACCCTGGAAAAGACCACCCGCATGTTTATCGGGCTGGACCTTCAAACCCGAGGTGAGATTCGTCCGTGAACACGGCCAGCCGGCGGCGCGCGTCCCGAACCGCGTCGTCCAGGGCCCTTACCGAGCTCCGCGCCCGCCTCGACGAAGCCGAGGAAACGCTCCACGCCATCCGCAGCGGCGGAGTGGATGCGCTGGTCGTCGCCGGCCATAAGGGCCCGCGGGTCTACACCCTCGAGGGCGCCGAGCATGCCTACCGACTGCTCATTGAATCGATGAACGAAGGAGCGCTGATGCTGTCGGCTGACGCGTTGATTCTTTATGCCAATCAGCGCTTCGCCAGGATGCTCCAACGGCCGCTGGCGCGGGTGATGGGGCGATCCTTCAACCGATTTCTCTCCGAGGCGGATCAGGACGCGCTGAAACCGCTTCTGAATCGCGCGACGAAGCCCGCATCCACCCTTCAAGTGAACCTGCACGCCAAGGACAGTTCGTGGATTCCGGCGCAGGTATCTGTCCGGCGGCTGGCCAAGGACGGCCCGGGCAGCGCATCAATCTGTATGGTGGTGACGGACATGACCGAGGCCCGGCGGAGCGAGAGAATGCTGCGCAGCCTGTCCCATAGTCTCTTGAGGGCGCAGGAGGCCGACCGCAGGCGCCTGGCGGTCGAATTGCACGATCGCGCCAGCCAGAATCTCGGCACGCTCCTCATCCGCCTCCGCGTGCTGGCGGGGAATCTGCCGGCGCGCGCCAAGGCGCTGCAGGGAGAGGTGGCGGAGATCAGCGAGCTGGTCAGCACGACCGCCGACATCGTGGAGGGCATTTCGAGGACGCTTCGACCCAGCGTCCTGGAAATTCTGGGCCTGATCCCCGCGTTGCGCGCCGTGACCGCGGAGTTCGTGAAGCGGACAGGCATCCCCGTCGAACTGGACTGCGCGCCGGTGCCCGGGCGGCTGTCCGCCGAAGCCGAGCTGGTGCTCTACCGCATTCTCGAGGAGGCCCTGAAAAACATAGAGCAGCACGCCGATGCCCGCCACGTGGCGGTGCATCTGCAGCAGAAGGGGACGATTGTTGAACTGGCGATCAGGGACGACGGTGCCGGCTTCGATTCGGATCGTCCCCCGGCCGGAAGAAAGAAGAAGAACGGCATGGGACTGATCGGCCTGCGCGAGCGAGCCGCCTACGTGGGCGGCGTCCTCAGGATCAAATCCACCCGGGGTGCCGGCACCGCGATCGAGGCGCGCATTCCCGTGCCGGCAGGCGGCTCTCGTCTGCTACACCCCCGGAAACGTGCGGAGACCGCGGCGTAGACTGCCTCTGCGGCGAACCTCCGGGGCGTCTGTGTGCCCGCTCAATCTCCGAGCAGCTCGCCGATCGGCTTCAGGTCTTCGACACGGTCACAAATGGACTTGATCATCACAATGATCGGCACGGCGAGCAGCAGGCCCCAGACCCCCCACATCCACCCCCAGAACATCAGTCCCAGAAACAGCGCGGCCCCGTTCATGCGCACCGTCCTGCCGACGAGCCAGGGTGTCAGCATGTATCCCTCCAGGGTCGTGATGACCAAGGACAAGCCCGCAAGGTATAAGCCCATCAGCACCGTGCCGAACTGGAGGAAGCCGATCGTGAAGATGCCTCCCATGACGATGGCGGGGCCGAAGTAGGGAATGGTGTTGAACAGACCGGCGGCGAGCCCCCAGATGGGCGCCTGCTCGAGGCCGACCCACCAGAAGGCGATGCCCGACGCCACGCCGACCAGGACGGACATCAACAGCTGGACGAGCATGTACCGGGCGATCTGCGTGTCGATCTCGTCGAGGATCTGCGTCGTGATCTTCCGCTTGAGGGCGGAGGTGCCCGCGATCTTGATGATCTTCCGTCTGAAGAGATCGCCCGCGATCAGCATGAAGTAGACGAGAAAGAGAACCAGGACCGCCTCGCTGGTCACCGCAATGACCCCCGTGCCGCCCCACCACAGATAGTCACCCACGTTCACCGGTTTGTCCTCCACCGTCACTCGCGTGACACCGGTTCGCGCCGAGTCGGGTCCGGCCGCCTCCGTGGTGGTGTTCTCCATTTCGGTGGCGGCCTCCTGCATCTTGCCCATCAGACCCTGTCCGTCGCGCCGACTCACCCTCAAGGATTCGCGAAGTTTTTTCGCAGCGGCCGGCAGCTTCTCGATGACGGCGACGGCATCGTCGCGCAGCGTGTACATGCCGAAGCCGGCGCCTCCGACGAGCACGGTGAGCAGCACGCCCGCCCCGAGGGCGCGGGGGATCGACCGCCTCTGAAGCCAGGAGACGATCGGATCGAGCGCGTAGCTGATCAGCACGCCGAAGACGAGCGGGATGAAGACTTCCTGGGCGAATTTCAGGAACAGCAGGCTGCCGATGCCGGCGAGCACCGCCAGAGAGACGGCCTGAATGTCGATGGGAGCCTTCGAGATCGTCTCGGGCTCGTCGGACGGTGTGATGTCTCGCATACGATGGTCCCGACTCCGCGGGGCGTCCCCTACTGCATGCGTCGGGGCTGGGTTCCATCCGAGACTCCCCAGGCTGCGTGCCGCAGCCAGGGGGTGAGATCGGCCGCCACGATCGGGGGGCAGAGGTGGAAGCCTTGCGCCGAGTCGCAGCCGAGACCCAGAAGACGGTCGAGAGTCCCCTGGTCCTCGACGCCTTCGGCGACCACCTTGAGTCCCATGGCATGACCCAGATCGACGATGGGGCGGAGCACGGAGTCGTCCACCTGCCCCAGCTTCGCGGCGATGAACGATCTGTCGATCTTGATTTCCCGGACCGGGAGGCGCGAGAGATGCGCCGGTGACGAGAAGCCGGTGCCGAAGTCGTCGATCGCGAGGCCGATTCCCATGGCGCCGAGGTGCGTCGCCGTCTCGATCACCGGGGCCGCCATCAGGCTGCCCTCCGGGATATCGACTTTCAACTTGCCGGGGTCGACTCTCCACGCGTCCAGCAGTTCTCTGGCCGTGGCCGGCAAATCCGGGTCCAGCAGGTTCCGCGCCGAGAGGTTCACCGCGACGTCGATATCGAGCCCCGAGTCCAGCCAGATCCGGCTCTGCTGCAAGGCCCGGTTGAGCACCCACTGCGTGAGCGGCTTGATGACCCCGGTCTCCTCCGCCGCGGGAATGAACTGACCCGGAGGCACCAGGCCCAGCTTCGGGTGCTGCCACCGCACGAGCGCCTCCACTCCAATGGTCTTGCCGATCCGGAGGTCGACCTTGGGCTGGAAGTGAAGCACCAGCTCGTCGTGCGCGATGGCGTGACGCAGTTCGCCTTCCAGCTGGAGATGGGCGGCGATCGGGACGTCCTGCCGGGGAGCGTACACCGAGTAGCCGCACCGGGCACGCTTGGCCACGTACATCGCCGCATCGGCGTGGCGCATCAGGGTCGGCGCGTCCTGGCCGTCCAGTGGATAAACCGCGATGCCGATGCTGGCGGCGATGCGGATATTGTGCTCGTCGATCAGGAAGGGCTGCTGCAGCGCCTGGAGGATCTTCTTCGCGGTCGTCGCTCCGTCGTCTCCTCCCATGCCGAGGGCGGGCAGGATCGCGAACTCGTCGCCGCCGAGGCGCGCCACCGTGTCGGAACCGCGGAGCAGGCCTTCCAGGCGCAGGGCGATCTGCTGCAGCAGCTGGTCGCCGACGTGATGCCCGTAGGTGTCGTTCACGTCCTTGAAGCCGTCCACGTCCATGATGAGCACGGCCGCCGATTTTCTCTGCCGGCTCCCCGCCAGGATCGCCTGGTGCAGCCGGTCGTTCAGCAGGGTCCGGTTCGGCAGGCTCGTGAGGACATCGTGAAGGGTCTGGTATTCGAGCGCATCGGTCTGGGCTCTCTGCTCGGAAATGTCCCGCAGGATGCCGACGAATCGCTCCGCGCCGCCCAGGAGCATGCGCGTGGCGCGGAACTCGATCGGGAAAGCGGATCCGTCCTTGCGCCGGCCCCACATCTCGCGTGATCCCGGCGTGGCGGTGGCGTCCCGTCCGGGCCGCATCCAGCCGGCGAGGAAGCCCGCGAACTCCTCCCGGTAGGGCTCCGCGATGAGCAGCTCCGCCTCGCGGCCCAGGACATCGCCCATCTGATAGCCAAACAGCCTCTGGGCCGCCCGGTTGAAGGATGCGATGCGGCCGTTATCGTCGGTCGCCACGATTCCGTCGAAGAAGTCATCCAGCATCGAGTGGATCTCGTCGCCGCCCTTCAGCGCGCCCGACAGCCGGCGCTCGCCTGCCTCGTCCAACTCGAGGACGCAGGCGAACGACCGATCGCGGACGCCGGTTGCGACCGATGCGCTGATCCGGCCCGGAGCCGGCCGGCCGTCGGCACGGAGGAAATGCTGCTCCAGCCGGATCTCGTCAACCTCGCCGGCCAGGAGCCGCCGGGAATTCGACCCCACGAATTCCAGATCGTGCGGATCGGTGACGGCCCCCAGCGTGGTGCGCAGCAACTGCCTTCTGGTGTATCCCAGCAGCGTGCAGAGTCTCGGGTTGACCTGCAGGAAGCGCCCCTCGGAACTGATCAGCGCAAGGCCTACGGGAGCGTCATCGTAGGCGCGCCTGCCTGCCCGGCGTCTGGAGCGCGACTTCATCCGGGTCTGCTCTTTCACCCATGTCCTCGTCGGGTTGCGACTTGGCTCCCGATACTGGCGTGGTATTTATAACGCCGTGGTCAGAACCGGGCAATTCGGGAGTTTCATGAATCATCGGTCGGGACGCTCCTGACACCCGTCGGGTTGGATCTTCAAGTTAAGATGTCCCACTACCGAGGACCGCATGCGTGTGCCACTGCTGGAGTCCATGTCGATCCGGGCGCGAGCCCGCTCCCACGGGGTGCTGACCGAAAATCGACTGCTCTCCGAGGTGGTCGGGCGCGCGCTGATGCTTCGTTCGCGCTTCGGCCGCCGCTCGGACGCGCACCGGCTGAACGACCTCCTGATCGCCTGCCGGCGCATCGCTTCCCCGTCCGCGCGGCGGCGGCTCAAACGCGCGGTGGCGCCATGGATCGAGCCGCAGCGCGCCGAGGAGTGGCGGCGAGCGCGCCTCGGGTGGGACCGCTACTACCGGGAGTTCGATCTGGCGAAGCCCGCGCTCCACACGAGCCTGCTCCTCAAGGCCCCCGGCCCCAACGGCGAGAAGGGCGTGCTCTACATGTCGTTCGAGTACAACTTCATGCGGCTGCTCGCCCATCACGACGCACGCCGCTTCTTGTCCGAGTACCTCGTCGTGGTCGCGACGTCGTGGTCGCCCACCGATTACGGGGTGTTCGCGAGCTACGCCGGTCTGTCGGACGACCCGCTGTTCGCCGGCATCTCGAACCTCGCCGACATCGAGGCCTACCGGGTGATGGGACCAACGGTGGAGCCGGTCCCGCTGATGGCCAGCGACTGGATCGATCCCCGCTTCTACACGCCCAGGCCGCATGCCGAACGCGAGGTCGACATCCTCATGGTCGCGAACTTCACGAGGTTCAAGCGACACTGGCTGCTCTTCCGCGCGCTCAAGCGCATGCGTCCCAATCTGCGGGTCACTCTCATCGGCATCCCGTCGCCGGATCGCTCGGCCGACCTGCTGCGCGCCGAGGCCAGGGCGTTCGGTGCGCCGCAGGACCTGGAGATCGTTTCCAACGCCAACATCGATGTCGTGACCGCGTACCAGTGCAACGCGCGCACATCGATCATCCTGAGCAAGCGCGAGGGCTCGTGCGTGGCGACCGCCGAGTGCCTGTTCGCGAACACGCCGATGGGGCTGCTTGGCGACGCCCACGTCGGCTCCAAGGCTTACATCAACGAGCGCACCGGTGTCCTTTTCTCCGAGCGCGCGCTGGCCCGCGAGCTCAGCGCGTTTCTCGAAGCGAGCGGTGACTTCCAGCCGCGCGCCTGGGCGATGGAGCACATCACCTGTCATCGATCGTCGGACCGGTTGAACGCGCAGCTCCGCGAGTATTCGCTCCAGCGCGGCCGGCCGTGGACCCGCGACATCGCGCCGCTCTGCTGGCGCTACGTGCCGAGCTATGTGTCCGCCGACGACGAGCGGCGCCTCGCTCCGGCGCTCGAAGATCTCAAGACGCGCCACGGCGTCGAGCTGAAGAAATGGGTCTACAGGCCGCACTGACCACCTCGGAGGAATAACCGTGCGAACCATTCAGGCCGCGCATTTCGTCGGAGTCTGGGGAGTCTCGGGCGTCTCGATTGCGCTCTGCTTCGGCGCGCCGGAGGTCGGCCCCTCCGCGCCCGAGCGCCCCAGGATGTTCGTCGAGACCGCCGCGTCCCCGGTCACGGGGAAAACGATGGTCCTTCGCGCCGGAGGGAATCTGCAGGCGGCGCTCGACGCGGCCCGGCCGGGCGACGCGATCACGCTGCCGCCGGGAGCATCGTTCCGCGGGCCGTTTACGCTCCCCAGGAAGACGGGCGACGGCTGGATCGTGGTGCGCACCGCCGACGACGTTGGCCTCCCCCCCGCGGGGACCCGGGTCACCCCCGCCGACGCGGCGCACATGCCGAGGCTCGAGTCGGCTGACGGCCCGGCGATCGAGGCGGCACCTGGAGCGCACCATTTCCGCTTCGTCGGGATCGAGGTCCGCCCGACCAAGGGGACGTTCCTGTACAACCTGGTGCAGCTGGGAGACCGGGAGTCGCGCGCCGAGGAGACTCCGCACCACATCATCTTCGATCGCTGCTACCTGCACGGCGACCCCGACAAGGGGACGCGGCGGGGGATCGCGCTGAACTCGAGGCATACGGCCGTCATCGACTCCGTGTTGGTCGATTTCAAGGAGAGCGGCGCCGACACCCAGGCCCTCTGCGGCTGGAACGGTCCCGGCCCGTTTGCCATCGTCAACAACCGTCTCGAGGCGGGGGGGGAGAACGTCATGTTCGGCGGCGCCGATCCGGCCATACCCGGTCTGGTCCCCTCCGATATCGAGATCCGCCGCAATCATTTCACCAAGCCCGTAGCCTGGAAGGAGGGGACGCCGGAGTACCGGGGGACCTCGTGGACGGTGAAAAACCTCTTCGAGCTGAAGAACGCCCGGCGCGTTCTGGTGGACGGGAACCTGTTCGAGCACAATTGGGCGCAGGCGCAGACCGGTTTCGCCATCCTGTACACGGTGCGCAATGAAGACGGGAAAGTCCCGTGGGCGGCGGTCGAGGACGTGACCTTCACGAATAACATCGTGCGCGGCGTCGGCGCGGGCGTGAACATCCTCGGCCGGGATGCCGGACCCCCGGGCAAGAGCGGACTGACCCGGCGCCTGCGCATCGCCAACAACCTGTTCGAGGACGTCGGCAAGGGGTGGGGAGGCTCCGGCATCCTGTTCCAGGTGCTCGAGGGCGCCTCCGACGTAGTCATCGAACATAATACCGGTCTACAGTCCGGCAGCATCATCATGGCCGAGGGGACGCCGCACGACCGGTTCGTCTTCCGCGACAACATCGTCCTGCACAACGAGTACGGCATCAACGGGTCGGGCACGGCCTCGGGTTCGGGCACGCTGCAGGCCTATTTCCCGAACGCCACCGTGAAGGGGAACGTCATCGTGGGCGGGGCCCCGGACCGCTACCCGCCGGGCAACTCGTTTCCGGCCAGCCCCGGCGAAGTTGGCTTCAAGGACGCCGCGCACGACGATTATTCCCTCGCCCCCAAGAGCCGCTTTCGCAACAAGGCGACCGACGGCAAGGACCCCGGAGTCGATCTGCTGGCGCTTCGGAACGGCATGGCGGAGAAGGAGCCCTGACCACGGCCGCGACGAGTTCCACGGTATCCCGTCGCAGCGTTCGCCAGGTTCCATCGGGAAAATCCCGACCGGCAGTTCAGGGGGCGCCTCACTGCCCCGCCCCGGATCATCCTCGTATAGTGCCGGCTCATTGTTGGCTCGATCCGTTCTGAGGATTGGTTCGCCCAGAAGGTCAATGCCCGGCATGAGGAGGGAATCATGAAAGTCATGAATGTGAAGAAGGTCGTGATGCTCCTGGCAATCCTGACGCTGTTCTCCGCTCCGAGCTGGGCGGGCAGCTTCAGCGCCTTCGGCTCCTACTGGGATACGAACGATGCCGACGGCAGTTGGGGAGCGGGTGCGCGCGTCGGATTCGACCTGACGAAGAGGATTGAGTTTGAATTCCACGGAACGTACTATCCCGACTTCAAGAACGACGAATTTCCCGGCCAGACCATCGAGCTCACCGCCATTCCCGTCGACGGCGGCATGAAATTCAATTTCGCGCCCGACAAGACCGTGAATCCCTTCCTGGGCGCAGGGGTCACCTACTATTTCATGAGCATCAGTCCCGGCAGCGTGGACGACCAGACCGGCGTCTATATCGATGGGGGCCTCGATATCGGAAGCAAGGACGGCACCCGGTTCTTCGCCGAGGTGATGTGGCGCAAGGTGGATACCTCGATCAGTTTCGGCTCCTTCGACAGTGACGTGAATTTCGATGGGCTCGCTCTGAACATGGGCGCCACCTGGCGCTGGGGCAAATAGGAGCCGGACCTGGACTATACTTTTGCACCCTGATGTCGGTTCCGGGGGCTGAAAGTCGCGGGAACCGCCTGGCGGGGTGAAGCGATGTCGGAAACCCCGGCAATTCGGTCGAGAATCAAGCAGCTCCTCGTGGATGCGCTCCACCTGGAGGGGCTCGCTCCCTCGAAGATCGCCGACGACGCGCCGCTGTTCGGCGAAGGTCTCGGGCTCGATTCCGTGGACGCGCTGGAACTCGTGGTCGCTCTCGAGAAGGAGTTCGGGGTCCGGATCCAGAACCACGAGGTCGGCAAAGAGGCGTTCGCCTCGGTCAGCGCCCTGGCGGCCTTCATCGACGGGCGCCTCGCCGCCGCGGGGAGCGCGAATGCCGGCAGCTCATCCTGATCGCGTTGCGTCCCGCGCCGTCGCCGTCACCGGTCTCGGCGCGGTCAGCCCCCTCGGCTGGAGCCTGGAGTCGCTGTGGGACGGCCTGCGGTCCGGCAGGACCGCCGTCGGTCCGTTCGACCGCTTCGACCACTCCGGCCATCGCACCCACGTCGCAGCCCAGGTCGATCTGGCGGCGGAGCCGGGGCGGCCGCGCGGCAAACCGCGCCGGATGTCGATCGCCGATCGGTTTGCCGTGGCCGCGGCCCGCGAGGCCGTGGCGCGGTCCGCGATCGATCTCGACGGCTGCGGCGGGCGCGCCGGCGTCTACTTCGGCAGCAGCACCGGCGGGATGCTCGAGACCGAGACCTACCTCGAGACCCTCCTCGCGGCCGCGGCCGGCCGTGGCAAGTCGCCCGCGGCGAGCCCCCTCGCCTCGCAGCAGCACAACGGTCCCGGCGATGCGGTGGCCCGCGATCTTCGGATCGGCGGGCCGGTGCAGACCATCTCCGCCGCGTGCGCGTCGGGCGCCATGGCGATCGGCGACGCCATTCTCGCCATTCGTCGCGGGGAGGTGGAGGTCGCGATCGCCGGAGGCTCCGACTCGCTCTGCCGGCTGACCTACGCGGGGTTCAACGCGCTGCGCGCGGTGGACGAACGTCCCTGCAGGCCGTTCCGCGGGGACCGCGCCGGCCTGTCGCTCGGCGAGGGCGCGGCCGCGCTCGTTCTGGAACCCCTCGAGCGGGCCCTGGCGCGCGGCGCGCGGCCGCTCGCCATCGCTGCCGGGGAGGCGGCGACGTGCGATGCGCACCACATGACATCGCCCCACCCCGAGGGGCTCGGCGCCGCGGAGGCGATCAAGGGGGCGCTCGCGGACGCGCGGCTCGATCCCTCCGAAATCGACTTCGTCAACGCCCACGGCACCGGCACGCCGCTGAACGACGCGGCGGAGTGCGAGGCCCTGGTCGCCGTGTTCGGCGACCGGGCGCCGGATCTTCCGGTGACCTCCACCAAGTCGCTCGTCGGCCACCTGCTGGGTTCGGCCGGGGCGCTGGAGGCCGTGGCGACGATCCTCTGCCTCCTCCATGGGGAGGTCCACCCGATGCCGGACGACGGGGTGTCCGATCCCGGGATCCGGCTGCGGCTGGTCCTGGGGCGCCCGCTGCGGCTCGCGCGGGCGCGGCACGCGCTCTCCACGAGCCTGGCGTTCGGCGGCGCCAATGCCGCGCTGGTGTTCACGCGCCACGGAGAACAGCACCCTGCGCGCTGAGACGGTGATTACGGGACTGGGGACGATCGGCCCCTGCGGACACGGGCGCGAGGCGCTGGCGGCGGCCCTCGCGGTGGGCAAGCCCGTGGTCACCGAGGTGGACCGCGGCGCCGGGATGCACCGCGGGGGTGGAGCGCGGCTCGCCGCGCTCGTCCGGGAGCGCGATCTCTCCCGCTGGGTTCCTCCCGCCGCCGCCCGGCGGATGAGCTTTCCGTCGAAGCTCGCCGTGGCTGCGGCGCGCATGGCCCTCGCCGAGGCCGGCATCGGCGCCACCGGCGCCGGCGACCCGCGCGTCGGCGTCTACCTCGCCACCACGTTCGGCTCGGGACTCTCCACGGAGCGGCTGCTGCGCCAGATCCTGCTCGAAGGGGCCGAAGCGGCGCAGCCTTTCCACTTTTCGGAGTGCGTCGCCAACGCCCCCGCCGCGCAGCTCGCCATCGCCGTCGGCGCGCACGGCCCCAACGTGACGCTGACCCAGCGCGAAGCGGGGCCGCTCCTCGCCGTCGCCCGCGGGGCCCAGGCGGTGCGCGAAGGGCGCGTCGACCTCGCGCTCGCCGGCGCCGTCGAGGAGGTCACCCCGCTGCTGCACGCGCTGCTCGACCGCTTCGGCGCGCTGGCCCGGAAGGAGGGCGCGCTCGCGGAATTGCCGCGACCGTTCGACCGGCGGCGCGACGGCTTCCTCGCGGGAGAGGGAGCGACCCTCATCGTCCTCGAGCGTGAGGACGCGGCGCGTTCGCGCGGCGCGCGGGCGCTGGCGCGGGTGGCGTGGAGCGGTGCCGCGTTCGACGCGACCGCGACCGTTTCCGACTGGGGCGATGGCCACGCGCCTCTCGCCGCGGCCCTGCGCGCGGGGCTCGACGAAGCGCCTGGTGGAGCGGCCGGCGTCGGCGCCGTCGTCTCCGGGGCTTCGGGGGCCCGGCGGGGCGACCGCCTCGAGGCGCGCGTCGTGCGCGCCGCCTGGGGCGAGATCCCGCTGCCTCCCGTCCTGGTGCCCAAAGCGGTCACCGGCGAGTACGGGGGCGGGATCATCGCCCCGGGGTTGCTCGCTCTCGAGGGAGCGCGTTTCGGTCCCACGCCGGGATTCGCGGAACCCGACCCCGAGGTCGGTATCACGCCCCACTGCGGCGGAGCGCACCCGATCCCGTCCCGCGTTCTGCTGACCGGGCTGGCGTCCGGCGGGGGGGCCGCGTGGCTCGTCCTGGAACGGGCATCGTGAGCGACACCCGGCGGGTGGCGCTGGTCACGGGCGGGAGCCGCGGCATCGGGCGCGCCATCGTGCGCGCGCTGGCCGGGGAGGGTTGGAGGGTCGCCTTCACCTGGCGCGAGCGCGAGGACGAGGCGCAACGCCTGGCCGGGGAGCTCGGCGACGCGGCGCGTCCCTTCCGGCTCGATCTCCTGGATCGAGCGCGCCCGGGGAGCCTCGTCGTCGAGGTCGAGGACCAGCTCGGGCCGATTGCCGGACTGGTGAACAACGCCGGGGTGCGGCGCGACGGGCTGCTCGCGGCGCTCCCCGACGACGCCTGGGACGCGATGCTCGACGCCAATCTCGGCGGCGCCTTCCGCTGCTGCCGCGCCGCGATCCCGCGCATGTTGCGCCGGCGGGCGGGCTCGATCGTCAACGTGTCCTCGCTGACCGCCGTGCACGGACTCGCCGGCCAGACGGCCTATGGCGCGGCCAAGGCGGGCATCCTCGGCCTGACTCGTTCCCTGGCGCGGGAGATCGGCTCGCGCGGGATCCGGGTCAACGCCGTGATCCCGGGCTTCGTGCCGACCGACATGGTCGCCGACCTGCCGCCCGAAAAGGTCACGGCGCTGCGCGCCGCCGAGGCGCTGCCGGGCGGCGTGACCGCGGCCTCCGTCGCCGACGCGGTGGCGTTCCTGCTGTCGGACCGCGCGGCCTCCATCACCGGCCAGACCCTCGTCGTCGACGCCGGCATGACGGCGTAGGAGCGTGGCCGATGTCGCCTGATGCCAGCAGCGCTGCACGCGACGGCCGCCTCGCCGCGCTGCTCCCCGCGGAGCTGATCCCGCTCTTCGACGAGCGGTTCGTCGGGTCGTGCACCCTGTTCGAGGAATACGTGCACCGGCTCGCGTTGCGGGTCGTCCGCAGCACCGGGATCGACGCCGCGGCGAGGCAGCCTGGCACTCGCGGCGAGATCGCGGTGCGTGCCGGCCTGGACGCGGCCCGCGCAGAGGTCACGGTGGGCTGGCTCCTGGCCACGCTGGCGCTGACCGGTCGCGCGGCACGCGCCGGCGACGGGCGCTTCCACATCCCGTCGGCGCTGCCGGATCTCGAACCCGAGGAGGTGGCCCGCGAGCAGGAACGCCACGATCCCTCCGCCCTGGCGTCCTACAGGATGGCGGACCTCGCGGCTGCGGCGTATCCGTCCGTCCTCCGCGGGACCGCGAGCGGCGAGGCGGCCCTGTTCGCGCCGGAACGGATCGGCGCGTGGTTCGAGTACTTCTCCAACGACAACGTCATCTATGCGATCAGCAACCGCATCGGAGCGATCGCGGCCGAGCGCGCGCTGCACGGCGACGGGGGGGCGGTCCTCGAGCTCGGGGGCGGACTGGGGAGCGGGACGGCGGCGGTGCTGGAGCGTCTCGCGGACGCGGGGCGGCTCCCCGCAGTCCGGTCTTACCGTCTCACGGAGATCGCGCCGTCATTCCTGCGCCGGGCCCAGCGGAGGCTCGCGGGGCGGTTCCCCGGCGTGCCGCTTTCCTTCGGACGTCTCGACATGGACCGGCCGTTCGGCGAGGCGGAGGTCGAGGCAGGTACGTTCGCGCTCGTGTACGGCGTCAACACCCTGCACGTCGCCCGCGACCTCGAGTTCACCCTCGCCGAGGTCCGGCGCGCCCTCGCACCGGGGGGGGCCCTCGTCCTGTCCGAGTGCGTCCGGCCGTTCCCCGACCGGCCGGTCTACATCGAGTTCCTGTTCAACCTGCTCGAGGCGTTCCGCGCCCCGCGGCTCGTCGAGCCGTGGCGCCCCAACGGCGGCTTCCTCACTCCCGAACAGTGGACCGCGGCCCTCGAAGCCTGCGGCTTCCGCGCGGTGACCGTCTATCCCGACATCGCGCGGATCCGCGAGGTCTGCCCCGCGTTCGTCGTGGCCGCGATCACGGCCACAGCCGCCTGAAGCAGAACCACTGGTGCGGCGCGCGGCGGATGGCCCACTCGATCTCGGCCGCCACCCGCCGCATGGTGGCCGTCAGATCCGCCGCCCGATCGTCGGTTCGCGGGGCGCGGATCGGCGGGCGGAAGACCACCCGGTAGCGCCGTCGTCCCTCGCGGAAGACGAAGACGGGCAGGAGCGGCGCATCGGCGGTCCGGGCGAGGGCGGCCGGGCCCGGCGGAAGCGGGAACGGCCTCCCGAACAGCGACGCGTCGATCGATTTCCCGCCCGCCCGCGGACGGTCCCCCTGCACGGCGACGATGTCTCCGCGGCGAAGCGCGTCGAGCAGCTCCATGCCCTGCAGCGGGTCGTCGTTCTGAAAGTGCATCGTGTACCGGGCCTGCGTGAACCCGGCCACCACGCTCCGGAGAAACGCCTGCGCCTGCGCGTCGGCCTCGGGCTCGCGGACAAGATGAACGCGGCGAAGCTCCATCTGTGCCGGCACCATGGAGCCGACCTCGAAGTTCCCCAGGTGCGCCGTGACCAGCATGAAACCCCGGTCCAGCCGCGCCACCTCGTTCCAGTGCTCGATCGCCTCGGGGTCTATCTGGAACGACCGGTCCGTGATCAACCGTTCGTAGCGCTCGTTCAGGCACCATCCGAACGACCACATCGTCCTGCAGATGCGGCGCTGGCGCTCCCACCAGCCGCAGGGCCCGAGGACCGCCTCGAGGTTCGACGCGATGGCGGCGCGGATCTTTCGCAGGCAGACGAAGAAGAATGCCGTGAAGACGGCGGAGAGAATCCACAGGAACGGCGACGGAACCGCGCGAAGGATGAAGCGATGCAGGCGGTACCAGAAGACGCCGGTGATGTGGAACGGGCCGAGGATCCTCCAAGACCAGCCGCGTTCCGGTGCGTGGGGCGGTGTCGCCTCGGCAGGCGCAGCCACGGGGGCAGTTCGGGACTCGGCCACGGGCGGATTCTACAGCGACACGCCTTCGAGCTCGACCAGCAGATCCGCCCGGCAGAGGTCGGCCTTCAGGTAGATGGCCGAGGTCGACGGATCGAGCCGCCGTGCGAGAGCGTCCCGGATCGCGGGGAAGTGCTCCGGAGAGCGGACGTAGGTCTTGAGCAGGCCGAAGCGGACGACGTCGTGGCGCCGCCGCCCGGAGCGCCCGACCGCCCCCTCGAGCAGGGCATCGACGTTGGTCAGCGACTCCTCGAGCTGGCCGAGCGGGTCGCCGCGGTGCACCGTCTCGTGACCGACGACGCTCCCCGTGCCGGACAGGAAGAGCGCCCGCCCCCAGCTCGCCGGCGCGAAGGTGCCGCGGGCGAAGGAGGGGCTCTTCGGACCGTACTCCGGCGGGTAGCGGTGCGCGCTGACCTGCCGCGGGTTCTCGACGTGGGTCCCCGGCTCGCGGCCGGCGGCGAAACAGACGATGAGCGCCTCGCCGACGGTGCCGACCGCCGAGGCCGCGGAGAAGTGCTGCTCGGCAGTCTCGCCGAAGCGCTCCTCGAAGCCGCGGGCGCGTCCGACGTTGAAGCGCTTGTAGCGCTCGACGCCGCGCTGGGTCTCGTTGATCTGCGGTACGTAGTTCCAGACGCGCTGCAGGCCGGGGTAGCCGCGCTCGTCGAGGAGGGCGAGCAGCTCGCGGTAGGTCTCGAACGCGTCCGCCTCGATGTCGTCGCCGACGCGACGGCTGCGACAGCCAAACAGCACGCGGCCGTCCTCGGCCCACGCCAGTTCGCCCCGGCGGAAACGCGCGGCGGGCGCCGGAGTGCCCCAGATCTCGAGCTGGGGCGCGCCGTCCAGGACGGAGTTCGGGACATCGACGAAAGGATGATCGGCGTCGCGCAGCCCCGACGCCGGCCCGCCGTAGCGCACCGCCAACAGGACGCGGCCGCGCTCTTTGTCGAGTTCGGCCGCCAACCGCCCGGCCGGACCGACCCGCAGAGTCAGCCCGGTCTCCCGTGCGCCGGGCGAAGTCTGGAGCGCAGGTGTCATCATTATTGATTCCTAGCCTTCGGGCTCTTCCTGCGGGGCGGAAGGGGCGCAGGGTTCCGCGACGGTCCGGAGATCGGCGCTCCTCATGCTCCGCGAAACCACCTTGCTCAGCCCGCTCGTCCCGAAGTAGCTCAGAAGGCTCATGAAGAGCGGGACCCCCGCCAGGGAGATCGGCACGAAGGCTGCCGCCGCCAGATAGTTGACCGGCGTCATGCGGCGGCGTTCCGCGGGAATGCCGAGATGCCGGTAGTACCGGCCGACCATCCCGTACACCTGCCCCACCAGCCCGAGAAGGCCGATCTCGCGCCCCGCCACGAGACAGTTCCCCTCCGCCACGGAAGCGAGCCAGGCCCGCTTGTCATCGCCGGGCGCGAGCGTGACGTAGGCCCCGATCGGCCGCAGACCGTGCGCGTCGCTGCCGCCGATTCCGAAACGGGTCAGCCCCATCCGCCGGCCATACTCAAGGATGCCGGCGGCAGCCCGGTTCTGATCGGGGGGCAGCGTGCCGTTCCCCATCTCCACGTGGGTGAACAGCTCCAGGATATCCTCCACGAACCGCATCGGACTCTTCTGCATGCGATAGCTCTGGAAAGGATGATTGAGGACGTGGACCAGATTCCGGGAGCGCAGGTACGGGACGAGCTCGTAGATGTTCCCCTTCACCCGATTCAGATCGTCGTGGGTCGCCTCGTCGACCCCGAGGACGTTCACGTGGGCCCACTGCCCGGTTTCCGGGAAGAAGGTCTCGACCTCCTCGCCGATGATCACGGTCGGCTCGAGATCGGGGCGCCTCGACAGGAGCTCGAGGGCTCCGTCGATGGTGTCGTGGTCGGTGATGGCGACATAGTCGCAGCCGACCTCCCGGCAGCGCTCGTAGACGCGCAGGGGGTCGTTGTAGGAGTCGCGCGCGCGAAGGAGCTTCAGATGCCGGAAATTCGAGAAGGCGGTGTGGACGTGCAGGTCAACCTTCCGCAGAGGAGATCCGGTCACGCGGCGTTCCCTCCAGCGCCGCGGCGGGTCGCGGCAAACGGCGGCATTCTATCATCCGGCGGGCGGTTACAATGATTGCGACGATGAAGACTGCCGACAGCCCGGGCGCGGCCGCGCTGAACCGGCGCTTCTACGATGCGCTCTGGGCCGACACTTACCTGATTCGGCCCGAGCGCTTCAACACCTGGCCGCTGGTCCGCGATCTGATGATCGCCGGTTCGCACCGCCTGGAGATCGGGCCGGGCCTGCGGCCGCGCCTGCCGATCCCCGGCACCTGCTTCGTCGACATCAGCCGCGCCGCCCTCTCCCGGCTGGTCCGGCATGGCGGGTTGGCCACGCAAGCCACCGCCGAGGCCTTGCCGTTTCCGGATGCGGCCTTCGATCTCGTCATGGCGATGGACATCATCGAGCACGCCGTCGACGACGAGCCGGTGTTCCGCGAGCTGGCGCGAGTGCTCCGGCCCGGCGGGGCGCTGGTGCTGTCTTCGCCGCTGCACCCGGACAAATGGACCAGCTTCGACGACGTGGTCGGGCATCTTCGCCGCTACCAGCCTCGAGAGCTGCTGGCGAGGCTGGCAGGCCACGGGCTGACGCTGGAACGCAGCGCCGTCTACGGCATGCAGCTGCGCAGCCGGATGCTGATCCGAATGGGAGCGTGGTGGCTCACGCGACGGAGAGAGCAGGCGATGCGCTGGTACAACCGCGTGCTCATGCCGATCGGACTGTTGTTCGAGAAACGCCTGCGGCTGGAGCCGGGAATGATCGACGCCACGCGCGTGGACGAGGTGCTGCTGGTCTGCCGGAAGAACTTTTAACCACCCGCCTCCGACGACCGTTCCTCGAGCCTCGATCGCTCCGTCGGGTCCGCGAGGTCGAACAGGCCGTCGGGGATTTGCCGCTCCTCCATCTCGAGGAGCGTGACCTCGGTCCGGAGTCCGGAGCGGAGACGGTCGGTGATGACCAGCCGGCGGGCCACGGGCCGGGCCCCTTCCCTCCACTCGAGGAATTCCACGACGGACGAGGTCTTCCCGCTCGGCAGGAGGTATTCGGCGCGGACGGGCCTTTCCGTCGCGCGTCGCACGAAGTACCTGATCTTGGGATAGGGGGCGCGCTTGCTCCTGGCCGCCAGATCCAGGACGACGAGAGGCTCCCCGGCCTCCTCCGTCTCCGTGGCTCGCTCGATCCCATAGTCGCGCCCGTAGCGGATCCCGAGGACGTCATCGATCGACGCGCTCCCGCGCAGCCGTCGCGCCGGGCTCATCTTGATGGGCTTCCGGGCGCCGGGTGCCAGGAACCAGACGACGTCATCGAGCCTGAGAAGGTATTTCCCCGTCTCGTTCGGCCCCAGGAAGCGCACCAGGCTCTTCGCGTCGCCCGAGCGCCAGACCTCGATGTCCATCGGGCCGGGCCGCTGGTGAAGCGCATCGATCCGGAGGCGCGCCCGGAAGGACTCCGGGGCGAGGCTCGCGACGTCGCTCTTCCTGAGGATATCCGCGGCGGCTTCGGGCGTAATCACCGCGGCCGGCGCGGGCGCGGGCATCAGAGCGAGGACCGCGACGATGGCCGCGGACAGCCTCCCGCTAAACATGCCGGAGCGCGTCCGCGATCCGGAGCCGGACGGACATCCCCACCGGCACGGCGGCCGCAATGCCGAGAATCACCAGCATGAGCGCGACGGTGGCGGCGAAGTCGCCCGGCGCCGTCGCGAGCCGGAGCTCGATGCCACCCGTCGCTCCGGGCGGGGGTGGCATCTGGATCCCGAGACCGTTGATCGCGGCGACGAGGGCGATCCCGAGGAGGTCTCCGGCCAGCGCCCCAAGGAGCCCGAGCCACAGGGCCTCGAGCAGGATGATCGCCGCCACCTGTGCGCGGCTCGTCCCGATGGCGAGGAGCGTGCCGATTTCGCGGACGCGCTCCATGACGGACATCATGAGAGTGTTCGAGGTCGACAGACAGACGAGGACGAAGATGACCGATCCGAGAAACCAGAAGATACCGAGGTAGAGGGACTCCACCTGTCCGTAGAACGGCGCGCGCGTCTTCCAGTCCACGATCGCGAGGGACGGCTCCCGCCCGCGGAGGCGGCGGTCGAGCTCGGCCTGGACCTCCGGAGTCCGCGCTGTGTCGTCGAGCCCGATGACGAGCGACGTGATGTTCTGCGTGCCGAGGAGCCGTTGCGCGCTCGCGAGGTGCATCTTGACGATACGGGAATCGAGGTCCTGGAGCCCGGTCGTGATCAGGCCGGCCACCCGGAGATCGAGCGCGTTCAACGTCCCGTCGGTCGTGATGCCGAGCAGCGTGAGCAGGTCCCCCGCCTCCGCGCCGAGGCTTCGCGCCAGGACCGTCCCGAGGAGGATCGCGTCCTCCCCGTCCGACGGTGGCGCGTCGGGCAGGCCCGTCCCCCCTCGGAGCTTCACCTCGAACCGCATGCGACGCTCGCGCCCGGGCTCGTTGGCCACGGCGATCACCGCGGCGGACCGCTCCCCCTTCGAGAGCATGCCGGTGAACTGCACGATGGCGCCGGCGGCCAGGACGTGCGGCATCGCCTCGATCCCGTTCCGCAGCTCCTGCCAATCCTGCATGCCGGGGATCCCCGGACGCTCGGCGGAGGACTCGCCCCCGGCGACGTCGCTTCGAGGCACGACCTCGAGCTGACCGATTCCGCCGTGGATGATCGCCTCGCGCAGCCCCTCGAAGGAAAACCGGATGAAGCCGGCGGTGAGGAGTGTGCCGATCGTCCCCGCGGCGACGATCAGGAGCGAGAGCAGCGTCCGCCGGCGGTTCCGCGCCAGGTTCCGCAGGGCGATCACGGCGAACTTCATCGAACCCCTCCCGGGCGGCGGGCGCCGGCGCCCTCGTCGGCGATGACGCGCCCGTCGAGGAGACGGATCCGCCGCGGCGATCTCTCGATGACGGCCGGGTCGTGGGTGGCGATGAGGAACGTGGTGCCCCGCTCGGTGTTCGTCCGCGCCAGCAGGTCTACGATCTCCGCTCCGGTTGTCGAGTCGAGGTTCGCGGTGGGCTCGTCGGCGAGGATGACGCGCGGGTCGTGAACGAGGCCGCGTGCGAGCGCGACGCGCTGCCGCTCCCCGCCCGAGAGCTGGTCGGGCCGCTGGTGCATGCGGCCGGCGAGACCGACGGAGGCGAGCGCCTCCTCCGTCCGCCGCCGCCGCTCGGCCCGGCCGAGGCCGTCGATCCTCAACGGGTACTCGACGTTCTCGTAGGCGGTGAGCACCGGGATGAGATTGAACGACTGGAACACGAACCCGACCTTGCGCCGGAGGAACAACGTCCTCTCGCCGGACGTCTGCCGGCCGAGGTCGCTCCCCTCGAAGAGCACGCTCCCGGAGTCCGGCCCGTCGAGGGCGCCGAGCAGGTTGAAGAGCGTCGTCTTGCCGCACCCCGAGGGCCCGGCGACCACCACGAACTCGCCCCTCGTGACGACCAGGTCGACGCCGCGGAGAGCCTCGATGGTGAAGGCGCCCAGCCGGTATCTCTTGCGAAGCCCGGACGCCTCGAAGATCGGCGGAGCCGACTCGGGATCGAGGGGCCGGCGCGGTGCGTGGGGTTCGGACATGAACCTGGATTCTATCGAATCCCGGGCGGATTCGAACTTCGGCGGCCGGTTGATCGGGGCCCTGATAGAATTCCCTGGCCGCAAGGAGAATGCTTGATGGGGTCCTTCAGGACGGAGGTGCGCCGCCGGGGACACCGGGGGTCTGCCGAACGCCGTGGCGCACCCGATCCCCTCGAGCGGGCGCTCGTGGCCGCGACGGCGCGCTACGTCGGACTGCACCCGCGGTTCCGCTGGTACGCGCGCCTGAAATACCGGTTTGATCCCTGCTACCGGGCGATTGCGCGGCACATCGGCGAGGACTCGTTCACCGTGGATCTGGGAACCGGCCTCGGGATGCTGCCGGTGCTGCTCGGCGAGCTCGGCGGGCGACGTCGGGCCCTCGGCGTCGATTGGGATCGGGAGAAGGTGCGCTGCGGGCTCCATGCGTCCCGCGGCCTCCCGGGCGTGGAGATGGTCGAAGGCGACCTGCATGCCTTCGCCCTGCCCGCCTGCGACGTCATCACCCTGGTTGACGTGCTCCATTACTACGAGGCCCCCAGGCAGGAGGAGATTCTCCAACGATGCCGGCTGGCGCTCGGGCCGGGCGGCCGCCTGATCATCCGGGACGGCGACGGCGCCCGCCCGGGCGGCGCGCGCTTCACGCGGATCGTCGAGACGTGGGCCACCCGAATGGGGTGGAATCGGGGACCGGCGGTGCATTTCCGGCCCATATCGGAGCTGCGCGCCGCGCTCGTCGGGCTCGGCTTTCGCGTCGACGAGGACGAGGTGGCGAGTCGGTCTCATCCCGGCAACGTGCTTCTCGTGGCCGGGCTGGACACGGTGTCAGGAGATCCCTGATTTTCGCCCGGGGAGCGGTCCGGCACGGCGCCGCCGCCTACAATGAGCCGGTCGGCCTCGGACGCGCTCGTTGGGAGCGCGTGGACGACCGGCTCCGCGCTTGCGCAGGAGGAACGTATGAAAGCCAAAGAGCTCATGACCCCCGAACCGGACGTCGTCACCTCCAAAGACTCCCTCAGCAAGGCTGCTCAAGTCATGCGTGACCGAAACGTCGGCTCGGTCCCCGTCGTCGAGAGCCGCGACACCATGAGGCCGCAGGGGATCATCACCGATCGCGACATCGTGGTCCGCCACGCCGCCGACGATCACGATCGAGGCTGCATCGTCTCGGCCCACATGACGAAAGGGCCCATCGAGACGGTGGACGAGAACGACGAACTCGAGAAAGTGATGGACACGATGAAGCGCGCGGAAGTGCGGCGCGTCCTGGTGACCGGCAAAGGCGGGCGCCTGGTCGGGATCATCGCCCAGGCCGACCTGGCGACTTCGGATCAAGTCCCGATGCGCGACATAGCGGAGGTTGTGCAGACGATCTCCGAGCCGGCCGGGGCGAGGCGCGAACGCTCCGTCTAGGGAACCAAGGAGACCCCCATGCCCGAAAAGCCGTTCCTGACAGACATCAAGACCTTGAGACAGCGGGCGCGCCAGCACATCGAGAAGGGGGCCGTGACGCCCGGGTACCAGGCCGACCTGGCGACCGTCGTCCGCATCCTGAACGAGGCTCTCGCCACCGAGATCGTCTGCGTCCTCCGGTACAGGCGCCATTACTTCATGGCGAGCGGAATCAACGCCCAGAGCGTCGCCCAGGAGTTCCTCGAGCACTCCAACGAGGAGCAGGCGCACGCGGATCAGATCGCGCAGCGGATCGTGCAGCTGGGCGGAGAGCCGAACCTGTCTCCGGAGGGCCTCCTGACGCGCAGTCACGCGGAGTATGTCGAAGGGGACTCCCTCATCGACATGATCAAGGAGGACCTGGTCGCCGAACGGGTCGCCATCGACAGCTATCGCGAGATGATCGCGTACCTCGGACATGATGACCCCACCACGGTCAGGATGCTCGAGGGAATCCTCGCCATGGAGGAGACGCACGCGGAGGATCTCGTCAGTCTCCTGGAAAAACTGGGGACATCGGGCCCCCGCTGAGGAGTCGGCGATGAACGACCAGAGCCAGGACGTCGTCCTCGACACCGAGACCGAGGTCGCCTGTCCCTTCTGCGGCGAGTCGGCCGTGGTCAGCCTGGACCCAGGGGGCGGGGCCGCGCAGGACTACGTGGAGGATTGCCCGGTGTGCTGCCGCCCCTGGCGGGTGCGGGTGAGATACGACGACACGGGGGCGGCGGCGGTCCGGGTCGAACAGGCCTGAGGATCGATCAAAACGACGTTCGTGACCGCACAACTAAGCCCGGGATGCTGTCGATCCGAATGGATCGGCATCCTCCCGGGCATTTGTTGTCGGCGCGTCCAGTATGCGCTCTCGACTGCTACGCGGGATGTCGTCGACCCTTGTCTTACTTTGCGAATCGTGGCAGATCCTGGTCGAGGCTGTATCCCTTGTGTTCCCTGGTTGCCTCGGCCACCTTGTTGTATGCCTGGGTGGTCTCGTTCTTGGCGTCCGCGAAAGCCGCCTGGCCGACTTTGACGGCCTTGGCACCGGCCTTCTGGACCGCGCCGGGGATCTGCCGCGCCCTCTCCCCCAGCTCGCGGGTGGCATCCTTCAGCCGGGCGCGCATCTCGCGCCCGCTGCGCGGCGTCGTAAGCAGGGCGATCGTGGCGCCGGCGGCGGCCCCCGCAATGAAGGTACCAAGAAGCGACCCGAATCCACTGCCATGGTTGACTGAGCTCATTTGACGTCTCCTTTATCACCGGGTTGAGTCGGTGGATGACTCTTATCGCAGACACACTTGTACTCCGGCATCTCCGGTCCGGCAATTCGGGACGATCCTGAATCGACCGCGCTGCGTGCCTGAATCGACAGTCAGGAATTCTCGAAGGGCCGGGAGCCTGTCCGAGTATTCGGCCGGGCTCCCAGACGACTCTGACCGCTACTTTGCGAGAAAGGTCAGCAGCTCGCGGTTGACTTCCTCGGCGTGGGTCCAGTTCAGGCCGTGCGGGCCGCCCTTGATCACCGCCAGCCGGCTCCCCTTGACGATCTCCTGCGTGCGCTTCCCGGTGCCGGCCAGGGGAAGAATGCGGTCGTCGTCGCCGTGAACGACCAGCGTCGGCAGGTCGATGCGATTGAGATCCTCGCGGAAGTCGGTGAGCCACGCCTGGACGCAGTCGAGCGTGCCCCTGGGAGAGGCGCCGGCCGCGATGTTCCAGCTCAGTCGCACGACCTCGTCGCTGACCTTGGTGCCCTTCAGGCTGTCGACGTTGTAGAACTTCGCCAGGAAGCCGGAGAGGAATGCCGGACGGTCCGCGGCGATGGCCTTCTTGATCCCGTCGTAGACGCCGCTCTCCACGCCCGCCGGGTTGTCGGGCGTCTTCAGCAGGAACGGCGTGATCGCGGCCATGAACACCGCCTTGCTCACGCGCTTGCTGCCGTGGGAGCCGAGATAGCGGGCCACCTCGCCGCCACCCATCGAAAACCCGACCAGCGTCGCGTCGCGCAGGTCGAGCTTGGTCATCAGCTTGTGCAGGTCATCGGCGAAGGTGTCGTAGTCGTAGCCGGTGGTCGGCCTGCTGGAATTCCCGAACCCCCTGCGATCGTAGGTGACGACCCGGTAACCGGCGTCCAGCAGCGCCGGCACCTGCTTCTCCCAGGAGGCGCCGCTCAGCGGCCAGCCGTGGATCAGCACGACCGGCTTGCCCCGGCCGTGGTCCTCAAAATAGAGATCGACGCTACCGGAGTTTTCCTTGTCGACATTGATAAAAGTCATCGAGAATCTCCTTCCCTTGAATTCGGTCGCCGGAATCCATCCTAGCAGGCCGGACGCGCGGAGCCCATTCGACCTGCCGACTTTCCTGAGTGCCTATTCGGGTTTTTCCCGATTGGCACCGGTCGCTGGTTCCGCTAGTGTGAGTGGGCAGGCATGTGTAGAGCATGTCGTAACGGAGATCGTTCCGAAGGAGGAACCATGAGAGAGCATCGAGCCATCCCGCTTGTCATTCTGGCGGCGATCGTGTCCCTGGTCGTTTCGTGCACGCAAACCAACGATGCAGGGATCACCAGCTTGATCAAGGCCAGGTTCGTCGCCGACGATCGGGTTCACGCGTCCGAGATCAACGTGGATACGACGAACGGGGTCGTGACGCTGACGGGGAATGTGGACGGCCAGGAGGCCCGGGACCGGGCCCTGCAACTGGCGAGAGAGACGAGCGGTGTGCGGGAGGTGAAGGACATGATCTCTGTGAAGGTCGGATCCTCGACAGGCGAGGCTCCCGATCCGAACCGCACGGTCGGCACGCGTATCGACGACGCGGGGATCACCATGCGGGTGAAGGCGCGGCTCCTGGACGATCCCGTCGTGAAGGGCATGCAGATCGATGTCGACACCCGGGACGGGGTGGTGTTCCTGACCGGTACGGTGCCCAGCGATGCCGAAAGGAAGCAGGCGATTCAGCTCGCCAGGGCGACCGAGGGCGTGAAAGACGTCCAGGCGAACCTCCGGTGAATCGCAACCGTCCACGAACCCACGTCGGATTCGTATCGTGCCTCCTGCTGCTCACGTTTCTAGCGGGCTGCTCGCAGAGCGCCACGACGCGCGCGACGCAGCACGACAAGACGCTCAAAGGAGCCGGCATCGGGGCGTTGTCCGGTGCCGCGCTCAGCATCGCGATGGGCAAGCGAAAGGCCGACGAGATCCTCATCGGCACAGCCATCGGAGCGGGGATCGGAGCCGGCGTGGGCGGTTACATGGACGCCCAGGAAGAGAAGCTCGCGCAGATCCCCGGCACCCACGTCGAGCGCGTGAGCGATGACACCCTGCTCGTGCATTTCGACTCGGACGTCCTGTTCTCGGTCGACTCGGCGACGCTCACCTCGACCTCGCGCGGCGCCGTCGAGGAGGTTGCGGGCGTCCTGACGGAATACCCGAAGACGGCCGTCGTCATCCAGGGACATACGGACTCGACCGGCTCCGAGGCGCACAACCAGGACCTCTCCGAGCGGCGCGCCGAATCGGTGAGAAGCTACCTGGTCGGGCGCGGCGTGAACCAGGAGCGCATGGCCGCAGTCGGCCACGGCGAGGGAGCGCCCCTGGCGGACAACGCCACCGCGGCGGGCAGGCAGCAGAACCGCCGGGTGGACATCCTGCTCAAGGCCAAGGCGATCTGAAGGGAGAGAAGACAATGAACAAACTGACGTTCAAGGGCGAATGGAATGAAGTGAAGGGTAAGCTCAAGCAGAAGTATGGCCTGCTCACCGACGACGACCTCGTCTACTCGGAAGGCAAGGACGACGAGCTGCTGGGCCGCCTGCAAAAGAAGCTGGGCAAGGCCAAGGACGAGATCCAGAAGATCATCAGCGAAATCTAGGAGCCGGTATTGGCCCGGATGGGGGAGGGGGCAATTCGGGGCATTCCTGAAACTCGGGTCGGGTGCGGCCTGACAAGCGGACCGACCTCCGGAAGGAGGAGCCGGGTCGCTTCGAGGGCCCGCCGTGACCTAAGTGAAACTGCGGTCGGTACTTTCGTGCCGTGGTTCGATCGTGGAGATGATTCAGTTCCGGAATTCCCCGGATGGAGCATGGACCCGGAGCTCATATTTGACCACTCTGCGCCAGGAATCCGGGGATACAATCTGAGCTGCCTATGAACCCCGGTCGACCACGTGGAGTGCTCCTGATCGAGCCCGACATCAACCCGGTCGCGCGTCGTTTCAGCCTCCCGAACATCGCCAACTATCCTCCGATCTCCCTCACCTTCACTTCGAACGGCGACGAAGCCATCGGCGTGGCGGCGGCGATCCGAAGCATTTCCCCAACGACCACCATCGTCTTCGGAGGGACCGCCCCTTCGGAGGATCCCGCCTCGTTCTGGGACTCGGCGGCGGATCTGATCTGCTGCCGAAACGGCGACGCGGCATTCGCGGCGCTGGCCGCCGAAGTTCGCGAAACGGGACGGGCCCCGGCGCGCTTCCCCGGCTTTTTCCACCGCGACGACGGGCGCTGGGTCCTCGACCCGGGGCCGCCCGCGGCGCCCCTGGCGAGCCTTCGACCTTACGCCTGGCACCTGCTCCCCAATCGTTACTGGCGCGAGTACTTCCAGGGGTTCCGGCCCACCGGGATGAGCCAGACGAGCGAGGGGTGCCCCTACGACTGCACCTTCTGCACCGTCTGGAAGACGCACGGGCGTAAGGTTTCATTGGCATCCCTTGCGAACGTCCAGCACGACTTCAATTCTCTGCCCGCCTCCATCCGAGGCTTCTTCTTCGCCGACGACATCTGGATGCAGGCCAGCGAGCGGCAGATCCAGGAGCTCTACGACCCGCTCCTGGAATGGATGGCCTCGGACTTTCTCCCGCGCCGTGGCGATTTCTGGCTGACGGTCGAGACCCGGACGGACCTTTACCTGCGCGAGGAGGATCGGTTCAAGGCCTGGATCCGGCGCGGAGGGCTGAAGAGAATCCTCTTCGGCGTCGAGGCGGTGACCGACGAGCAACTCAAGAACTTCAGCAAGCGCAACACGGTCGATAACAACATCGAGGCGATCCGTCGCGCCGCGGAGACCGGTGCCATCGTGACGGCCCAGTTCGTCATCCCGTGCGACGCCACGCTCGCCTACTTCGACGAGATGGTCCGGTTCCTGAAGACCCATCGGCGCTGGATCAGGACCTCGAACTTCACCGTCGCGACCCCGCTGCCGGGCACCGACCTCTACACGGAATCCCTGAAAGTGTCCCCGGAGCTGGCCGACAGGAAGGCGGTTTCGCACCCGGCCTTCTCCCTCTTCACCGCGCTGACGCCGACCCGCCTCGACGTCCGCGAGTTCTACGAGCAGGTGGCGCGAGTATTCCGCGCCGCCAACCAGATCCACTTCAGTGTTGACGCTCAGCGTCAGGTCTTCCGGATGGCGGTTCAATCTCCCTGGCTGATCCGGCGCCTCGTGAAGGCCCCGCTGGCCCTGCGCGCCCTGACCGATCCTCGCACCTTCCTCGATGTGCACCGCCAGGTCCAGGGTGACCGTCTCCTCGGACCGCGGCCGGTGACGTCGTACCGCCCCCTGCCGTCGTCGGACATCGCGACGAGCGCTACTCGAGCAGGCATGGCGCCGTCGAGCGCGCAGAGATAGTGTCCGAGGCTTCCGGAAGGAGCTTCAGCGGCCGCGGTGCGACCGGGCGTCCGGCGAGCCGAGGCCCGCGATCGTGGGCGCGGCGGCCGCCGACGCTTCCACCTTGTCGATCGACGGATGCCACGCGTACAGCAGCGTGCGGTCCTTGACCTCGTCGATCAGCGCCCGGGCGATCGCGGGGCGGACGGCCGGGCAGCCGAAGCTGCGCCCGATTCGCCCCTGCCTCCGCGCGACCTCTTCGCCGACGTACGGTGCTCCGTGGACCACGATGGTGCGCGCTTCGGCCCGATCGTTCACCCCCGGCTCCATCCCGCGCAGGCGCATCGAATAGCCGTTCCGGCCGCTGTATGTCGTGCCGGTCACGAACGCCCCGAGCGACGTCATCAGGCTGCCCTCCTCGTTCGAGAACGACAGTGCCAGGTTCTCGCCCGAGTTCCGGCCGTGCGCCACCAGTTCGTGGAACAGCAGCCGGCGCGAGGCCAGGTCAAGGACCCACATCCGCTTGGTCGTCGAGGGCAGGCCGTAGTCAATCAACGTGAGGAGCGGGCGGGAGACCTCTCCCCTGGAACGCAGGGCCGCCCAGGCGGAAAGCGCCGCCCGCAGAGCCTCGGGCCGCATCGTCGGGGCGGCATGGAGCAGGGCGGTCTCGATGGCGCGTGAGTAAGTGCCCGGCGGCGGCAGGGATACCCGAGGGGCCGGCGATGGCGGAAGCGCCACGGCGGGCACGGCACCTACGGGTGGCACCGCCGCCAGCAGGGGCAGGGTCGTCAGGAGCAGGGTGCGAGGGATCTTCATGATGGGACCACTATAGGCCCCTTTGGGCGCGGTGTCATTCCCGCCACGGCGGGTGGCCCTTTCAGACTCATCGGGCGGGGGGATGAGCGGCTTCCTTCGCGCCCGAGGCCGGCCCCCCTGAAACCCGGGATGCCACGCGATCGAGCGCGGTTCGTTGCGGCCCGTCGAACTCGTACACGTCCGGAGCGAAGCGCAATGCGCCGGCGTCGTCGACCCAGGCCGTCAAATAGAGGATGTGAATCGGCACCGGCGGCTTGACGGACAGGTGGCGCTCCTTCGGCTGGTCCAGGGCCTCGCGGAGGAGGTCCTGCGACGATTCGCCCAGGAGCCGCGCCGCCAGATCGAGCGGTCTCTCCACCCGGATGCAGCCATGGCTGAGATCCCGGTCCGATTGGCCGAACAGACCACGCGTGGGCGTGTCGTGCAGATAGATGCGGAACTCGTTGGTGAGCTGGAACTTCAGGCGTCCGAGCGCGTTGTTCGGCCCGGGGTCCTGGCGCAGGCGATAAGGGAAGCGTCCCCCCTCCAGCGCGCGCCAGTCCACGGTCGCAGGGTCCACTTCGCGAGGGTCCTCCTCCGGACCCTCGAGCAGGCGAAGGCCGCGTCGCGCGAACGCCCTCGGGTCGTCCCGCATCTCGGGCAGGTATTCTCCGAGGGCGATGCTCTTCGGGACGTTCCACGGCGGGTTGACCACGACGGCCACGATCCGATCGCTGAACACCGGCGTGGGCGAGAAGGCCTTCCCGACGACGATACGCGTGCGCCACACGGAGGCTCCGCCGCGCACCAGCTTGAGGTCGAACGCCGGGATGTTGACGAACACATGCAGAGCGCCGAGCCGGCGCGGGATCCACCGCCAGCGCTCGAGGTTCAGCTCGACTTGCTGGCTCCACCAGTCGACGGGCACATTCAGCTCGTCCAAGGTGCGCCCGCCCACCTTCCCGTCCGGCTCGATCGCGTGCCGCTCCTGGAAGCGGCGGACCGATTCGGCCAGCGCCTCGTCGAATTGATCGCCGGCGCCCGCCGTCGCGCTGTTGGCGGACTCCACCGTCCCGGCGGATTCAGCGAGGCGCTTCCGTAGGATCAATACCCTCGGTCCGCGTGAACCCGGTCCGAGCTCGGGGCCATCGGGGATCGCCGGCCACCCGCCCGCCGCCTCGACCTGGCGCAATCCTCTCAACGCCTCGCGCAGGCGCGCATAGCCCGCGTGTGGCGGCGGCAGGGCTTCGAGAAGCTCCGCAAGAGTACCGTCCTTGCGGGCCTGGTCCAGCTTCGTCAGCGGGTCGAGCTCGGGGGGATTCGTGTGCCAGTCGTTCCGGATCTCATCGGGGTGCACGCGGCCGGTCGACAGGTCGGCCGCGTACCGGAAGAAGGCGGCGGTCATGAGCAGATCGAAATCGGCCAGACGCGCGACCGCGGCGTCATCGAACGGGGGCTTGCCGATCTGCGTCCCCAGGAGATCGAGCCGGCTCAGAGCGTAGTCTTCCGGGTCCAATCCGTGTTCGCCCGCCCGTCGCAGCGCGTCGAGAAGAGTCTTCGTCGAAGGGAGGAGCCCGCCGGAGTCGTCGCACCACGCCAGCCGTTGCCCGTTATTGGCGTAGAACTCCCTCAGGGTGTCGCGCGTCGGGAAGACCGGGTTGGACCGGTTTACCCCGCCCTCCGCCGGCACGGGGGCCGACCTCAGCTGCCGTGCCAGCGCCTGCTGTACCTCGTCGCGCGACAGGTCCGGCCGTCCGCCGTCTCCAAAGGACTTCAGCCGCGCCTCGAGACGCCCGGGGATCGTGTCGCGCGGACCGCAGGCCGCGACCAGGACGACCAAGAGTACGGGCCATGCGCGCCCGAGGACGCTTCGCATCGCGACCCCTTCGCGGAAGCGGGTGAGGAGCATTCGAGATCTGTATTTTACTCGACCCGAAGGACGTTCGCAGGCGGGGCGCCGGGTCGCGGCAGCACCGCATCATGCGGCTCTCGGTTTCTGTCCGTGTCTTCCTGACAACGAATTCAGAGAACTTCCGATTGTGCGGTTCGCAGGGTTCAGATGAATATTGCATTCGATTACGAGCAAGGTTGTCGTCGCACGGATCCATCGCAGGGTTGGTGCGGTCGGCTGGCCAGAGAGAGGAAGTGAGCACATGAGCCTGATGACCATTTTGATAATCGTCTTGGTGGTTCTGTTCCTGGGAGGCGGTGGATTCTACTGGCGGGGGCGGGGCTAGGCGCCCGGCCAAATACTCGGACCGGCTCTTGGCCGGAGAGCGAGTCCACGGCGCGGTCGACTTGGAGGGCACCATTCATGAGAAGAGCATCGACGGCAAGTTGATCAGCGGGTCGTTACAAGGCTTCTTCGAATACCGCTCCGCTTGAGGTTCCCCCCTCCACACTCAGTTCCCGCCCAAGGGGCCCGCGCCGAAAATCGGCGCGGCGCCCCCACGTTCGGGCTCGAGTCGTCCGGTCCTAACGATACCGATCGAACCGGGGCGACCTGGCCGATCCGCTCCGAAACCTCATCGACGGTTCGCAACGGCAGGATGCCCAGGACCCGGTGCCCGCCGACGGTTTTCAGCGTCGCCGACGCCAGGCATCCGCATTGCGAGCCCTCGACGCTACCTGGCGAGCTCGAACGACAGGGAGGAGACCCAGCCCTTTGCGCCCAGCTCGTCGGTGACCTCCCAGAGTACGTCGCGCTTTTCGCCGGTCGGATAGAGCATGGTGCCGGGCTCGAGCGGTTTCACGACCTGGCCGTTGGTGTCCGGGGTCGCGTACATGCGGCCGGGCCTGTTCATGGTGACAGCCTGCTGGGCGTTGTCGGCGGAGGCGTTCTCCGGCAGGGCGCCCAGCTGATCCACCAGGTCGGTGTAGGCCTGGAGATACGCCAGGGTGATGACCTGACCGATCTCGGTATTGGAGTAGCCGGTGGCGCCGGCGCCGCCGAAATCGTTGGTGGAAAAGACGGTGCCGTGCAAGCCCAACCCGAGATCGGTCTTCTTGGCATGGCCTTCGACCGCGGCCACCTGTTCCGAGGAGCGCACGTCGGTGACGGTCAGCACCACGTCCGCCGTCTTCTTCTTCACGTTGATGCCGCCAGCCACGACCCCCGCGGTGTGGCTATGGAGCAGGCCGCCGACCAGGCCCCCGACGCCTCCGCCGCCGGCCCTGTTGTTGGAGGAGATCAGATCGGGCACCAGCACATAGTCCGCCGCCTTGATCTGCCCACGGCCGATGTTCGAGCCGCCGCGCAGATCGCCGCTGGCCGCGAGGGCCCTCTCGGACTGCGCGGCCTGCATCCCCTTGCCGCGATCGACCAGGGTGAAGCAGTTCGACTTGCGCACGAAGACCTTGATCAGCGCTTCAGGCGACCCGAGGCCCTGCTCGCGCCACCAGTCGGATTCCGGTTCCACGACGCTCATGGAGCCGAGCCGCTTCTGGCACACCGGAATCTGGGCGGATTTCTCGTCGCGTATGGCCTGGACCGACTTGGCGAACGCCGGTATCGCCGCCACGCCGACCAGGGCCGCCACGACCGAAGTCGCCATCAGTCTCTTCAATGTCATATGCCCTCCTTATTTTCCTTTGAGCACGAGGGACCAGGAGCCGGTCTTCCCGAAGTTGTCGGATACCAGGACCCCCTCGCCGCCAGCGACGTAGACGTACTTGCCGTCGGCGCTGCAGGCGACCGCAGCGTCGCCGTCCTCGGACGCCCATCGCAGCTTTTCCTTGAAGTCGGTCTGCGCTTTCTGGGCGTACAGGCCGGTGCCGAGCAGCGCCTGCGCGCCCAGGATGACGGCCGCCGCGGCGGCGACGGCAAAGAACCAGCGATGGATGGACCAGCGCCCGACCTGTCCGCCTGTCTTCTCCTGCATCGTGCCCTCCCTCGAAAGGCTCAACTCGACACACACCCTGCCGGCCGCGCCGTGCGGCCTTCCTCAACATAGGTTCAGGGAGAGGCTCAGTCCAGAGATGTGACGCCGCCTCCGGCCAGGCCGACGGCGGTCCGTGCGTCGTCACCCGGGTCGGGGGGGGCCGGGGGGAATTGCTGCCGACCCGCATGCGGCTGGCGTCCCCAGGTGTCAAGCGGGATCTGTTCGTGATAGAAGGAGCGCGCGGCCGGTGCACTCGTCGGGAGGGAATCCGCATGCGTCGACTGTCCCTGATTCTCGCGGCCGCCACCCTCGCCACCTGTCCCCTGCGCCCGATCGCCGCGGGCTCCACCGCCGATCGCTGCGCCGGGGCGCCTCACCGGCAGTTCGACTTCTGGCTGGGGGCGTGGGACGTCCGCACGCCGGACGGGAAGACCGCCGGCACCAACCGGATCGAGAAGGTCTCCGGCGGGTGCGCCCTGATCGAGAACTGGAGCGGCGCGAGCGGCAGCCGCGGCACGTCGCTCAACTTCTACGACGAGGCGTCGGGATTGTGGAACCAGGTGTGGGTGGACAATGAAGGGGAGATCCTGCGGCTGAGCGGGACCCTCGATGCGGGCAGCATGGTCCTCGAGGGAGCCGCCGCCGGCGACCGGACCACGCGGCACCGCATCACCTGGAGACCTCTCCAAGGCGGCCGGGTTCGCCAGCATTGGGAGTCATCGCCCGACGGCGGCAAGACCTGGTCGACGCTGTTCGACGGCACCTACACGCGGCGCGGCAGTCCCTGATCAGAAAGGCCGCACCGGTTTCGATCGGGCCGCTCGCCGGCTGCCTCACCCTCGTGGCCGGGAGCGGAACCTTCAGCGGCAGCGGCCGCTGTCGCAGGTCCCGTTGGCGAGAGTGCAGCCGAAGGCGCCGGTGACGTGACCGCAGCGCGTCGGGCTGATGCATCCCTTGTTCGGGCACTGCGGGCCGGCGATGGCGGCGACGCCGGCCAGGTCGGCGAGCGCGGAGACGTACGGGCCCGGGTGACCGCCCGCCGGGACGACGACAGCCGGTATCATCGCGAGCACAACGACGAAGGCGAGAGCGGCGACGGCTCGACCGGCGAATCTGCGCATGCTGTCCTCCTCGATGAAGAGCGCGACGTCTGCCGCGCTTCGACTCGCGCATCATACTCCCGGCGTCGGTGTTCGCGCGCGATCGTCCTTGACTCCATCCCGCGGGCGGATGTAGTTTCGCGACCACCACGATGCAGGAGCCCGGCGACGCCCGCCGGCCACCCTCACAAGGAGCATGCGATGCCTTCGATGAAGAAACTCGTCCTGCCGCTGCTGACCATGGCGACGATCGTGATGCTGGCGTCGGCCCTGTCCGGCCCTTCGGCCGGGACTGACAGTCCGTATCTTTCCGCCTTGTCGGATTTGGCGGCCTCGCCGGTCCTGGCCGCCGGCGGTTGCGGCAACCGCGCCTGCGACTTCACGCAGTTCCGGACCTGCTACACCAACTCCGGGACCCGCTGCGACAGGAACGTGCGCACCGCGGCGGGGTGCGCGACCATCCCCTGCTGAAGGGCCCCCCGGGGGCCACGCGGCTCGACCGGCTGCGGCGACCTGTAGTAAGATCGCGTCTCAATTACAAATCGCAGGAGGTGCACCATGGCACTGCGTATTGGAGACGAGGCCCCCGAGTTCACGGCCCAAACCACCCAGGGAACCATCAACTTCCACCAGTGGATCGGCGACGGATACGCCATCCTGTTCTCGCATCCGAAGGACTTCACGCCGGTCTGCACGACCGAGCTCGGTTACATGGCCGGCCTGAAGCCGGAGTTCGACAAGCGCAACTGCAAGATCATCGGGCTGAGCATCGACTCGGTCGAGGACCACACGCGCTGGTCCCGGGACATCGAGGAGAGCCAGGGGCACGCCGTCAACTATCCGATGATCGGCGACTCGGATCTCAAGGTCGCCAAGCTCTACGACATGATCCACCCGAACGCCACCGGCGAGGCCAAGGGACGCACCGCCCAGGACAACGCCACCATCCGCTCGGTGTTCATCGTCGGCCCCGACAAGAAGATCAAGGCGACGCTGACCTATCCGATGAGCACCGGCCGGAACTTCGACGAGGTCCTGCGTCTGCTCGACTCGATTCAGCTGACCGCCAAACACAAGGTCGCC
Source organism: Acidobacteriota bacterium (assembly GCA_018606725.1). Classification (GTDB taxonomy): domain Bacteria; phylum Acidobacteriota; class Polarisedimenticolia; order Gp22-AA2; family Gp22-AA2; genus JAGYID01. The sequence continues at coordinate 35,039 of JAGYID010000014.1, forward strand.
ACCCCGGTCAACTGGAAGCAGGGGCAGGACGTGATCATCGTGCCCGCGGTCAGCGACGAAGAAGCCCGGCAAAAGTTCCCGGGCGGATGGAAGGCGCCGAAGCCGTACATCCGCACGGTGCCGCAGCCGAGGTAGGGCGGGCTTGAGCGAGCACGCGCTGCGGGTGTACGAGTCGATCCTCGGGTTGCTCTCGAGCGAGGACAACCCGACGCCTCTCGTGCGCCTGACCAAGACCGTCCCCTTCAAGCACACCCGTGCCTACGCGAAGCTCGAGTGGTACAACCCGTTCGGGGCGGTGAAGGACCGCATCGCCGCCAATCTCCTCGCCGACGCCGAAAAACGCGGCCTCATCGCCCCCGGCGCGAAGAAGCTGGTCGAGCCGACCTCCGGCAATACCGGCCTCGGCCTGACGATGATGGGCAACGCCAGGGGCTACTCGGTGCGCACGCCCCTGTCGAACAAGATCCCCCTCGAGAAGCGCGCCGTGCTCCGTTTCTTCGGGGCGGACGTGATGGAGCTGAACGACGAGCTGTGCCCGGCGCCGGGGGCGCCCGAGGGGGCGATCGCGGTGGCCCGTCAGACGGCGCGGATGCCGGACTTCCACATGCTCGACCAGTATCGCAACGAGGCCAATCCGGAGAGCCACTACAAGACCACCGGTCCCGAGATCTGGCGGCAGACCGGCGGGAAGGTCACCCACTTCGCCGCCGGTCTCGGCACCTGCGGCACGGTCACCGGCACCGGCCGGTACCTGAAGGAAAAGAACCGGGCGGTGAAGGTGATCGGCGTCCATCCGGGCGAGGGGCACGACATCCCCGGCGTCCGCAGCCTCGTGCAGCTGAAGCAGACCGAGCTGTTCCGTCCGAACGAGTACGACGGCGTGGTCGAGGTCGCGAACGACGAGGCGTATGCGCTCTGTCTGCGGCTGGTACGCGAGGAGTGCATCATCGCGGGGCCGAGCTCGGCGATGGCACTGTCCGGGGCACTCAAGGCGGTGCCCGACGAGCCGGGCAACCTGCTCGTGGTGATCTTCCCCGACAACATCTTCAAGTACGCCTCGTCGGTGATGCGGCACTTCCCCGACCTGTTCCCGGCCGCGGCGGCGCCCCCGCCGGCCGGATCGGAGCTCAACGCGAGGCTGTACGACGAGATGGTCAAGCACGCCAAGACGTCGCGCGACGCCGTGGCGATCGACGAGGCCAGGGCGATGATCGACGGTCAGGGCGCTTTGGTGATTGACGTCAGGTCGAACGAGCGATACGACGCCGCGCACGTTCCCGGCGCCGTCAACATCCCGCTCTCCACGCTCGGCGAGTCGGCCGCGCGGCTGCCCGGCGACAAGGATCGGGCGATCCTCTGTGTCTGCGACCGCGGCAACATCTCGGCGAACGGGATGCTCTACCTCAAGGCGCTGGGCTACTCCCGGGTCAAGAGCCTGAGCGGCGGCACGCAGGCCTGGATCCGCGAAGGGTTGCCGACCGAGCCCTGACGGGCGTCGGTCAGGCAGGCGGCCGGCCCGCGCCCCGATCGTCTACGCGGCCGGCCACATCAGCCGGAAGGTGATCCCGGTCAGCAGGGCGTAGACACTGCCGTCGATGACGCCGCGCAGCGTGTTGCCCCACGGCTGCCCCTTCCAGATCGAGTCGAGCACCTGCGACATGGCGTAGCCGGAGAACGCCACCGTGCCGATGACCCGCATGACCAGCATGCCGTCGGCGCCAGGCTGCAGCGTGTGGCGCGCCACATAGGCGGCGACGAAGTTCACCAGGACGCAGAAGGCGAACCATTGCACCAGGCTCTTCCCCATCGCCGGGCAGCCCTTCGGCATGACGGTCAGAAGCGCCACCGGCCCCTTCTCGAACTTCTCCTTCATCGCCGGCTCCTTCGTCTGCTTCATGTCCATGCAGTATGGCGTGAAGTAGAGCCCCGGCGACGGGTTTGCCCTGCCGAGCGCGTCGCGCACGGCGTCCTCGTGGGGCAGGGACCTGTAGTCGGCCTTGTGGTACTTGAGCAGCATGTGCATGACCCAGCTGGCCAGGAAGACGACGACCGCCGAGACGATGACCTGCAGCCACAGGCTTCCGAACGGCATCGCAGCACCTCCTTACTTTGCAGGAATGGGGCCGGCTCTCCTGGAGCGTCGCCCGGACCGGCGACCGGATGGCGGGCATGGTAAGGCAAGACCGGCTGCGTCACAATAGACCCCGCATGGCGACTCGACGCTTCGTCAATCTGTTCATCGACCCGAATCCGAACTGTCCGGACGGATGCGACCAGCGGTTCCACGCCGTCTCGGAGCCCCGGTCGGTTCGCCTGATCCGCTACTCGAGCGGCGGCGACGACTCGGTGGAGTGCAAGGTCGCGGGCTGGGCGAGTGCCGGGGGCGGCACGCCGTGCGGCGCGCAGGCCGTGCGTGTCGAGGACTCGGGCGCGGGGGTCGTCACGCTGCTGTACGGCGGCGACTGGGGACTGCGCCTGACACCGTGCGACGGGCGGCCGCCGTTCGGGGAGCCGTATCTCCTCCTCGAAGAGGACGCCATCCTCGAGTGACCCCGCTGCCCCATCCGATCTCTAATCGGGTACCAAAGGAGCATCAGTCAATGGACCAAGTCAGAATCGTAAAGGCCGGCGTCGCGCGCATCGCGGATCTCGAGCCGCTCTGGAGGGCGCTGCATGCGCAGCACCTGTCGATCGACCCGCGGCCGGCGGGAATCCCGATGCGGCCGCAGGACGAGACCTGGGAGCGGCGCCGCGATCTCTATGAAGCGTGGCTCGCCGAGAAGGATGCCCTTCTCCTGCTGGCGGAGTCGAAGGAGCGCGCGGTCGGTTACGCCTTGAGCCACATGCACGAGGCGGACGACACCTGGGACACGCACGGCCGCTTCGGCGTGCTGGAAAGCCTCTCGGTCCTGCCGGAGATGCGCGGCCGCGGAATCGGAGGGTTGCTGATGTCGGCGCTCCGCGCCGAGCTCCGGAACCTGGGCGTGACGGCGCTGGAGATCGGCGTCGTGGCAACCAACAAAGCCGCCCGGCGATTCTACGAGCGCCAGGGGTTCCGTCCCTGGCAGGTTCACTACCTCGGCACGATCCGATAGCAGGCGCTACTTCTTCACGCCGATCTTGGGGTCGAGGAGCCACCCTGAGTCCGTGTGATGGATGCTGTACTTGAAATCCAGCGTCTGCCCGGGATCCTCGGGGGGAATCACGTCGGTCCGGACGGTGCTCGACGTGGCGAACTTCCCTGCCGGGACCTCGAAGCTCGACTTGTCGAAGGGGCCACCTCCGGGGAAATTCACCAGGTACGCTTTCTCGTCCTTCGAGATCCAACAAACCTTATCGTTGCCATTCTTGGACAGATCGACATCGATCACGTTCTGCCCGGTTCTGAGCTCAACATCGATCGTGCTCATTCTCTCCTCCTCTCTCGATCACCGCCGCGCGCCCGGCGTTCCGAGCAGCGCGACGAATTCGGGCTTGTTGCGCAGGGATTGAAAGACCGGCAAGTTGCCCAGCGAGGCCGCCGGGTAGCCGGCCCGGACAGCCTCCCCGAGCCAGTGCAGGGCTTCCACTGTGTGGCCGAGCTGGGCGTAGGTCGTCGCCACCGCGAGGCGCTCCTCGGCGCCGGCCTTGCCTGACTCGAGGACCCGGCGCACGAGCGCCAGGGACTCCGCCTCCTTTCCGAGCGCGGCGTGGTACTTCGCGAGCTCCGCCGCCACCGCAATGTCCTTGGGGTTGACCTCGAGCTCGCGCCGGGCCAACTCGACGGCCTGGCGAAAGGCCGGCGCCGCCTCCGATCGTTTCCCCGGAGCCCAGTACAGCGCCTCGCCCAAGTTGCCCCAGATGGTGTACTCAGCGTGACCCGAGCGGATCGCCTCGCGGTAGATCTCCGCCGCGCGGTCGTAGTGTCCCAGCATGAAGTGGGCCGCACCGAGGTTCATGAAGCCGGTGGGGGCCGGCTCCAGCTCGATCGAGCGCTCGAGGATCGGAATTGCCTCCTTGAACAATCCCTGCATGAGATAGGTCGCTCCCAGATTGTGGAAGCCCCGGTGGCTGTCGGGGGCCAGCGCGACGACCTGTCGGAACATGTCCTGCGCCTCGGCGTACCGCGCCAGGTCGAAATAGAAGGTCCCTAGCCAGTTGTAACCGACCCACGAGCTGGGACGCAGCGCGATCGCCTGCCGGTAGGTCGCTTCGGCATTGTCGGTCCGCCCCAGCCGCTCATAGGCGCGGGCCTGCCACAACAGCGCCTCCTCGTCGCCCGGGTCCAGCGCCGCGACCTTCTCGAACTCGGCGGCGGCTTCCGCGTAGCGGCCGGTTCCCTCGAAGACCATCCCGAGACACAGCCGCCCTTCGGGGGCCCTCGCGTCCAGCCGGATCGCCTCCCGGCAGGAGGCCCGCGATTTCTCCAGCCAGGCGGGCTCCCGGGTCAGATCGAACTTGTACCAGCAGGCCATTCCGAGACCGGCGTGCGCCGGCGCGTACCCGGGGTCGATCAGGAGCGACCGCTGGAACACCGTCACCGCGCTGTCGACGCTCTGCGGCCGGTCGTAGCTCCGCAGATAGCCGCGTCCCTGGAGGTAGTAATCGTAGGCGTCCGCCACCGCCGGGCCGCGCAGCCGCGGCGATTCTCCGTCGCTGGGGGGCGGCCCCACCTCAAGCATCCTGACGGCCGCCTCGACGATGCGATCCTCGAGCACGAACGGCTCCCGCAGTGTGCCCTCGACTGTCTCGGCCTGCAACTGCCGGCGCTCCCGGACATCCACCAGATTAACGCTGGTGCGCACCGAGTCGCCGAAACGTTGCAGTTGACCGGTGAGCAGCAGATCGACGCCGAGCTCGAGACCCGCCTTCTGCACGCTGGCGTCGTCGACCCGCCGGACCTCGCTGGCGGGGGCCACGTGGAGCGCTCGTCGGTCGGCGATGCGGGTCAAACGCACGGTGAGCACTTCGGTCAGCCCGTCGCTGAAGGCCCTGGTACGGGCTTCGTCGTCCGTCGCATCGAAGCGCAGCACCGCCAGCCTTCGTGGCCGGCTCGCCGGCCCCGCCGCGGGTCGCAACAGATCGGGATTGATCCACAGGATGACGCCGGCGGCTGCCAACATCAGCCCCGCTGCCAGAGCCGTTGCCAGTACCGCGGCCCGGTGGCGCCCGGCGGCGGGCCCCGCCGGCGCGCGGCGCGCTCCGGCAGCCTCCGCCGGGAGGCCCCTCGCGACGTGGAGGTCAGCCACGAGATCGCCGGCGCCGGGATGCCGCATGGCCGGTTCCTTCGCCAGCATCCGATGGACGACCCGCTCGACCTCCGCGGGGATGTCCGCGTTCACGGCGCGGAGCGGGGGCGGAACCTCGTGCAGCACGCGGGCGACCGTCTCGCCGATCGAGGCGCCGAGAAACGGATGCCGACCGGCGAGCCCCTCATAGCAGACCACCCCGAGGGAGAAGATGTCGGCACGTCCATCGACCGGACGGTTCAGCAGGATCTCGGGCGCGATGTAGCCGGGCGTCCCGGCCGCGATCTCCGCTTCGGTCGTGCGGGTGGTGATCGAGGCGACATCCTCGGTCGCCAGCCGGAGCCGCCGGGCCACCCCGAAATCGAGCAGCTTGGCCCGCCCATCGGTCGTGAGCATGATGTTCTCGGGCTTGATGTCGAGGTGAACCACCCCCTTCCGGTGGGCGGCCTCGAGCGCCTCGCCGCACTGCTCCGTGACCCGCAGCACCGTGTCTCGATCAAGCCCTTCCCGAAGGTGGGCCCGCAGCGTACGACCCTCCACGAACTCCATGACCAGGAAGTCGATCCCGGCCTGGGTGTCGAAATCGTAAATCGCTTCGATGTTCGGGTGATTGAGGCGGGAGAGGAGACGCGCCTCCGTCTGGAAATTCCGGCGCGCGGCCTCACCGGCGAGGGCGCCCTCGGGCAGGATCTTCAGCGCGACATCGCGGTCGAGACGCTCGTCGCGGGCGCGATACACGACCGCCATTCCACCGGCACCCAGCTTCTCGAGGATGTGGTAGTGCCCGAGTCTCCCGGAGATCATGCCGAACCCCGGTTGGGCGGCCGTCCCAGGACGGTGCGCGCGATTGACGATGAATGTGAAGCCGTGGGCGAATTATACGCCCATGGTCCGCGAACCGGCCCCAAGGAGCCTGTCCGGGTATTCGGCCGGGCGGGCCAGACTCCCGATCCGGCGCGGATAGCGGGAGGGACCGCTCCTACTCCACCGCCACCGGTCGGAGCCGGATTTCGATCCTCCGGTTCTTGGCCCGTCCTTCCGGGGTGTCGTTGGGCGCCACCGGGTGGGTGTCCGCCATCGACACCGCCAGCAGCCGGTTGGCGACGATACCGGAGTCCGCGAACAGCCGTACGACGCTGGCGGCGCGCGCCCCCGCCAGCTCCCAGTTGGTCGGGTAGCGGCCCACCAGCCCGGCGCCGATCGGCTTGTTGTCGGTGTGGCCGGTGACGACGATCTGGTAGTTCGTCTGCTTGAGCTGCTCCCCCACCCGCGTCAGGACCTCGCTGCCGCTCTTGTCCAGCGTCGCGGAGCCGGAGGCGAACAGGATCTCCTGGGCGACGTTGACGCTCAACCCGTCGCGCAGCTGCTGCACCTGGATCTGGCCCGCCTCCAGCTCCTTCTTCAGGCTGCCGACCAGGCCGTCGTAGGTCGACTTGAGACGGTTGGCCTCCCCCTCGGTCTGCTGCAGCTGCATGCCGAGCGCCCTCTCCCGCTCTTCGACCTCGGCCAGGCGCTTCTCGACGGCGGCCTTCTCGGCATCGAGGGCGCTCTTCTGCTGCGCCAGCGACTCGTTCGATTGCGCCAGCGACTGGTTCTTTTGAGTCTCGTCGCTCATCTGGCCCTGCAACGCCTTGTACTTGCCATCGAGGGCATCGCGATCCTGCTCCAGGGTCCTGTACTTGCCGCTCGACACGCACGCGGTCGAGAGCAGCAAGCCGGCCCCGACGACAATCGTGGCCGCCGCGATCATGGGACGCGCTGACCGACGTGATGACGCCCCTGCACTGAGGATCATGTCGACCTCCCTCTTTTGGTGGTCCGACCCGTGTCGAGGCACGCGCCGGCGATTCGAAGCGCGGCAAGTCTATCAGAGGGGTGCTATCCTCGCTGCCCGATGATTTCTGCGCTCAGCCACGCCGGCAGCGTCGCTCTTCTCGCGCTTCTGTTCCATGCCACCGGATCGCTCATCGAGCGGGTCGCACCGTGGGGGGAGCTTCGCACCCTCGACCGCGGCCTGGTTCGGATCACCGTCGGCCTCGTCGGCTGGATAGCGGCTCTGTTCGTTCTGGCGTGCGCGGGCGGGCTGCGCCGCGCGGTGGTCCTGCCGCTCGTCGCCGCCGTCATCCTCGTCGCCGCCCCGCGCCTGATCCGGGGCGGACGGGACATCCTGGCGCGCCCGGGAGGAGAACCGGCGGAGGATCCGTCATCGCCATGGCGACGGGTGGGCGCGCATCTCCTGCCCCTCGCCGTGCCGGCCGCGGTGCTGGTCGGTGTCTGGGTCTTCGCGCTGACTCCGGGGATCGGCTGGGACGACGACACCTATCACCTCACCCTCCCCAAGCTCTATGTCGCCCACGGCGGTTTCGTGCGGGTGCCCTTCTCCGTTTACTCGCACTGGCCGCATGCCGTCGAGCTGCTGAACGCGCTCGCGCTGATCGTCCACGACTATCTGACCGCAAAGCTGCTGCAGGTCCTCTTCCTCGGTCTGCTGCTCCTCGCCGTTTACCGGGTCGCGCGGCGGCGTGCCTCGCGCCTCGCCGGGTTCCTGGCGGTGCCGTTGGTCCTCGGCAACCAGGTCCTGCTCAACCAGGCGCCGGTCGCCTACGTCGATGTCGCCTTCGCGTTCTTCTTCTTCATGGCGATTGCGCTGGCGTGGGAGCACCTCGATTCCGCGCGCCTGGCGCCGCTGGTCCTGTCGGGGCTCTGCTGCGGCGCCATGGCGGGCTGCAAACTCTCGGGCCTCGTCGGTCTCGCCTGCGTCCTGGCCCTCGTCGTGGCGGCGCGCCCGGCGTCCGCCGTCGCGCGCCCCGCCCCGCCCCGGCCTGGTCGCGTCATCGGCGGCCTGGTGTTGCCGGCGCTCATCCTCGCCGTTCCCTGGTATGTGAAGAGCTGGATCGAAACGGGTGACCCGTTCTATCCGCTGCTGTATCGATACCTGGGCGGGGTGGAATGGAGCGCCGATCTGGGCCGGCAGTTTCTGGAATGGCAGCGGTCGATCGGCATGGGCCGATCGGCGGCCGATTATCTGGCGCTGCCGCTCCGGGTGATCCTGTCCGGAGGACCCGGCTACGCCCGCTTCGACGGCGGCATCGGCGCCCTCTGGATCATCCTCGTTCCCCTGGCTGCGGCGGCGAGCCTGCGGGTGCCGATCATCCGGCGGGCCCTCCTGCCGGCGGCGGTCTATTTCGCGGCGTGGGCGCTCACCTCGCAGCAGATGCGCTTCCTGATCCCGGTGCTGCCGCTGCTGGCTTTCTCGGCGGGCGCGGCGATCGAAGCGCTGCTCGGGAGGCTGGGGCAGCCCGCGCGTCGCGTCGCGGGCGGCATCCTGGTCTCGGGCGTCTGTCTTTCGCTGCTGGTGCAGGCGTGGCCGCTGCTCGCGGAGGCCCGGTTCATCGGAGCCGCGATCCTTCAGGGCGGCCCCGAGCGGCTCGGCTCGCCGATCCCGCCCGGATACGCATTCCTCAACGCCCAGGCGCCGGGCGACGCCAAGGTCATGCTGCTCAACACCAACTTCGGTTTCTTCCTCGAGCGCGCCTACATCGCCGACAGCTTCTTCGAGGCATCGCAGATGAACGCGCTGCTGCTCGACGCCGGCACCGCGACCGGGATCCGGGAGCTCATGGCCAGGCTCGGCATCACCCACGTCTACGTCGCGAACCGGGACTGGGGCATTCCCTATCCGCCGGCCTTGTGGGAGTTCCTGGGGAATGCCGGAAACGCCGAGCTCGTCTACGCCTGCCCCGGCGAGCAATGCTTCATCTTCCGGCTGCGCGGCTGGTCAAATCCGGCTTACGTCGACGACCTGGGGAGCGGAGAGGAAGGCGCGCTGCAGCGCCGGGAAGGCGGCGAGAGAATCGGCGAGGCGCGCGACGGTTCGCGCGCCGCGTGCCTGGTAGGCGACGGCATCCGCCTCCTGGCCACCTCTACGATGCAGCTGCGCGGCGGTCGCGCACACCTGCCACTCCGCCATCGGCGCCTCGAACCCGTGGAGCGCCGCCGCGGCGGCGGTGATCTCCTCGAGCGCCCGCGGCAGGGATCCCTCTTCCTCGTGAATGCGCGCGAGCATTCGCCGCGCCAGGCTCAGGTAGGTGCGCTCTCCCGACTGCGCGGCCTGGGCGCGGACCCGCTCCGCCTCCTCCCGCGCCCGGGCCCGGTCGCCCCGGGACAGTTCGAGCTCGCTCAGGCACAGCCCCAGCGGCATCTGCCAGTTCCAGTCCATCAGGGCGCGGCTGCGCGCCTGCGGCCCGGCGATCTCGGCGAGACAGTGCCGGGCCCGGTCGTGGCGCTCGAGGCCGAGATACGCGAAGGAGAGCAGCACCTGGCTGAGCAGCTCGCTGTGGGCATGGTCCGCCTCGCGGGCCCGCTTCAGCCCCCGCTCGCAGAGCTGCCGCGCGGCGTCGAAGTGGAAGGCTTTCTCGTACAGCAGGGCCTCCTCGAGGTGGAGCAGGGTCGCCCACGGCTGATGACCGTTGCTCTCCGCCATCCGGATCCCCTTCTGGAGGACATCGAGCATGTCGCCCCACTGCCCGAGATGCAGCAGGCCCCAGGCCAGGAAGAAGTGGCAGAGCAGATAGTCGAACCCATCGCCGACTTCGAGCGCCAGGTCCATCGCCTCGCGCGCCGCCTCGCAACCGGCGCGATATTCCGATCGCAGGCAGCGGAAATAGGAGGCGCGGGCGACGTGCTGGCCCAGCAGCAGCCGGTCCCCCGCCCGGCGCGCCGCGTCGATCGCCGCGCCCGGCGCGCCGCGATCCTCCTCCCGGGGGCCGCGCAGCAGGAGATTCCAGTACGCCGCGTAGCCCCGGGCGTGGGAGCGCAGCAGATCGTCGTCGAGACGCCCGGCCAGATCGATGGCCCGCTCGGCGGCCGCCTCGAAGCGGGGTCGATCGAACCAGGACAGGGCGCTGCCGAGATAAAACAGTCCCCTGGCCTCGGCATCCGGCCGTCCCTGTTCCCGCGCCAGCTCCACGAGCGCCGCGAAATCCTCGGCCGCTCCCTGCATGTCCCCCATCGAGCGACGCACCATGCCGACCTGCTCGAGGATCGCCGTCTGCAGACCGGCTCGTTCGGCGCCGCCCAGACGATTGACCAGTTCGTGGGCGCGGATCAGATGACCGACCGCCTCGCGGTTGGCGTACCGCCGGGCAGCGTTGTCGGCCGCGCTCCTCAGGTATTGGATGGTGCTGCGATAGTCGTGCGCCCGCTCGAAGTGAACCGCCAGCTCCGCGGCGATCTCCCCGGCGCGCTCGCCGTAGACCGCGATGCCGCGCTCGGCGACCCGCTGATGCAGGCGGAGCCGCCGCGCCGGCGGGATGCGGTGATACAGGACGTCCTGGTAGAGGGGGTGGATGAAACCATAGCGGGCCGCAACCGTTCCGTCCGGCAGCCTGCCGACGCCGGTCGGGCGCAGGAACTGTCCGCGGCGCGACAGGCCTTCGCAGACCTCTTCGGTCGCCGGCAGGGCGGTCTCCTGGCCGGCCGCAACCGCCAGCGCGGAAAACTCCAGCCCGGCCACGCTGGCCGCCTCCAGAAGCGCCTGCTCGCCCGACGGCAGACGATCGATCTGCATGTCGATCATCTGTCGCAGACTCTCGGGCACGACCGTGTCCACCTCCCGGAGGACTTCCCGCGGATCGGCGGCCCCCGCAGGGTCGCCGATGAGGCTCTTCGCCGCGAGGTAATCGATGACGTTCACCATGAACAGCGGATTGCCGTCGGTACGCCGGTGAATCGCCCGCGCCAGCCCACCCGGCAGCTTCGCCCCGGGGAACCGCAACGCCACGTATTCGGCGACCGCGTCCTCGCGCAGGTAGTCCAGCCTCAGCTCGTGGCATCGCCGGCGCATCAACAGCTCCTGGCGCACCGCTTCGAGAGGATGATGACCGAGCAGGACCTCCGAGGGGCGATAGGTGCCGATCAGCATCAGACGGGACGGCTCGCGGCGGCGCGCCAGCGACGAGATCAGATCGAGGGTGGAATAGTCGGACCAGTGCAGGTCCTCCAGCACCAGGATCAGGGGCGCCTCCGCCGACAGCGCCTCCATCGCCTCCGCCATCTCCCTCAGCATTCTCTCCTTGGTCGCGCCGATGATCTCGCGGCGCAGCCAGTGCCGGTCGTCCTCCCTGATGAGGGCCGGCAGCTGGATCAACCAGGTCGGGGCGTCGCGGCGCAGCACGGTCGCGACCTCCGCACCGGCAGGCTGGCGTGACAGACGGCCAAGCGCCTCCAGGACCGGCAGGTAGGCCTCGCCGGCGCCGTACTGCTCACGGCACGTTCCACGGGCGACGCGCAGGAGAGGGGCGCCGGTCGCCCGCTCCAGGAACGCCTCGACCACGGCGGTCTTGCCGATGCCGGCCTCGCCGGTCACGAAGACCGCCTGTCGCTCCCCGAGGAGCGCCCTGTCGAGCCAGCCCCGCAGCCGCTCGATTTCCTCGTCCCGGCCGACCACCCCGGCCCCTGGCGCGCCGGGGTCGCGACCGCCGCCGACGCCGATCCGGCCGATAAAGCGATAGCCGCGCCGTTGCAGCGTCTCGATGTAGCGCGGCGTCGCGGCCGAATCGCCCAGCGCTCCCCGGATCTCCCGGATGCAGACCTTGAGGACCGAGTCCTGCACGTGCGTCCCTGCCCAAAGCGCCTCCAGGAGTTCCGCCTTGGTCACCAGCCGGCCGGCGCGGGTGAGCAGGAAGTGCAGGACCGCGAAGGCCTTCGGGGTCAGCCGGACCGGCCGGCCGCCCCGCAGCAGGCGCTGGGTGGCGGGATCGAGACAGAACGGGTGAAAGACGACCTGGGAATCGCGGGTCAACGCACACTCCCCCGTGAGGCCTTGCGGGCACGTCGAATTTACCGTTCGCTTACCGAAAGATTACCACCTTCGCGCTTCCACCCGCCGCGATTGCTCGTAGATTTCCGCGGTCAGCTCGGCGCGATCAGGCCCTCACCGATGGACGTCGGGACGTGGGCGGGTCCGCTTTGATCCCCTGAGGAGGGGGAAGGCGGAGGGAGAACCATGAGGTCATCGAGACAGGAGAGGACTGTCCGCAGGCGGGGCCCCGGCGCGATCGTTGGAGCGATCGTGTCGCTTTTGGCCATGTCGCTGTTCGCCCCGCGCGCGGAGGCGGAGATCAGGAAGGGCAACGTCACCATCAAGCTCGAGACGGTGGCCGCGGGGCTGACCGGTCCGGAGCACCTGACGCACGCCGGCGACGGCTCCGGGCGGCTGTTCATCGTAGACCAGGCCGGCCAGATCCGGATCGTCAAGAACGGTGTTCTGTTGTCGCGGCCATTCCTCGATCTGACCGCGCTGCTGCCGGCCCTCAACCCGGGGTTCGACGAGCGCGGCCTGCTGGGGCTGGCGTTTCATCCGGATTACGTCCACAACGGGCGCTTCTTCGTGCGCTACAGCGCGCCGCGCGCCGGGTCTGCGGGCGAGCCGTGCTTCGGCACCACCCGCGGCTGCCACGAGGAGATCCTGGCCGAGTTCGGCGTCTCGTCCGACCCGGACCTCGCCAACCCGGGCGGCCGGATCCTGTTCCGCGTCGACAAGCCGCAGTTCAACCACAACTCCGGCACGGTGGCGTTCGGACCGGACGGCTTCCTGTACTTCACGCTGGGGGACGGCGGCGGCGCCAACGACGGACTGGCGGACAACCCGCCGTCGCACGGGCCGTTCGGCAACGCCCAGAACATCGAGGTGCCCCTCGGAAAGATCCTGCGTCTCGACGTCGACAGCCCGCCGCAGGCGCCGCGGCCGTACGCCACCCCGGCGGACAACCCGTTCCTCGGCCGGGACGGTCTCGACGAGATTTACGCCTACGGGCTGCGCAACCCGTTCCGTTTCGCGTTCGATGACGGCCCCGGCGGTGACGGCACTTTGTGGCTCGCCGACGTCGGCCAGAACCTGTTCGAAGAGGTCGACACGATCGTCAATGGCGGCAACTACGGCTGGGTGATCCGGGAAGGATCGCATTGCTTCGATCCGTTCAATCCCCTGACCCCGCCGGCGAGCTGCAGCTCCACGGGTGCGTTCGGCGAGCCGTTCATCGAGCCGATCGTCGACTATTCACACGCCGAGGGGGGCATCTCGGTCATCGGCGGCTACGTGTACCGGGGCACGCGCTCGCCCGACCTCACCGGGAAGTACGTGTTCGGCGATTTCAGTGCCAGCTTCGGAGCGCCCGGCGGCCGTCTCTACTTCCTCGAGCGCCCGGACCCCGACAGCTTCGCGATACGCGAGTTCGTCAACGGCCCGGGCGATCGTCCGTACGGACTGTTCCTCAAGGGGTTCGGCGAGGACCAGGACCGGGAGGTGTACGCGCTCGGGTCGACCGCGCTGGCGCCGACCGGCAACACCGGGGTCGTGCAGCGGATCGTCGAAGTGGTCAACCCCGTCCTCGACATCAAACCGGGCAGCTGTCCGGCGCGGCTGAACGGAGTCGCCCGGGGGGTCCTGCCGATGGCGCTTCTCGGAACTCCGGGCTTCGACGTCAACACCATCGACACAGCGACGCTGCGTCTGACCCGCGGCGGCTCGATCGTGGCGTTCACTGCCACGATCGACGGCGCCCAGGCCGGCACCGGCAGCACGGCGACCGGTCACGGCTCGGCGACGCTCGACACCGCCAGTAATCTGCTGTGCACCGATGTCAGGTTCTCCGGACTGCTGGGCACGCAGACGAACCAGCACTATCACGGGCCGGCCACGCGAGCCGACAACGCGTCGGTCATCATCCAGCTCCCGGGACCGGGGAACTTCACGAACTACTGCACGACGATCAGCGACGCGAACGAGCGGACCCTGCTCGCCGGTTTGTCCTACATCAACATCCACTCGACCCGGAACCCTGGCGGCGAGATCAGGGGGCAGGTCCTGCCGGCCTCGGTCGCGCCGGTCCGCGTCCATGTCGAGGACGTCGGGACGCCATCCGGCGAAGGGGCGTGCGGCTGCCAGGGATCGGAGCCCGACGGCATCCCGGACCTCGTCCTGCAGTTCGACAACCAGGAGGTCTTCTCCGCCCTCAGGCTGCGCTCCGGGGGCGACGCCCCGGACACCCTCGCGGTCAGTGGCCACCGGCTGCCCCGGACCGGCTCCGGCCCGACGCGGTTCGAGTTCGACATGGACGGCTCGCAGGAGGTTCCGCCCAACATCTCGCTCGGCCGCGCGGCGTGCGGCGTCACGCTCGACGAGGCGACCGGCAATGTCAGCGTCGGGTGCACTTACGAAGGGATGACCGGCATCACCGCCGCGGCGCACATCCACGGCCTGGCGCAGCCCGGCGTCAACGCGTCGGTGATCGTCCCGCTCACCGAGATCGGCGACCGCTCCGGCACCATCACCGGCGGCGGCACCCTGACCCCCGCCCAGGTCCAGGGGATGCTCGACGGCCTGACCTACGTCAACCTGCACACCGACTTCAAGCCGGGCGGCGAGATTCGCGGGCAGATCGCCGGCGGCGAGAAATTCGGCGCCAGCGACTGCGTCCAGGTGATCCGGTCGCCCGAGTCCAGGGCGCGGACGACGATGCGCCCGGCCGCGACCGGCGCGCCGACGGTCCGCCGGCGGCCGACCTCGAGCGGCCCTCGATGAACAACCGACGCCGGGGGCGGCTCGCGGCCCCCGCCGCCGTGATGATCGCGGTCGTTATCGTCATGACGATCGCGCTCGTCACGCCGCGGGCCGCCTTCGGCGCCTTCGTGACGATGGGGGCCTCCAGGGACAACACGCTGATCGAGAACGCCACCGGGGCGTTCAGCGACGGCGCCGGACCGAGTTTCTTCGTCGGCAGGGTCGATGTCATCAGCGGCGGACTCAAACGGCGCGGGGTGATCGCCTTCAACGTCGCCGGCGGAATCCCGGCCGGCTCGACCATCGTCAGCGTCAGCCTGCGCCTCAACATGTCCAGGTCGACCACGGCGCTGCAGTCGGTGTCCCTCCACCGGCTGCTGTCCGATTGGGGCGAGGGCACGTCGGTCGCGACCGGCGGGGGCGGCGGCGGGGCGCCATCGACGGCAAACGACGCGACCTGGATCCACACCTTCTACAACACCCTCCTCTGGGCGATTCCCGGCGGCGATTACACTGGCACGCCCAGCACCACGATCCAGGTCGGCCCGGTCGGTCAATACACCTTCCTGTCGACGCCCGGGATGGTGGCCGACGTCCAGGCCTGGCTGGACACCCCGGCGCGGAGCTTCGGCTGGATCGTCATCGGCAACGAGGCGGTCATCGCCACCGCGAAACGCTTCGACACCAAGGAGAATCCCCTCGCCGCCGCGCGGCCGATGCTGACGGTCGAGTACGCCGCCGCCGTGCCCCCGGCGGGACGGGTCCCCGAGGGAGGCACGGCGGGGCCGCCGCTCACCGTCGTGAGCGCCGGTGCCGGCACTCTTCGGCTGAGCTGGGGCGGCTCCTGTCTTTCGACCGACACCGATTACGAGATCTATGCGGGGACCATCGGAACCTTCTCCAGCTACGCGCCGCTCACCTGCAGCACCGCCGGGGCGACCGCGATGACCATCACCCCGGCGGCCGGGAGCCAGTTCTACCTCGTCGTGCCGCGCAACGCAGCGCGCGAAGGATCGTACGGCATCGACAGCCAGGGACGCGAGCGCCCCGCGGGGGCCGGCGCCTGCCTGCAACAGGCGATCGGCGCCTGTCCGTAGGAGCCGGTCCGGACGCCGGTGCGTCAGGCCGTGGCCCCGCCGCAGGAGGAGCCGGAGCCGGCGGTGCAGCCGTAGCAGTGGTTACCGGTGACGACGCGCCGGGCGTGCAGGACCGACGGGTCGAAGTCGCGGATGTGGGCCGGCGCGCCGTGGGCGAGGGTCAGGTCGAGCATCTGGTTGAAGTCGCAGTCGTACAGCCGCCCGTCCCATCCGACGGAGAGGGTATACCGGCACATTACCCCGGCGGCAGCCACCGGGTTGAAGGCGTTTACCAGCCGCTCCATGTACCCCTCGTAATTGCCGGAGCGGATCAGGAACTCGAGGAAGCGGCTGATCGGCATGTTGGTGATGGTGTACAGGTTGTTGAAGACGATGCCGTGCTCGTGGGCCAGCCGCTGCCGGAAGTGCGCCTCCTGCGACGGCTGCGCCGGGGGCAGGAACGCGCCGACGGGATTGGTGACCAGGTTCAGGACGAGGCCGCTGCCGTCGCAGCCGTAGCCGAGACCGTTCAGAACCCGCAGAGCCTGGAGCGACTTATCGAAAACGCCGGCGCCGCGCTGGGCGTCGGTCTGCGACGGGACGACCGACGGGAGCGAGGCGACAATCTCGACGCGGTGCCGCGCCAGGAAGCCGCCGAGATCCCCCTGCGACGGCAGCAGCAGGACGCTCAGGTTGCAGCGGTCCATGACCCGCCGGCCGAGCCGCCGTGACTCCTCGACCAGGTAACGGAAGGCGGGGTTCAGCTCCGGCGCGCCGCCGGTGATGTCGACCGCCGGGATGTCGGTGCGCGCCAGCGCCGCCATGCACGCCTCGGCCGTGGCCTGGGTCATGACCTCGGCGCGATCGGGCCCGGCGTCGACGTGGCAGTGGCCGCAGGTCTGGTTGCACAGCTTGCCGACGTTGATCTGGAACACCGTGATGCCGGTGGCCCGCAGCGGCGCGAGCCGGGCGCCGGCCAGCATCGCGTCGAAGCGCGGTTGGCCGTTGGGCGACTCCAGTAGGCGCACCTGCTCGCCCGGCGCGGCCAATGCGCTGCCGCGCGCCTTGAGGCTCCGGGTCGGAGGAGGCACCGGCATCTCCCTACATCGAGATTTTGGTGGCGACGTTCCGCATCTGCACGCCGTGCACGAGCGACGCACCTCCCCGGATGGCGCAGGTGACGTGCACCGCTTCGGTCATCTCCTCGACGCTGGACCCCTTCTCCAGGCAGGCCTGCGTGTAGGCGTCGATGCAGTACGGACACTGGACCGCGTGCGCCACCGCCAGCGCGATCAGCGCCTTCTCCCGCTCGGTCAGCGCCCCCTCGGCGAACACGGCGCCGTAGTAGGCCATGAACTTCTCCCACAACGCCGGGTTCCCCTTCCCCATGTCGGCGAAATGACCGAGATCCTTCGGGTGGTAATAGGTCTCCATGATGCGCCTCCTCAATGCCGCGCCTCCTGAATGACGCGCCTCCTGACGCGGCGACGGGCCGGAACGGCTGGACGATGCCGGGAACGCCGCGCAGCGTATCACCGGCGGCGCCGGCCGTCGAGGCTGGCCCGCGGTCCTGCTCCGCGTACTCCGGACTCCGGTCGGCATGCTCGCGCTCCTGTATAATCCCGCCCTCATGAGCCGCGCCAAACAGGGATCGAGAGACGCGAAGCAGGGACCGGGAGAGGCGAAGCGGACGTCCGGGGAGACCACCCGGCGGGTCGAGGCGGTCATCGATCCCCAGGGGGTCCTCGAAGGAGCCGGGGTCAGGCTGCGCCGCAGCATCGGCACGCGGGAGATGAATTATCTCGACCCGTTCCTCCTGCTCGACGACTTCGGCTCGCACGACCCGCGGGACTACGAGGCCGGCTTCCCGATGCACCCGCACCGTGGCATCGAGACGGTCACCTACGTCCTGTCGGGCGCGGTGCGTCACAAGGACACGCTCGGAAACTCCGGCAGCATCGGCGCCGGAGACATCCAGTGGATGACCTCCGGGCGCGGCATCCTGCACGAGGAGATGCCGCAGGTCCGGCCCGAGGGGATCGCCGGCTTCCAGCTCTGGGTGAACCTCCCCGCGAAGGCGAAGATGACGGCGCCGCGCTACCAGGACGTGCGGGCCGACCGCATCCCCGAGTACACGACCCCCGACGGCGCGCGCATCCGGGTGGTGGCGGGGACGGCCGGCGACGTGCGAGGGGCGGTGACCGACATCGCCGCCGACCCGATCTATCTCGACGTCCTGGTACCGCCCCGGAGCGTTTACCGCGGCCCGGTCGAGCGCGGCCACACCGCCTTCGCGTACGTGTTCCAAGGGAGCGCCCGCTTCCCCGGCCCGGGCCGCGAAGAGGTGGCCGTCCCGAGCCCCCGCCTGGTCGTCCTGGGCGACGGCGACGAGGTCCGCGTCACCACGGCCGACGAGCCGGCGCGCTTCCTGCTGGTCTCCGGCAAGCCGCTCCACGAGCCGATCGCGCGCTATGGACCGTTCGTGATGAACACCCGCGAGGAGATCGAGCAGGCGCTCGAGGACCTCCGCCGCGGCACCTTCGTCACCTAGAAGCGCGGCCCGGCCGGGCCCCTCCTGACGCCCGGCCGCCCCATGCTAAGATTCGCTCCAATCGAACGGAACCTCGACACGCCGAGAAAAGGAGGCGCGCCGTGCGACACATTCTGATGCCGATTTTCAGGGGACTTAAGACTGGCACTCGGGTGCGGGAACGGATGACCCGCGGAGCGGCGATCTTCGCCGCGGTTCTCTTCGCCGCGGGCCCGGCCGTGGCAGTTGCTGACGAAACGTGCATGTCGCCCTACATGGCCAAGATCACCTCGCAGGAGGACTTCGTCTACGTCTGGACCCTCGGCACGAAGGGGGTCGGCGACGAGTCCGACAAGCTGGTGACCATCGATGCGCGCCCCGGGTCGAAGACCTACGGCAAGGTGGTGAACACGCTGTCGGTCGGCGGGCGCAACGAGGCGCATCACGCCGGCTTCACCGACGATCGGCGCTACCTCTGGGCCAGCGGTCTCGACACCAGCAAAATCTTCGTATTCGACGTCGCCACCGATCCGGCCCGGCCGCGGCTGCACAAGACGATCGCCGACTTCGTCGCCAAGACGGGCGGGGTCGTCGGGCCGCACTCCCTGTACGCCCTCCCCGGGCGCATGCTGATGACCGGCCTGTCGAACGACAAGGACCATGGCGGCCGCACCGCGCTCGTGGAGTACGGCAATCAGGGCGCCTACATCGCCACCCACTGGATGCCGACGGCCGCCGATCCGCGCGGCGCCGCCATCGAGAAGGTCGCCGACGGCTACGGCTACGACGCGCGCGTCCTGCCGCGCCGCAACGTCATGCTGACCTCGTCGTTCACCGGCTGGTCGAACTACATGATGGACTTCGGCAAGATGTTGCAGGACCCCGAGGCGATGAAGCGCTTCGGCCAGACGGTCGTGGTCTGGGACCTGCACGCCCGCAAGCCGCTGAAGGTCCTCGACGTGCCGGGATCGCCGCTCGAGATTCGCTTCGCCTGGGGGGCGAGGCACAACTACGCCTTCACCAGCAGCGCCCTCACCTCCAAACTGTGGCTCATCCACGAAGACAGCCCGAACGTCTGGAAGGCGCAGGCGGTCGCCGACATCGCCGACCCGTCGAAGGTCCCGCTGCCGGTCGACATCAGCCTGAGCGCCGACGACAAAAGCCTGTGGGTCGACACCTTCATGGACGGCATGGCGCGGTTGTTCGACGTCAGCGACCCGTTCCATCCGAAGCAGGTGTACGAGAAGAAGATCGGCGCGCAGCTCAACATGGTGTCGCAGAGCTGGGACGGGGCGCGCGTCTACTTCACCTCCTCGCTGCTGGCGAACTGGGACAAGAAGGGTCAGGACGACGAGCAGTTCCTGAAGGCCTACGCCTGGGACGGCAAGGAGCTGACCGAGAAGTTCGCCGTCGACTTCTACGCCGAGAAGCTCGGCCGCCCGCACATCATGCACTTCGGCGCCTACAGCCTGTACGGCAAGACCGGCATCGCGGCGGGCAAGTAGCTGGTCCGCGCCCGCCTCGTTCCGCCGACAGGGGCCTTTCTCCTGTCGCTGGCGCTCGCCTGCGCCGGCCTGCTGGAGCCGGCGGCATCCGGAGCGGCGGCGCCAGCCGGAGCGCCGCCGCCGGCCGATCAAGAAGCCGCCGCGCGGGATGACGCCGCCGAGGCTCCGCCCGCCGGGCTGGAATACGTGCCGCCGGCGCCGGGGAGCTATGCGCTGCCACCGATCCAGCCGGCGGCAGACGGCGCGGTGATCGACGCCGACGGAACGCCGCGCCGGCTGTTCGACTACCTCGGCGATCGCGACATCCTGCTCAGCTTCGTGTACACGCGCTGCACCGACACCGAAGGCTGCCCGCTCGCGACCGGCGTCCTGGAGATGGTCCGCGAGGGGCTCGCGAAGGATCCGGAGCTGGCGGCGATGGTGCGTCTGGTGACCCTGAGCTTCGACCCGGAGCGCGACAGCCCGGGCGCCATGCGCCGCTATGCCCTGCACGCCGGCGGCATCGACCCCGGCACCCGCTGGAACGAGCGGCCGTGGGTCTTTCTCACCACCGCGTCCAGGGCCCGGCTGCAGCCGATCCTCGACGGCTACGGGCAGTCGGTGGTGCGAGAGCTCGACGCCGCCGGCCGGCCGACCGGTGATTTCACCCACGTGCTCAAGGTCTTCCTCATCGATCGCCGGAAGCGGGTGCGCAACATCTACAGCACCAGCTTCCTGCACCCGGCGATCGCCCTCAACGACCTCAAGACCCTGGCGCTGGAGGAGGTCGACCCGCGGGCGCTCGGGCGCGTCCGGCATCCGCCGCGCGGCCTGCCGCCGGTGCCGCTGCCGGCGGACGACCCACCGACGATCCCGAAGCTCCGCCTCGGGCGGAAGCTGTTCCTCGACCGGCGCCTGTCGCGCAACGGCACCCTGTCCTGCGCCATGTGCCACGTGCCGGAGCAGGGCTTCGCCGTCAACGAGACCCGCACGGCCGTGGGCTTCGAGGGCCGGACGCTGCGCCGCAACGCCCCGACCCTGCTCAACGTGGCGTACGCCGCGCCGTTTTTCCACGACGGCCGCGAGCCGGCGCTGGAGATGCAGCCGTTCGACGTGTTTCTCAATCCCGATGAGATGGCGGCGCCGTCGCTGGGCGCCCTGGTGGAGACGGTCCGGTCATTGCCGGACTACGCGCCGCTGTTCGAGGCGGCCTTCCGCGCCCAGCCGGGCGTCGAGGCCATCGGCCGGTCGATCGCCGCCTACCTGCGCACCCTGCTGTCGGCGAACTCGCCGTTCGATCGCTGGCGCTTCGGCAAGGACGGGGCGGCGCTGGGCGCCGCGGCGCAGCGCGGCTTCGCGCTGTTCACCGGCCGGGGCCGCTGCGCGTCGTGCCACCGCATCGGCGACGATGCAGCCCTGTTCACCGATCACCAGTTTCACGACACCGGAGTGGCGTGGTTCGCCGCCGAGACCCGGCGGACGGAGACCGGGCCGGTGACCGTGCAGCTCGCCCCGGGCGTGACGGCGCCGCTGTCGCGCGCGGCGGTCGACAGCGTCGGCGGGCCGGCGGCGAACGACCTGGGTCGTTACGAGGCGACCGGCGATCCGGCCGATCGGTTCCGCATCAAGACGCCGACGCTGCGGAATGTCGCGCTCACCGCGCCGTACATGCACGACGGGTCGCTGTCGACGCTGCGGGAGGTGGTGGAGTTCTACGACCGCGGAGCGCGCCCGCACGAGGGCCTCGATCCGATCCTGAAGCCGCTCGACCTTCGGGAGGGCGAGGTCGACGATTTGGTGACGTTCCTGGAGAGCCTCACCGGCGACAACATCGACGAGCTGGTCCGCGACGCGCGCAGCGAGGCGGTGGGAAATCCGTGATCGCGTGGTCCGTGACCGGGTCGTCCGCGGGCGGCGGGCTCACTCCTTCGGCAGCGCGTCCGTCCTTGGCTCGAAGTCCGGCACCGTGCCGAGCCCTGCCGACACCAGGTTGGCGAACCGGGCCAGTCCGATGACCAGGATCGCCTCGAGAATCTGCTCGTCGGTGAAGCCATAGGTCCGCAGCCCCTCGACGTCGTCGCGGCTGGCCTTGGTCGCTTGGCGGTTCAGCTTCAGCGCGAAATTCAAGAGCGCTTTGTCGGCCACCGGCAGGTCGGTGTGCGCGTGGTCGACGGCGATCTGCTCCGGCTTCGGCCCCTTCAGCCCCAGCATCTTGACGATCTCGCAGTGCGCCGTGACGCAGTATGTGCTGAGATTGGCGGCCGAGCAGACCAGGAAGATGTATTCCTTCTGCGCCCGCGACAGGGCGCCCTCCTGGATCAGGATGCTCCAGACCAGGCGCGTCTCCGCCTCGATCAGGTCGGGTCGCATCGTCTGGGCCCGGTAGAAGTTGGGGATGAACCCGAACTGCCGCCGCGCCTCCGCGAACGGCAGGAACTCGTTCTCGTCGAGCGGCACCTGGCGCAGGAAACTCATCGGCGCTAGACGCAGGAGCCGGTCGAGCAGCTGCTCCCGTTGTACTTGTAGCAGTAGTACCCGACGAGCTTGCCGCAGTTGCTGTGACGGTGCCCGCCCGACACGCATCCCTTGTCGTTGCACTGGACCTGCGCCTGGACGTCCGGCACCGCCAGCCCTGACAGCGCCGATAGATACGGCGACCCGCCCTGCCGCTCCCCGCCCAGGAACGCCGGCAGCGCCGCCAGCACGGCCAGCACCAGCAATCCGCGCAACGCAATCCTCACGGTTCTGCTCATCGGTTTCCCTCCTCGTCTCGGGTACGCGCACGCACGGGAAAACAACCCGTGGGCTGCTGATTGATTTCAGGTGGCGTCATCCTACCAGCACCGGCGCGGCGCGGGCAAGCGCTGCCGCGCGGTGTTGACCGGACGGCCGACTCACCCCGCGTCGCAGGCATCCCCGATGTCGTCCCGGTCGAGGTCGCTCTGATCGGTGTTCGGCGCCGTCGGGCAATTGTCGCAAGCATCACCGACCAGGTCGCCGTCGGCATCCTCCTGCCGCGCGTTCTGGATCCCGGGGCAGTTGTCGTCGCAGCCGGCGGTCAGACCGCCGGTGCAGCGGTGGTCGGCGTACTGCCCGTCACCGTCACCGTCGTTGAGGATGCCGTCGCTGTCGAAATCGGCCAGCGGCACCGCCTGCGTGAAGATGTCGGTGTCGCCGCGGCGGCTGTCCGACCAGATCGGGTGGATGCTCGTCCCGGCGACGATCATCTGGTTGTAGTCGCCGAGGAAATCGGCGGACGGGTTGTATGGCAGGAGCCTGTCCGAGGCGCGGATGTTGGGGCCGAACGATGCGCCGCCGTCGGTCGAGGTGGCCAGGGTGACGGCAAACGACAGGTTGTCGGCGGCGCCGCGCCGATCGAGGAAGGTGACGTGCACGGCGCCGGCGTCATCGACGTTGATCCACGGGAGGAACTGCGCCGCGCCGTTGCCGGGCGCGTCGTCGTTGACCCGCACCGGGTCGCTCCAGGTGTCGCCCCGGTCGTCCGAGTAGCGCAGCAGGATGTCGATGCTGCCGAAGCGGGCGTCGGGATACACGACGTACAGGCGGCCACGGTAGGGTCCGTTGCTGCGGTCGACGGCGTTCGCCGGACCGCCGGGATTGATGTCCGGCGGCTCAGCATAGTGCAGCCTTCTCTCGAGCGCGATGTCGCGGCTCAGCCAGGTGCGCCCGCCGTCGAGCGAGCGGTCGAGCCAGATGGCATTGCTCAGGCCGAAATCGAACCACGTCACGTACAGCTCGCCTCCCGGGCCGATCGACACGACCGAGTAGATGCTCTGGTAGTAGCGCGGGTCGGACAGGAGGACCGGCGCCGAGAACGTCGTCCCGCCGTCGAGGCTGGTCCTGTAGAAGATCCCCGAGCCTACACCCGGCAGATTGCCCGACCAGACCAGATGCAGGGCCCCGGTGACCGGGTCCGCGGCGATCCACTCCTTGTCGGGGGAAGCGTAAATGGTCAAGTCGTTGATGAGCGCGAACGTCTTCCCGCCGTCGACCGACCTGTACAGGAACATCGATTCGTCGGCGAAAAACCCGCCGGTGAGGTTGTACCCGAGCGTGGTGAGGTAGAAGGTCCCCCGGCTGTCGACGGCCAGCACCGGATCGGCGGCGTATTGCAGTCCGGGCGGATTCGGCACTGTCTGGCTGCGCCAGCGCTGGCCGCCGTCGGTCGTCAGGGCGGTGCCGATGGTCACCGTGTCCCCCGGCCCGTAATTGATCCAGGCGGCGACGCGGCGCTGCGGATCCGCCGGGTCGACCGCCTGCGTCGTCTCCCCCTGCCTGATCCGTAATTTGTCCTGATTGACCAGCACGTTCTGCGGGAAGGGAGGCGCCGCCGGTGCGGCCCAGACCAGTGCGGTCCCCAGGAGAGCGGTCATCATCATGGAGCGGGATCGGGATACCAAAGCGTTGCGGGACATGTGTGTTTCCCCCTGCGGCCTGTCGACGGCGGCCAACGATTCCCGGCGGCGAGTCTTGTGCGTACACCCTCAGTGGAGCGAGCGCGAATGTCTTGCGGGCAAGCTACGGTGAGATTGAGGGGCTGTCAACGACATTCGCCGGCAACGCGCGGCCGCCTGCCATGTCGGTGGTGAGCCGGCGTTCAGGCGCGGGACGGCCGCCCGCGGCGGAAGTCATGGAGGATCTCGCGGGCGGCGTTGCGTCCCGGCGCGCCGGTCACGCCGCCGCCCGGGTGGGCGCCGGAGCCGCACAGATAGAGGTTGCGAATCGGCGTCCGGTAGCGGGCCCAGCCGGGCAGCGGGCGCATCGAGAACAGCTGGTCGAGCGCCATGTCGCCGTGACAGATGTTGCCGCCCGTGAGCCCGAAGGTCTCCTCGAAATCGAGCGGCGTCAGGATGTGCCGCTGCAGGATCGCGCCTTTGAGATTAGGCGCGTACTCGGCCAGGGTGTCGATCGCCAGGTCTCCGAGCTCCTCCTTCCGCGTTCGCCAGTCGCCTTCGGCCAGCCGGTAAGGGATGTACTTGATCGAGATCGACATCACGTGGCGGCCGGGCGGGGCGAGCGTCGGGTCGAGGAACGACGGGACCACCACGTCCAGATAGGGCCGGCGCGACGGCCGCCCGGCACGGTAGTCGAGGAACGCCGCCTCGAGGTACTCGGGGTCGGCGCCGGCCACCTGGATGTTGCCGTGCAGATGCGGGCCGGCGCCGGGGAGCGCCGTGAAGTCGGGCGGCTCGGAGAGCGCCAGGTTGACCTTGCCGGAGTTGCCGTTGCAGCGCAGGGTCTCGATGCCGCGCACGAAGTCGTCCGGCAGGTTCGACCGCCCCACCAGCCCGAGGAAGGTCCGCTTCGGATCGGCATTGGAGGCGACGACCCGTCCGAGAACCTCCTCCCCGCCCTCGAGGACGACCCCGCGGGCGGCGCCGTTCCGCACCACGATGCGCTCGACCGCGGCGCCGGTCCGGATCTCGGCTCCGTGGGCGCGGGCCGCCGCGGCCATCGCCCGGGTGATGCCGCCCATCCCGCCGCGGACGAAGCCCCACAGCCCGGGGGCGCCCATCGTCCCTCCTTCGTAGTAGTGCAGCAGCGGAAAGGCGGTGCCGGGCGTGCGCGGGCTGCCGTACACCCCGATGGTCCCGCCGGCGGCGATGCTGGCCTTGAGCTGGGGCGACTCGAACCACTCGTCGAGCAGGTCGGCGGCGCTCATGGTCATCACTTTGACGAGCAGCGCCCGGTCGGCGCCCGGCAGCGTCAGAAACCGGCGGCCGAGCCGCAGCAGTTCCAGCAATCCGCCCAGTCCGGGGCGGGCGATGTCCGGCGGCGTCTCGGCGAGCGTCGGGCGGATGAACTCCGCCAGCCGCGACATGGCGGCGCCGAACCGCGGGTAGGCCGCGGCGTCCTTCGGCGAGAAACGCGCGATCGCCGCCGCGTCCTCGTTCTCCCCCATCCCCAGCAGGAGATGGCGGCTGTCGGCGAACGGCGTGAACGATACCGGGCACGGCACGATGTCGAAGCCGTGCCGCCGCAGCTCGAGGTCGCGGATGATCTCCGGCCGCAGCAGGGTGCAGCAGTACGACGTCGTCGAGGCCTGGTAGCCGGGAAGAATCTCCTCGGTCACGCAGGCGCCGCCGACCAAGTACCGCCGCTCCAGCACCAGGACCGAGCGGCCGGCCCGGGCGAGATAACCGGCCGTCACCAGGCCGTTGTGACCGCCCCCGACGACGATCGCATCGTACGTCCGCGCCATGGATGCCCGGACGGATTTCAGCGGTACAGCGCGAACAGGGTCGCCAGGGCGGCGACCTCGCCCGTCGGCGGCAGGGCGATGCGGACGCGCTCGCGATGAGCCTTCAGCCCCTCGGCGATCCGTTCCGCCGCACCGGGCTCGACGTGCAGCAGACGGCGGAGATCGAGGATCAGCCGATCCTCGGTCCGCTTCAGGGCGTCGCGCAGGTCGGCGGCGAGCCTCTCCGCCCCCGCCGCAGCCAGGCGCCCCTTCACCTGCACCCAGACCGTCGATTCGGGGCGCAGCTCCACGTCCACGCCGTGCGTCGCGGCCCGCAGGCGATCCCAGGCGCGCGCCGGCCGCGACTCCTCCGGCATGCGGAAGGTGTGCCGCATCGTCGGCGGGTGCTGGAACAGACCGAGCTTCAGGGTGAGCCCGGTCCAGGCGGCCATGCCGACGGCGGCGACCGACTGGAGACGCTCGGTCCAGGTGGGCGGCCCCAGCGTCCGGTGGATGCGCGCCTGGAGATCGGCGATCCACTTGCGGGCCCCGGCGCCCGGGCCGAGCGCCCGGCCGGCCAGGAAGATGGGATACGTCCTGCGAATCTCGGTCGCGAAGCGCGCCGCCTTGCCGCGCAGCAGGGGGCTGGGAGAATCCTTCAGCTTCAGGTATCCCAAGAGCCAGCTCTCGATCGATCGGAAGATGGAAGGTCCGAGCCGGTGGAAGTCCTCCCGGAAACAGCGGGCCTGGGCCGCCTGGATCTCCCCGGGCGTCATGGTCGGGTGGGTCACCATCGCCGAGAACCCGGTGCAGTTGCGGTAGTACAGCTCGCGATCGTCCGCCAGCTCGCGGTGCATCAGCCCCTCGCTCATGACGCGCTCGAAGAAAGGCGTCCCGGGGGTCGGTCCGTAGATCAGGAACTGGGACAGGGCCGGCTTGAGCGCCAGGAGACCCGACAGCTCCTCGTCGATGATCGCCGGGGTCTGGTACGGCAGGCCCACGATCATCGACGCCAGGATGCCGATGCCGTGCTCGCGGAACTCCCTGAAGACCTCCTCGGCGGGTCGTCCCGACTGCTTGGCGAATCCCGACCGGGTTCCCTCGTAGCCGATCCAGACACCGTCGATGCCCATCTCGAGAATTTCGGTGATGGTGTACTGGCTGATGGCGCGGATGCTCGCGAACGCGAACACCGACAGGGGCACGCCGCCTTCCCGGACGCAATCGCGGAATTCCAGGGCGCGCTTCCGGTTGAGCAGGAAATCCTCATCGAGGATGACGATCGACATTCCCGGATCGACCTCGAGGTAGCGCTGCACCACCCGGTAGATGTCACGGCCCGTCGGCAGCAGGCGGATGTGCCGGCGCTTGAAGAAGTAGGACGTGCAGCAGAAATCGCAGCCGTTGGGGCACCCCAGGCCGGCGAACACCATGCCGGTGCGCGAGGCCTCCCTGCCGAACACCTTCATCCGGCTGACCATCAGCGGGTGGCCGTACGGCATCGGGATCTCCGGCTCGCCCAGCAGCCGCCGCATGAAACCGACCCCCTCCTCGCGGCAGATGTGATCGGAATAGGGCGCCAGGACCTCGTCGGAAAGGACGGTGCCGTACCCTCCGAGAATGATCGCGGACCGCGGCGCGTGGGTCCGGACGAGGGCGACGACCTCTTTCATCCGGTGAAAGGTCGCCAGCAGGAACGACACGCCGACGAAGTCGTACCCTTTCTTCAGCTCGCGGATGAGCTCCGCCCTGGTCGGATACTGCAGGACGGTGGCCGGCGCCTCGAGGTTCTCGGCGACGTATTCCAGCGAGAAATGCACGTGGGTGGCCCGGGGGCTGAACAGGCCCTGCGCGCGGGTCACCTGGCCGAACAACAGCTCGTAGCCGACGCTGGGGCCGTCGCCGTGCGCCTCGCCCAGCGGCCGGCAGACGCTGGTCAGCAGGACTTTCTTCACGGCCCTTCCCATGGCCGGGTTCGCAGCGGCCCCACGCATTGTCATTGAACGCCCTCCGATCGAGGGGTCATCATACTCTCCAGGGACGCGCGACGCCCGTCAGCCACCCGCCACCCCCCTGTTGCCTTCCGGTTCGTCTCGGGATAGAGTGCACCGCGCAAGTGCGTCACGGCACTCCCAGGTTCATTCACGGTCCGACCTTCGGTCTTTCGGCGCTCCGTAACACGGCAGGGCTTCATGGCGAAGATCGGCAATCTGATTTGCCTGACCCCGCGTGACTCGTACGTCGTCGACGAACCGATCCGCAAGCCCGGCTTGCTGGGGGGCCTCGAGCGCCGGATCGGTCCGTTCTTCCGCAGCCCCGGGATCGCCTTCCCCTACCTGATCGGCTTCCTGCGCAAGAACGGCATCCTCGACGCCGACACGCGCGTCGCCGTGCAGCACGACAAGATCGAGGGGCCGACATCGTTCGAGGACATCCTCGCCGACAAGGTCGAGCTCGGCCGCGGCGATCACGACGTCCTGTTCGTCACCGCCTATACGAACTCGGCCCGCGAGGCGTATCGCCGGGCCCGCGAGGCGCGCGCCGCCTACGCCGCCGCCGGCAAGAATCTCACGGTCGTGTTCGGCGGGCCGCACGCCTCGGCGATGCCCGAGGAGGGAACGCGCCGCGGTCACGTCGATGCGACCGTCGCCGGCGAGGGCGAGTGGGCCGCTTCGGCGCTGCTCACCGACCTCAAGGAGGGGCGGCCGGTGAAACCGGTCTACAAGGCGACCTTCGATCGCATCCGCGATCGCGGTACGTTGGCCCTCGACATGGGGATCTGGGACGGGCTGACCCGCCGGCCGCAGCAGATCGTCTCCTCGACCACCCTGGCCCGCGGTTGCAAGCTGGACTGCCACTTCTGCGCCGTCTTCCTGACCAACGGCCCGACGGTGCGCAACCGCGACACAGCCGATGTCGTGGACGAGATCCGGGCCCAGGGCCCGCGTTACACCCGGGAGACGATCGACCGGATTCCGCCGGGCTTCTACAACGCCATCCTCAAGGCGGCCGTCAAGCTGCCGATCGTCGGCCCGCGATACGGCGATCGCCTGATCGCCAAGATGGGGCCGGGCTTCACCGACAGTTACTTCTTCTGGGACGACAACCTGTACAACGCCGCCGGCTCCTTCCAGGCGCTGTGCGAGGCGATCCGCCCCGTCGGGCGCCAATGGGCGGCCGAGCTGACCATCGACCTGGCGGAGAAGCCGGAGCTTCTGAAGGCGGCCTACGACAGCGGCTGCCGCGATCTGTTCCTCGGCATCGAGTCGGTCAGCCAGACGGCGATTGACGGCCTCGACAAGTGGTCGAACAACACCGCCGGCATGCGCGAGATGGTTCAGCGCGTCCACGATGCCGGCATCAACGTCATGGGCGCCTTCGTCTTCGGGCTGGACGGCGACGACCCCTCCTGCTTCGACCGGACCCTCGAGTTCATCAATGCGACCGGGATCGACTTCATCGTCGCCAACATCATCCAGCCCTACCCCGGCACCGGGACCTTCAAGGACGCGGTCGCCGGCGACGATCTGCTCCCCTGGACCCGCTGCCCCGACGACGCGGACGTCGCGATGGATTACAACTGGCCGCTGTTCGACGGGGCGCACGTCCTGGTCCGCCCGAAGGCGATGACGATCGACCAGCTGCAGGAGGGCTATTACTACTTCCTGCGCGAAGCCTACTCGCTGACCGGCATCGTGCGCCGCTACCGCGGGCACGCCTACGATGTTCCCTGGGCGATCTCCCACTTCACGCGCAACTACCTGATGAGCCGCTACGGCATGATCAAGACGGCCCACGCCATCCGCCGCAAGGGCGCCAAGCCGGTGGGGCTCGTCGTCGCCCCGGAGGACGGCCGGCGGGCACCCGAGCCCGGCTTCGTCCCGGAATCTTTCACCGGCTGAACGTCCCGGAAGCCCTGTCTTGGCAGGGATCCGCGCCGGTGCCATAATCCGGCGCTCAGCCATGAGCACGCGTCTCATCAATCAAAATGGGGTGTCTGTGTCCCGGCGCATCGCCGGCACGGCCGCCCTGCATCTTCTGGCGGCGGCCTCGCTGCTCCAGTCGGCCGCCTGCACCGGCGGCCCGGGGAAGTCCGCCCCGCCGCCGATCATCCTGGCGACCACCACCAGCACCTACGACTCCGGCCTGCTCGACGACATCATCCCGCCCTTCGAGAAGGCCAGCGGCATGACGGTCAAGACGATCGTCGTCGGCTCGGGCAAGGCGCTGGCGCTTGGGGAGCGCGGCGAGGCCGATCTGCTGCTGGTGCACGCGCCCGAGGCGGAGGAGGGTTTCATGGCGCGCGGCGGCGGCATTCTGCGGCGCCGGATGATGTACAACGATTTCGTCCTGGTCGGCCCGGCGGCCGACCCGGCCGGGGTGGGCGGGGCCGCCGATCTGAAGGCGGCGATGACCGCGCTGCACCGTTCGGGCGCCGTCTTCGTGTCCCGCGGCGACGGTTCGGGAACGCAGGAGATGGAGCTCGATCTCTGGAAGCAGGCCGGTCTGTCGCACCCGGCGGAGGGCTACCTGGAGACCGGGCAGGGCATGGCTTCGACCCTGCGCGTCGCATCGGAGAAGCGCGGCTACACCCTGACCGATCGCTTCGGCCGGGAGCGCTTCGGGCAGGCGCTGTTCGTCCCCGATGCCGAGCCGTTCGAAGCCGCCGCGTCCATCGCACCCGGCGCCGCGGATCCCCTTGCCGCTCCCGGAGGCCCCGATGCGCCTCATCGCTGAAGGCTTCCGGCAGGCGCTGCACCTGATCGTGGGGATTGACCCCGATCTGCGCAACGCCGCCTGGCGCACCCTGCAGATCTCCGGCACGGCGACCGTCGTCAGCCTGGTCCTGGGGGCGCCGGCCGGGGTCATGCTCGCCCTGGCGCGCTTCCCGGGGCGCACCTTCTTCGTCGCCCTGATCAACACCGGCATGGGGTTGCCGCCGGTGGTCGCCGGGCTGTTCGTCATGATGCTGCTGTGGCGCGGCGGGCCGTTCGGGGAGCTGGCGCTGCTGTACACACCGGCGGCGATGGTGGTGGCGCAGAGCCTGATCGCGCTGCCGATGGTGACCGGCCTCAGCCTGGCGGCGGTGCAGGCGCTGCCGGCCCGCCTGCACCTGCAAGTCAGGGCGCTGGGCGCGACGCGCCTGCAGATGGCGTGGCTGCTGGCGCGCGAGGCGCGGTTGCCGCTGCTGGCCGCACTGATGGCCGGCTTCGGCGCCGTGGTCAGCGAGGTCGGCGCCTCGCTCATGGTCGGCGGGAATCTGCGCGGCCACACGCGGGTGCTGACCACCGCCATCGTGCTGGAGGCCAGCCGCGGGAACTTCTCCACCGCCATCGCGCTGGCGATCGTGCTGATGGCGCTGGCCTACGCGATCAATCTGATCCTGACGCGGCTGCAGCAGCGCGGGCAGGCCTGAACCATGACGACGCACGCGCTGCCGGCGCCTCCCGCCTTCGAAATCCGCGGGCTTCGGGTGCGACGCGGCGCGTCGTTCACCCTCGACATCCCACGCCTGTCGGTGGTTGGCGGCGAGACGCTCGCCGTCCTCGGCCTGAACGGCGCCGGCAAGTCGACGCTGCTCGAGGTCCTGGCGCTGCTGCGTCGCCCCGACGAAGGCGAGGTCCGGATCCTCGGCGAGGCGGCGCGCCCGGGCGCGGCCACGCACCGCCTGCGGCGGCGGCTGGGGCTGGCGCTGCAGGACCCGCTCCTCCTGACCGGCAGCGTCCTCGACAACGTGGCGCTGCCGCTGCGACTGCGGGGCCTGCCGCGCCGGGACAGCCGGCGCCACGCCCTTGTCGCGCTGCAGCGCTTCGACGTCGGCCATCTGGCCGACCGGCAGGCCCGCCTGACTTCGGGCGGCGAGGCGCGCCGCGTCAGCCTGGCCCGCGCCCTGGTTACCGACCCGGACCTGCTCCTGCTCGACGAGCCGTTCTCTGCCCTCGACCCTCCCACCCGCGACGCGCTTCTGCGCGACTTCCAGGCGGCGCTGCCGCCGGAGACCGCCGTCGTCCTGGTGACCCACGACCGCCTCGAGGCGCAGATGCTCGCCCACCACCTCGCGGTCGTCGACGGCGGGAAGCTTCTACAGGTGGGCCCGGTGGACGAAGTCTTCCGGCACCCGGTGGACCGGTCGGTGGCGGCCCTGGTCGGCCCGGAGATCGACCCCTCCAGCTCCTGGGCTCGCGGCCGGGCCGCCGCGCGGGTATAATTTCCCCGCTTCCCCCCATCGAGCGAGCGCACCATGAGGAGCGACATCGGCCACACCACCCGTCCCGTCATACGTTTCGGCGGCATCGTCCTGGCCGGCGGCCGCAGCAGCCGCATGGGCCGCCCGAAGGCCTGGCTGCCGGTCGGCGACCGTACGATGCTGGCGACCGTTGCTGGCGCGGTCGCGGAGGGGTTGCGCGGGGCCGGGTCGCGCCTCGCGACAGCGCCGCAGCCGGCGGGGCCTATCGTTATCGTGGGCGCCCCGGGCCAGGATTTGCCGCCAGCCGGCCTGCCGGTGCTGCGGGTCGATGACGACGTCGAGGGCGAGGGGCCGCTGCGCGGCCTGGCCGCCGGACTCGGCGCCCTCACCGGGAAGGCCGACGCCGCCTACGTCTCGTCCTGTGACGTGCCGCTGCTCAAACCGGCGTTCGTGGCTCGGATGATCGCGCTCCTCGGCGATGCCGATATCGCCGTGCCGCTGGTCGACGACCGGCATCACCCGCTGGCGGCGGTCTACCGGATCGGCGTGCTGGAGACAGTGCGCGACCTGCTCGCCCGCAACCAGCGCCGCCCGTTCTTCCTGTTCGAGCGGCGGCCGACGCGCGTCGTGACCGCCACCGACCTGCTGGCGGCAGATCCCGGCCTCGACAGCCTGCGCAACTTCAACACGCCGGAGGAATACGACCGGCTGCTGGCCGGCGGGGGCGCCAGTTCAGGCGCCGGCGCGGCCGCCGCCGGGAGCGCCGCCACGAGCGTGGTGTTCGAGTTCTATGGCGTCGCGCGGCTGCGCTCCGGCCGGGAGCGGATCGAGGTTGGGCCGGCCGCGACGACCCTCGGCGCGGCGCTCACCGCCCTCGAGCGCGCCTGTCCCTCCCTGTCGGGCACGGTCCTCGAGGCCGGCCGGCTCGGCCGGCACTTCCGCCTGTCGCTGAACGGCGGGCAATTCGTCTCGGCACCGGACCAGCCGCTCGCGGCGGGCGACACGCTGGTGGTGCTCTCCGCCGAGGTGGGGGGCTGACGCCGATGCGGCGACGAAGCGGGGCGGGTGACTGAGATGACGGCGGGCGGGTATTTCGGCCGGTATCTGCGGATCGATGTCGGCACGGGCGAGGCCCGGTTCATCGACATCCCCGAGTCAATCCTGCGCCACTACATCGGCGGGGTCGGCCTGGGGGCGTGGCTGCTGCTGAAGGAAGCGCCGCCCGGCGTCGATCCACTGGCGCCGGAGGCGCCGCTCATCTTCGCCCTCAGCCCGTTTGTCGGGACACCGCTGACCACCTCCGCCAAGTTCGCCGTGGTCGCCAAATCGCCGCTGACCAACCGCATCAACGACGCCCTGTCGTCGTCGCACTTCGCCATCGCCGCCAAGCGGGCCGGAATGGACGCGCTGGTCCTGGTCGGCGCCTGTCGCGAGCCGGGCGTCCTGATCATCGACGGCGATCCGCCGGCCGCTGCCGGAGCGACGCGGTCGAACGCCGGCGCGACCGCCCCGGTCGCCCGGATGGAGAGCGGCGCCGACCTGTGGGGGCTGTCGGCGGCGGACGCCCAGGAGCGGCTCAAGGAGAGGCTGCGCTCTACGCACGCGGGCGGCGCGCCGTTCCACACCGCCGCCATCGGGCCGGCCGGCGAGAACCTGGTCCGCTTCGCGACCCTGTCGAACGACGGCCGGCACGCCGGCCGGGGCGGGCTCGGCGCCGTCATGGGGTCCAAGCGGCTGAAGGCGATGGCGGTGCGCGGCCGCGCCTTCGTGCCGCTGGCCGACCCGAAGACGGTGCACGCCGCCGCCACCGACTTGTCAGCGCGTTCGTTCGGCCCGGCGACTGAGAAGTACCGCGAGCTGGGGACGGTCGCAAATCTGCTGGCGTTCAACCGGCTGGCGGTCCTGCCGACGCGCAATTTCCAGGACAGCACCTTCGAGGCAGCGGCCGCCCTGTCGGCCGAGCAGCTCGCCGCGACCCGCCAGCGAACCCGCTCCTCCTGCGCCGCCTGCACCATCGGCTGCGAGAACGTCTACGGCCGGCGCCCCGGCGCCGAGGACCCGGCGCGCCCCGGCGAACCCCCGAAGCGCGGCGTGCGCCTCGAATACGAATCGCTGTTCGCGCTCGGCCCACTGTGCGGCATCGGCGACCCGGACGCCGTGCTGGAAGCGGCGGCGCTGTGCGACGAGCTCGGCATCGACACGATCTCGGCGGGCGGGACGATCGCCTTCGCCATGGAGTGCGCCGGTCGCGGGATGCTCGACCCGGCCCGGTTCCCGACCGCGCCGGGTGCCGCGCCAGTCCCCATCGAATTCGGCAACCCCCGCTCGCTCCTGGAGCTGCTGCGCCTCATCGCCCGGCGCGACGGCATCGGCGATCTGCTCGCCGAGGGGAGCCGCCGGGCGGCCGCCGTCATCGGCGGCGACGCGCCGTCATTCGCGCCGCACGTCAAGGGGCTGGAGATCCCCGGCTACGAGCCGCGCGCCCTGCAGGCGATGGCCCTCGGCTTCGCCGTCGGCACGCGCGGCGCCGACCACAACCGCAGCAGCGCCTACGAAGCCGACTTCTCGGAGGGTGGCAATCGCCTGGCGGGCGACGCCGACACCGCCCGGCGCGCCATCGTCACCGAGGACCGCGCGGCGCTGATGGACTCGCTCATCCTGTGCAAGTTCCTGCGTGGCGTCTTCTCCGATTTGTTCGAGGAGGCGGCGCCGCTTCTGCGCGCGGTCACCGGCTGGGACCTCTCCCCCGCCGAGCTGCACGACGCGGCCCGCCGCATCGTGACGGCGCGCAAATGGTTCAACGAGCGCGAAGGCTGGACCCCCGCGGAAGACACCCTGCCGGAGCGCTTCCTCCGCGAGCCGCTCCGCGACGGCGCCTCGGCCGGCGCCACGCTAT
The DNA here is from genome assembly GCA_018606725.1 of Acidobacteriota bacterium. GTDB lineage: Bacteria > Acidobacteriota > Polarisedimenticolia > Gp22-AA2 > Gp22-AA2 > JAGYID01. The sequence continues at coordinate 70,204 of JAGYID010000014.1, forward strand.
CGCGCCAGCGCCTGTCGGAGATGATCGCCGCCTACAACCGGGAGCGGGGGTTCTCGCCCGACGGCCACGTGCCGGGGGCGATGCGCACGGGGCTCGGACTTACCGCCCGCTGACGCGGGCGGCGGCGTCATCGACGGCGCGCTTCAACACGACACGTTCCATGCGCTTGCGACGGGCTCCTCACCGGCGTATAGTCTTTCCACCTGCAACCCCGTTGTCGCAACAGCCCGTCCCGCAAGGGAGATCCACGGATGCGGAATTCGTCGCTCAAGTTTCTCGTCGCCCCACAGGCGGCAGGTGGAACTCATCCCGTCAGTATGGCTTCGAGCACCCATGCGCTTCGCGCGCTGCGCTCGCCATGTTTAGGGGGATAGCCCGCAGCCACGCTATGTTTAGGGAATTAGGCTGCGAGCCCGCTATGTTTAAGGATTTAGACAGAACTGCCTAATTTGAGTTCGACAGAAGCGACCGGATGTTTCAGAAAATGATGCTAGGCTACCGGACACGAGGTGGTCGTGGGTCGAAAACGGTGGCCAGAGTGGTGGAACTGGGAGCTTGAGCTGAGCTCACACCTTCTGAAGCGCATGGTAGACCGGAGGTTTACAGAAGTCGATGTTCGCCGTATGCTTCAGGTAACCACGCGACTCCGTCGGGACATCGAGCCGGGCCGTTGGGTCGCCGCGACCCGGCACCGTCGTGCCAGATGGGAAGTGATCGTCGAGCCTGACGGGGACGCACAGATGTTGGTGGTTATTACAGCCTACCCCGCAGAATAGGGGCCGTCATGAATGAGACCTACCTGGAAGTGACCTTCCGCCATGGGCGACCAGTCGCCGCCTACTATTACCTGCCACGCAAGCGGGGCCAGAAAAGCTATCGAACCAAGCGGATCGAGCTGGGGTTGGTGGTCGACCTGAGTCGAGATGGTCAGCCAATCGGCATCGAGATCACGGCTCCAAGCAAGGTGACCGTCGCCGCGCTCAATCGGGTGCTCACGAAGCTGGGGTTGTCACGGGTCACCCGCGACGAACTTGCTCCGCTGCTGGCGGCCTGAGTCACGGGCTCTGTCGAACAACCGGCTGAAGCAGACGGCGCGCGGGAGATCGGTGGCGGTATCGAGGTTGCGCACGCGCGCCGCAGCTTAGCCCGGGCGTTGATATGACTTCCGTTGTCAAGGGTGCGGCAGGGCTACATGGTGTTTCTCTCTGCTGAACAAGGCAGGGTCCGGGAAGAGGCGGGGCCGCTAATGA
>JAGYID010000162.1 GCA_018606725.1 Acidobacteriota bacterium
GCGCGCCGCACAGGCCGTAAGTCACCCGGACCTCGCCCGCGGCGAACAGCGCCCGGCTGCTCGCGAACCAGATATGCAACACGATCAGGAGAAGCAGCAGGTCGAACGCCAGGAAAACGACGAGCACCGGCCCGCCGAAAAGCGCCACCGCCAGGACACCGGCGCCGGGACGGCCGGCGGAGCGCCCGCTGCCGCCCGCGAGGAATACGAACATGATCGAGACGCCGGCGAAGAGCAGGAAGAAGCAGCTGAAGCCGATCGCCGCCCCGACGTTGCGCAAGGCCGGGAAGCTGAACTGCATCCCGCCCTCGGGACCCGGCTCGACGGCGATGCTCGGGTTGGCCGGTGGCTCGAGGGCGCGACGGGCCGAGGCCTCGCGGGCGGCGGTCGGGGCGGCGGCGCCGGCGGTCGCCGGCCACACCGGCACCTCGAATCGATCGCGCAGGTCGAGCCCGGGCAGGTCGGCGCTGATCTCCAGGCGCCAGAGGATCCGGTCGTCGCGGTCGGTCTCGTCCGTGGCGCGGGCGTCGGCGGGCAGCGCGATGGCGATCGGAATGCCGGTTCCACCGGGGTCGAAGGCGATCGAGGCGGCGGGGACCTCCAGTGTCTCCTGCCATACGATTTTCTCCCAGACCGAGCGGTCCTTCCCCGACCCGCTGGTCACGACGTTCAAGCAGGAGAGGGTGGCGCGGATCGGCCCGGCGGGCGGCGCCTCGAGACGGGTGCGGATCCTGCCGGCGAGGCTGCCGCCCGCCGTCACCCGCGCCTCGAGGTCGAAGTACGAGGTGCCGAACTTCCGCCAGCGCAGCGTGGCGACGACCGCCTGGGCGAGCAACAAGATACCCACCGCCGGGAACAGCAGGGCGATCCAGGCGAGACTCGTCCCACCTCCGGAGGCGGCGCGGAACGCGTACCGGGCGACCGGCCAGGAGATGGCGTTCCAGATGATGGCGAAGGTCCACGAGAATGCCAGCGCGGACTTCTGATCGTCGCGGATGGATGCCTGGGATCCCATCGCCCCAGACATTAAGGTCCCACCCGGGGGCCGGGCAAGGCGGCCTAGGAGCCTGCCCGAGTATTGGGCCGGGCCGCGTTCCGGACGCCGTGGGGCCGGATGCGAGGCGTCCGCGACGCAGGCGATGCGGGGCCATCGCCGAGGAGCGGCAACGAAACAGACGGCCCCACGCCGCCGGAACCCGGAGGGCGCATGGGGGTTGCGGCCGCAGCCTGCGTCGCTCGTCGTCGGTGACCGACCAAGGTCACTGTCCTCCTCGCTCCTTGTCTGCGACGCGCAAGCCCCATGCGCGCGGCCCGGCCGAATACTCGGGCAGGCTCCTAGCCCGGGAAAATATTGCGTCGAGGTTGGTGGACCGGATCGGGGCGCGCAAGATTTAAAATGACCGCGTACGGACATGACCGGATCCGGGCGTCCCGGAGCACTGAGGGGGTAAGCAGCAGGCGGCACGTGGTTTGCTCTCCTTAACCGAGGCGTCGTGCGCAACACCGGCATCCAGTTCGAGCACAACCAGGAGGTGACCATGAGGCTCGTCGACATCATGAGCAGCCCCGTGGCGACCATCGAGGCCAGCGAGACGGCAGAGGCCGCCAACAATCTGATGACAGAGCGTGGCATTCATCACCTGGTCGTGATCGAGAAGGGAAAGGCGGTCGGCGTGCTGTCGGCGCGGGATCTCGGCGGGCCGCGGGGGGTCGCCCTGCGCTGGGCCGGCACCGCCGGCGAGATCATGACCGGGCACATCTACACCGCCGCCCCGCAAACCACCGTGCAGGAAGCGGCGAACCTGCTCCGCGGCCGTGCCATCGGCTGTCTGCCGGTGGTCGACGGCGAACGGATCGTGGGCATCGTGACCATCACCGACCTGCTCGATGTCCTGGCCCGCGGCGGCAAGCCGGTTTCCGATCGCTCCGAGGCCGCGAAGGCCCCCGCCAAGGCCAGGCCCGGCCACGGCCGGCGGTCGGCGCGTCCGAGCCCCCGTGCCTGATGCAGCGCGCCGGCCCGGCCCGCCGGTGCGGCGCGAACCTGCTGGAGAAGCGCCGATGAGCGAGTCGCACGATTACACGCTGACAGTTCGCTGGACGTCGGAGCGCAAGGGGATGGCGCGCGCCGAGACCCTGCCACCGCTCGAGGTCGCCACGCCGCCGGAGTTCGGCGGCCATCCCGGGATCTGGAGCCCCGAACACCTGTTCGTCGCCGCCCTGTCCTCCTGCCTGATGGCGACCTTCCTGGCGATCGCCGCCAATTCGAAGCTGGAGTTCCGGTCGTTCGAGTGCCCCGCGACCGGCACGGTCCGCCGGGGCGAAGACCGCCTGTTCCGGGTGACCGAGGCCGTGCTGCGCCCGCGGCTGGTCCTCGCGCACGCCGCGGACCGGGAGCGCGCCGCCCGCATCCTCCAGAAAGCCGAGCAGGCCTGCCTGATTTCCAATTCGGTGCGCACCACCATCCGCCTCGAGCCGGTTATCGAAGCGGCGGGATGAACGCCGCCCCCGCCCGCCGATGACCTCCCCCGAGGTCCGCCCGTTCCGGAGTATCGATCCCAAGGAGGCCGAGAGCCTCGTCGCCGCCGGCAGCGTGCGCGTCCTCGACGTGCGGACGCCGGAGGAGTTCATCGGCTCGGGCCACATCCCGGGCGCCGTCCTGCTGCCGCTCGACCTCCTGCCGTCGGCGCCGGCGACCATCGCGCGGCAGGGCACACCTCTCCTGGTGACCTGCGAGCACGGCATCCGGAGCGCGCACGCGGCGCGCTGGCTGGCGCAGGCCGGCTATGAAGGGATCCTCAACCTGGCCGGCGGGATGTCGCGCTGGACCGGAGCGCGCGAATACGCGCCGGGCGATCCCACCCTGTTCGGACCGTCATCGTGGCTGCTGCAGTGCGCCGACCTGCTGCCGCGCGGCGGCCGCGTTCTCGACGTCGCCTGCGGGGCCGGCCGCCACGCGCTGTTGCTCGCCGCCGCCGGCTACACGGTGCGCGCCGTCGATCGCGATGCCGCGCTGGTCGGGGCTCTGCGCGAGGCCGCCGCGCGGTTGCGGCTGGAGCTGCGGGCGGATGTCCTTGATCTCGAAACCGGCACGGTCGATATCGGGGCGGACGAGCACGACCTGATCGTCGTCGTCCACTACCTGCACCGGCCGCTGTTCGCCGCGCTCCGGAGCGCCCTCAAGCCGGGAGGATTGCTGCTGTACGAGACCTACACCCTCGAGCAGGCGAAGCGTGGCAAGCCCACCAACCCGGCCTACCTGCTGGAACCGGGCGAGCTGCCCCGCCTGGTCGCGCCGCTGGCGATCGAGCGGCAGCGCGAAGGGGAGTTCGACGGCCGCATGATCGCCTCGGTGGCGGCACGCAAGCGGTGAGAAATCCCGGTCAGGAGCCCGGCCGAAAACCCGGACCTGCTCCTGGGCTATCATGACGGCCCCCGCGCGCCCGTAGCTCAACTGGATAGAGCATCGGACTTCGGATCCGAGGGTTGGGGGTTCGAATCCCTCCGGGCGCGCCAGCCGCTTCCTACCTCCCCAGCGCGAGGTCGCCGTGCACCGGTTTGCCGCCGAGCAGGGTCAGGACCACCTTCGCCTCGGAGATCTCCTCCGACCGGATGGTGAACAGGTTGCGGTCGAGGACGATCAGGTCGGCGAGCTTGCCCGGCTCGAGCGAGCCGGTGCGGTCGTCGAGAAAGTTGACGTAGGCGGCGTTGATGGTGAAGGCGGCGATGGCGTCCTTGAGATCGATCCGCTCCTCGGGGATGAACGGTGTTGTGGTCTCGCCGTCCGGCCCCATGCGGGTGATGGCGACCTCCATCTCCTCGAGCGGGTTCGGCGAGGAGACCGACCAGTCGCTGCCGAACGCGACGACGGCGCCGGTGCGCAGGACGCTGCCGATCGGATAGAGCCAGCGGGCCCGCTCCGGCTCGAGGAACGGCAGGGTCAGGTCCTTCATGTAGTCGTCGGCGAAGGCCCACAGCGGCTGGAAGTTCGCCACCGCGTTGAGGGCGCGGAAGCGGTCGATCTCGGCGGGGTTGAACAGCTCGAGGTGCGAGATGTGGTGCCGGCTGTCGCGCGCCCCGTTGGCCCGGCGGGCGGCTTCGAGGGCATCGAGGCAGTCGCGGATGGCGGCGTCGCCGATGGCGTGGAAGTGGACCTGGAAGCCCTCCTTGTCGAGCCGCGTCACGTAGGTCTTGAGCTTCGCGGGGTCGACCATCGACAGTCCCCTCACGCCCGGCTTCCCCATGTACGGCTCGAGCAGCTTGGCGGTCTGCACCTCCATGACGCCGTCCTGCATGATCTTGATGGTGCCGGCCCGGACATTGCCGCGGGTGTACTTGCGGCGCGCTTCGAGGAAGCCCGGCACCTGCTCCTCGCCCTTGGTCTGCTCCCACCACAGCGACAGCGACACGCGCGCCGTCAGGGCGCCCCGCTCGTCGAGCGTCCGGTAGGTATCGGCGGTGTCGTACTCGCTCTTCGGGTCGAACTTCACGTCGGCGTCCTGCCAGGCGGTGATGCCGAAGCCGTTGAGCGTCTTCAGGGCGGAGCGCAGTCCCGCCTCCTTGTCCTCCGGCGTGTAGGGGGAGACGTGCGTCTTGACGAGATCCATGGCGGCGTCCTGCAGCCCGCCGATCGGGTCGCCGCTTTTCGGGTCCTTGTCGATCCGGCCGCCGGGGGGGTTCGGCGTGTTCTTGGTGATGCCGGCCATCGACAACGCCTTCGAGTTCACCCATGCCGAGTGCCCGTCGCTCGATTCCAGGTAGACCGGGCGGTCCCGCACGACCCGGTCGAGCACGCGCTTGTCCGGGATCCCGGTGGGGGAGAACGCCGCCAATGACCAGCCGTCACCGCGCACCCAGGGGCGGTCGGGATGGGCGGCGGCGTACTTGGCGACCGCCCCGGCGTACTCCTCCCTGGTCTTGAAATCGTACAGCGCGCAGGTGAGCTGGCTCAGGCCGCCCTGGACGGCGTGGATGTGGCTGTCCTGGAAGCCGGGGAGAACCATCCGGCCGTTGAGGTTCACCACCCGGGTCCGCGGCCCCACGTAGGGCCCGGCGCCCGCATCGGAGCCGACGTAGACGATCCGGTCGCCGTCGATGGCGACCGACTCGGCCCAGCGGCGCGCCGCGTCGACCGTATAGACCGCCCCACCGCGCAGGACGACGTCCGCCTCGCGCGCCCGG
>JAGYID010000163.1 GCA_018606725.1 Acidobacteriota bacterium
CTCGGCGCGGCGGTCGCCGGGCCGCGGCTGGCGGAGCACGCGGGCTGCGGCCGGGGCGGCTTCAGGGACGGGGGTTTCGGGGGCGGAGGCTTCGGCGGCGGTTTCGGCCGGCTGCATCATGTCCTGGCCGATCTCGACCTGACCGACGACCAGAAGAGCGCCATCAAAGAGATCCTCGCGAAGGAGCAACCGAGCCTCGAGCCGCTCATCGACCGCAAGGTCGAGACCCACAAGGCGCTGTTCGAGGCGGTCCACGCCGGCACGCTCGACGAGGGCGCCGTGCGCGCCGCCGCCAAACGGGCCGCGGCCGCCGACGCCGATCTGGCGGTCGAGAAGGCGGTCCTGTTCTCGAAGCTGCGGGGCGTCCTGACTTCGGAGCAGCGCGACCGGATCGATGCGCTGTTGCGGCAGTTCGGGGACAAGCTCACGAAGCGCGTCGGCCTGGGCCGCTCGATCTGGCGCGAGCACGCCGGCGATTTCATCGACGCGCTCTAGAACCCTCGGCCGTATGATGGTGCGGCTTGGCCGATGACGAGACGGATGCTGTCCTGGTCGCACGGGCCGCCGCGGGAGACGCGGCGGCCTTCGACCTGCTCGTGGGGCGGTGGAAGGATCGGCTGCTGCGCCTGGCGCTGCGCTTCTTCCGCCGCCGCGAGGACGCCGAGGAGATCGTCCAGGAGGTTTTCTTGAGACTGCACCGCGCCGCCGCCACCTGGCGCTCCGATGCGCCGTTCGAGCACTGGCTGCTGCGGATCGCGACCAATCTCTGCCGCGATCGCCTGCGGGAGCGCCGCCGGCGTCCCGAGGTTTCGCTCGCCGACCTGTCGGACGACGTGGCCGGCTGGCTCGACGCGGCGCTGCGCGGCGCGTCGCTCGAGGCCGCCCGCGCCGAGGCGGCGCGCGTCCTCGCCGCGGGGCTGCTCGACTCGCTGCCGCCGAAGGACCGCATGGTGCTGGTGCTGCTCGATCTGGAGGGGATGTCCGCCGCCGACGTGGCGGCGGTGACCGGCTCGACCCGCGCCGCGGTCAAGGTGCGGGCCATGCGGGCCCGCAGGGCGTTGCGCCGGCTGGCGGCCGGCGGAGGGACGGGCGCCCGCGGCGGGACGGCCGCCGGCAGAGGGACGGCGGCCGGTGGAGGAACGGATGAGTGAGTGCCGTGAGCTCGAGCGGGCGCTGCGGGCGCCGGATTTCACCGCGCCGTCGGAGGCGATGCGCCGGCACGCCGCCGGCTGCCCGGCCTGCGCAACCGCGCTGCGCGCGGCGCTGCTGCTGCGCCTCGGCAGCGACCGGCCGCAGGACGCGACGACGCGGCCCGGCTTCGAGACGCGGCTGCGGGACCGCATCGCGGCCGCCGGCGGCTTCGCTGCCGCGCCGGAGCGGAGCGCGACGGGCGACTGGAGCGCGGCGATCGTGGGGCTGCTGCGACCGGCCCTCGGCGCCGCCGCGGCCTGCGCGCTGATCGCCGCCGCATTGTTCTATCAGGCCGCCAGCAGCGTCACGACCGCGCAGACCGCCGACCTGACCTCCATCCTCTCCATCGACCCCGCACTCGGCGTGGTGCTGTCGGACGACACCGCGACGACGGCCGCCGCCGCGGCGGGGGCCGATGCGGCGGCGCCGCCGAGCGGGGCCCGTCCGGCGGAGACGCCGCGATGATGACCCGCGCCCGCGCCGCCTGGCTGCTCGCGGGGGTGTTCATCCTCGGGGTCGTCTGCGGGGCCCTGGGCTTCGCCGCCTTCGGCCTGCACGGGCTGCACGGCCGCTTCATGAATTCGGAGCGGATGGAAAGGATGATCGTCCGCCACCTGTCGCGCCGCCTGCGGCTCGACGAGACGCAGCGCGGCGTGCTTCAAGAGGTGACCAGGAAGGCCCACGCGCAGATCCGCCAGGTGCGCGACGACACCCTGCCGCGCCTGGAGGCGATCGTCGACCAGGCGTGCGCCGATCTGCGGCCGTCGCTGCGGCCGGAGCAGCAGACCGAGCTGGAGACGATCCGCACCGAGGCGATCGAGCGGCTGCGACGGCACCGGGGACCGCCCTGATGCTCCGCCTCGGGTTTCATGGCGCCGCCCACACGGTGACCGGGTCGCGTCACCTGCTGGAAAGCGACGGCGCGCGCGTCCTCATCGACGCCGGCCTGTTCCAGGGTCTCAAGGCGCTGCGCGAACTCAATTGGAAGAAGCCGGCCTTCCGCCCCGAAAAGGTCGACCGCGTCGTTCTGACCCACACCCACATCGACCACGCCGGCTATCTGCCCCGCCTGGTGCGCGAGGGCTTCGCCGGCCCCGTCCACTGCACGCCGGGCACCGGGGAGCTCGCCGGCCTGCTGCTGATGGACGCCGCCAAGCTGCAGGAAGAGGACGCCGACTTCGCCAACCGCAAGGGGTTCAGCAAGCACACCCCGGCGCTGCCGCTGTACACCAGCGAGGATGCCGAACAGGCGATCGCGCGCCTGACCGCCGCCGACTACGACGTCTGGATGCCGCTCGGCGACAAGCTGCAGGCGCGTTTCAAGAACGCCGGCCACATCCTCGGGTCGGCGCTGGTCGAGGCGCGCGTGAACGACGGAGATCGGACCAGAACCCTGGTCTTCAGCGGCGACGTCGGTGGCTACGACATGCTGCTGCATCCCGACCCGACGCCGCCGCCGGCCTGCGACGCGCTGGTGATCGAATCGACCTACGGCGACCGCCTGCACGACAAGACGCCGCTGGCCGACCAGATCGCCGCGCCGCTCGGCCGCACCTTAGAGCGCGGCGGCGTGGTGGTGATCCCGGCCTTCGCCGTCGGCCGGGCCCAGCAGATCGTCCTGCTGCTCAACGACATGATGACCTCCGGCCGTCTGCCGTCGGTGCCGATGCACATCGACAGCCCGATGGCGATCGACGCCACCCGTATCTACGCGCGGCACCTGCGCGACCACACCCTCGACGCCGACGTCGTCGCGGCCCGCCTGTGCCCGCCGAATCTCCAGTTCAGCCGGACGACCGACGAATCGAAGCGGCTCAGTGCGCTGTCGGGACCGCGGGTGATCATTTCCGCCAGCGGCATGCTGTCCGGGGGCCGCGTCCTGCACCATCTCGCCCAGCGCCTGCCGGACGAGCGCAATCTGCTGATGCTCGTCGGCTACCAGGCGGCCGGCACGCGCGGCCGGGCCCTCCTGGAAGGAGCGAAGACGCTGCGCATCCACGGCCAGGACGTGCCGGTGCGCGCCTCGTTCCTGGTCGCCCACGGCCTGTCCGGTCACGCCGACGCCGACGGCCTGATGCGCTGGCTGCGCGCCTGCCCCTCGCCGCCGCGCGCCGTCTTCGTCACCCACGGCGAGCCGGCCGCCGCCGAAGCGCTGGCGCAGCGGATCGGCAAGGAGACCGGCGCCCGCACCTTCGTGCCGATCCTGGGCGCCACCTTCGACCTCGACACCATCCTGGGATGAACGACCCAGGCTCCCCGAGCGGCCTCGGCGCGGTCACCCTGGCCGGGACGATCTTCATCTTCGGCTCTTCCGGGCCGTTCGGCCTCGAGGCGATGGTGCGCGACGGCGGTCCGGGCGCGGCGGCCCTGATGCTCGTGCTGACGCTTCTCTTCTGGGGCCTGTCGCACGCGCTGGTGGCCACCGAGCTGGCGAGCGCCGTGCCGGAGGAAGGCGGCTTCGTCCGCTGGACCGGCATGGCGTTCGGTCCGTTCTGGGAGTTCCAGATCGCCTGGTGGTACTGGATCAAGATGCTCGCCGACACCTCCATCTACCCGATCCTGTTCACCCAGTACCTGCTCTACTGGGTCCCGGGGCTCGGGCCGTGGCAGGAGCGGGGCATCCGCGTCGCGATCATCTGGCTGTTCGTGGGTCTGAACCTGCGCGGCATCCGTTTCGGCGGGCGTCTGGCGGTTGGGTTCACGGTGTTCCTGCTGTCGCCGTTTGTCGTCTTCCTGTTCCTCGGCCTGCCGCATTTCAGCATCGCCGCGCTTCACCCGCTGGTGGCTGCCGGCAAGGGCACGGTCGAGGGGCTGGGGCTGGCGCTGATGCTCGGCATGTGGTGCTTCAGCACGCTCGACGCGGTGTCGATCGTCGCGGGCGAAGTCGAGGACCCGTCCAGGACCTACGGCCGCGCCTACGCGCTGGCGGTCCCCTGCATCTTCCTGACGTACTTCCTGCCGATCGTCACCGCCATCGGCGTCGATCACGACTACGCCTCGTGGACGGATCATCACTTCACGACCCTCTCCTACCGGCTCGGAGGGGAGGCGCTCGGGGCCTGGATCGGGCTGGCCGCGCTGCTCTCCAATACGTCCCTGTTCCACGGCGCCCTGATGGTCAACACCCGGGTGCCGATGGTGCTCGCGACGGAGAAGCGCTTCCCGGCCGCCTTCGCCATGATCGGGCACAGGTTCGGGGCCCCCTGGTTCTCGCTCTTGTTCGACGGGGCCGTCTACACGCTGATCGCGCTGTTCGTCGATCAATTCGTCAGCATCGTGTTCTGGAACCAGTGGCTGAACATCGGCATCTACACGCTGTTCTACCTGGCGTTCCTGCGGCTGCGCGCCACCCGCCCCGACCTGCCGCGCCGGTTCCGGATCCCGGGCGGCTGGCCGGTGGCGCTCCTGATCAGCGCCGGGCCCTTCATCATCTGCTGGCTGGGCGTGCCGCTCGGGGCGTGGCGGATGGCGTGGCTGGGGGCCCTCGGGCTGGCGAGCGGTCCCGCGGCGTTCGTGGTGTTGAGGTGGATCGGCTTCAGCGGGAACCCGGCCCGCTAAGGGCCGAGGTGATAGCCCAGCCGCCGAGGCAGCCTGGCCAAGAAGTCGATCAGTGGATTCGGCCGGCGACCGGCATCGAGCGCGTCGTCGCGGCGCAACGCCGCTTCGTTGGCAATGGCGGCGCCGAGGCTGCGCAGCGGCTCCGGCGGGAAGCGCTTCGGCTCCATGTCCACGAACGGCAGGCGCATGAGATCGTTCTCGACGCCGAGCGCGCGCGCCGCGAGGATCCTGCCGAACAGATGCGACGGCCCGACGCCGTTGCCGGTGTAGCCGAAGGCGTAGTGCACGTTCCCGCCGGGGAGCGTTCCCGCGCATGGCGTGTGCCCGCCCGCGACGTCGATCGGTCCGCCCCAGCGTCCGTCGATCGGGACATCGCGGAAGGCGGGGAAGAACCGGTGAATGGCGTCGATGGCGTGCCGGGTCCCGGCCTCGTCACCGTCGAAGCGCTCGCCGATGCGACCGTCCCAGGTCCCGCGCGCGCCGCCGACCCCCAGCGCGATGCGGCCGTCGGGGGTGGTGCGCAGGTAGCGCAGTGTTGTGCGCATGTCGCAGATGCCGACGCCGCTGGTCCAGCCGATCTCCGCCAGTTTCCCGGGGGCCGGGGCGGTGATCGCCATGAACGACGCCCGCGTCACGATCCGCCGGCGGAACTGCTTCCAACCGCCGGCCCACGCGCCGACGCCGAGCACTGCCTGAGGGGCGCGCACGGTGCCCCCAGGCGTGCGCGCTTCGGCGGGCGGGCCCGCGCGGAACTCGCTCACGGGGGTGTGTTCATGAATGCGCACCCCCGACTCCATGCAGACGCGACGCAGCCCGCGCGCCAGGCGCGCCGGCTGAAGGTGGCCACCGTCGGCGACCAGGTACCCGCCACGGAAGACCGGGGACCGCACGAAGACAGCCACTTCGGCGGCGCTGAGCTCGCGGTACCTGTCGCCCAGGCCGATCGCCGCGGCGGCGGCGATGGTGCCGCGCCAGGCGCCTTCCTGGGCCGCCGATGACGCCACGCCGATGTAGCCGCGGCGCGTGAACCAGGCATCCACCGCGTGCTCGTCCATCCAGGCCGCCAGGTCACGCACGGTCTGCGCGGCGGCGGCGATGATCGCCAGGGCGCCGGCTGCGCCGAACAGATCCACCAGCGTCTCGGCGTGATCGTAGAAGCCGTTGATGAATCCGCCGTTGCGTCCGCTGGGCCCGAAGCCGCACTCGCTCTGCTCCAGCACCACGACGTCGATGCCCGGCGCGGCCCGCTTGAGCTGCCACGCGGTCCACAGGCCGGTGTAGCCGCCGCCGATGATGAGCACGTCGGCATCGGTGTCGCCTTTCAGCGCGGGGGCCGGGTCCCCGACGAACTCGGGGTGGGCCATCGCCTCACGCAGCCACCAGCAGCGTTCCAGGGGCGCGCCCATCGGAATCGGAGCTAGAACCCTCGCCATGCTTCCTTGCCCCCCACGACCGTCCACACCGCCCTCACGTCCTTCACCTTTTCCGGCGCAATCGTGAACACGTCGTCGGAGAGCAACACCAGGTCGGCATACTTGCCCGGCACCAGAGAGCCGCGATTCCCCTCCACGAAATTGGCGTAGGCCCCCGTGATCGTGTAACCCTTCACCGCCGTCTCGATCTCGATGGTCTGCTCCGGCACCCAGCCGCCGACAGGCTGCCCGTCGAGTCCCTGGCGCGTCAGCGCCGTGTAGATGCCGATCGCCGGCTCCATCTCGGCGACGTTCCAGTCGCTGGAAAAGGCCAGCGTCGCCCCGGAATCCCGCAGGCTTCGGAAGGCCCAGGCGTACTGCCAGCGCTGTGGCCCCACGGCCTTGGCCCATTGTCCCGTGATGTCGGGCGCGCAGTGGCGCGGCTGCATGCAGGCGGTGATGCCGAGGGCGTGGAAGCGCGGGACGTCCTGCTCGCTCAAGCACTCGACATGGACGATCTCGTGACGGGAATCACGCACCCCGTTCACCATTCGCGCATGTTCGTAGGCGTCCAGCGCCGTGCGAATCCCGCGATCCCCGATGGCGTGCGTGAAAATCTGGAACCCGAGCCGATCCAGCCTGGCCACCACGTCGTTGAATTCCTGTGGCGGGTAAACGGTGTTCCCCTTCGTCTCCGGCCGGTCCGCGTAAGGAGCGAGCATCGCCGCCGTGTGCGGCTCGATCACGTCGTCAATGTAGAGCTTCACCGCGGCGACGCGGAACCAGTCGCTGTTGTACTGCGTGCGCGCCTCGACGAACCTGGCGATCTCCGCGTCGCTCGTGCCTCGGCGATGGAACAGCGCCACCTGAAGCCGCTGTGGCAACCGCCCCTCCTTCTCGAGTTGCGCGTAGAGCGGCAAAGACTCGAGATAGGTCTGGGGCTCCACGACCGTCGTGATTCCCGCACGCGCGGCGCGACGCAGGAGTCCCTCGACACGCCCGGCGGTGCCCTCCGGGGAGTGGGAGGGCAAATGCTTCCTGAGATCGGCTTCCGCTTGTTCCGAAAGCCCGGCACTGCCAAAGCCGATAAAGATCCCAGTCGGTTCGCCGGTCTTCCTGTCATGCTGCACCGCCTCGGCGAAACTGACGGACTTCGTCGCCTTCGTGATGCCGAAGGTTTGCAGCGCTTCCTGGTTCATCCAGACCGTGTGATAGTCATACGCCACGAGAAATGCTGGCCGGCCTCCCGTCAGGCCATGCAGATCCGCCGCCGCCGGCAGGCTGCCGTCGGGAAAGGCGGAGTAATTCCAGCCGTCCATCTCGATCCACTTCAAGTCCGGGCGGCTGGCGGCGAACGCCTTCACCTGAGCCTGAATTTCCCCCAATGATTGCCCGGTGATCCGCTCGACATTGGGATCGGCGCCCAGCCCGACATGAAAGTGGCTGTCGATGAACCCCGGCAGGAGCAACCGTCCACCGGCATCGACGAGGCGCGTCTTCCCATCGATGAACCGGGCGGCGGCGCCGTCGTCCCCGACCCACAGGATCCGGTCACCCTGCACGGCGATCGCGGTCGCCCGCGGCACCGCTTCATCCATGGTGTGAATGTTCGCGTGTCGAACCAGCAGGTCGGCGGTCCCCTCGGGGTGCGCTTGAGGCGAGCAGCCGCAGACGCCAAGCACGAGCGCAAAGCAGGACGCCGTCCATGCACGCATGTTCGTCACTGCCTGTCGAGGCGCTGCAGCACCCAGCGGTCGAACTCGGCCGGGCCGTCCTCGAGCGGCGTGAAGATCCCGCCGCGATAGGCCCGAGAGGCGACGCCGCGCTGGACCGCCTCGCACACCTTCCAATCCTGCGCCGCGATCAGATTGGTGAACGCCAGGGCGTCGCCCGGGTCGAAGTCCGGCCGGGCCATCGTCGCCGGCTCAAAGAGCCAGTCGGCGATCAGCCGGGTGCGGGTGGGGCTCACGGGCCAGAGCGATCGCGTCTGGACGAAATCGGGCAGGAAGTTCATCCACGCCGAGGGGAGGATCAGCTCGCCGTTGTAGGTCGTCTTGTCCTTCTCCGTCAGCCCGGCGAACAGCGGCCGCGTCGTCGTGCCGCTGTGCGTGAAGGTCACAGCACCTTTCCGGAAGGTGGCGATCTCCTGATTGCCCGGGGCCTCGGCGTTGTCGACGACGCCGGTGCGATACAGCGGCACGAGGTCGCACAGCTCCGGGTGGACGCCAGGGCAGTGGTAGCACTCCTGATAGTTTTCAATCAGGATTTTCCAGTTCGCCTCGACCTCGTGCTCGGCGTG